>NVVX01000076.1 GCA_002733545.1 Alkaliphilus sp.
CCTTGTAGTTGATCTTTGTAAAAAAACAAAAATTGCTACTACTGCTGAAGGAGTAGAAACTGAGCAGCAAAGAAATGAGCTTCTTAAATTGAAATGTGATAATATTCAAGGTTATTTTTTCTCAAAACCTTTGTCTGCTAAAAAGTTTATCGAGTATTACGAAAACAATAAGAACAAACAATAGAGTTATCAGTTTTGAATACTGATTAGATTTATGGGTGCCGACCGAAGAAGGACGTGCTTAAAGGGCAGTGGGTGTTTAATGAGAAAACAGTGAAATCGCCCAGCTGCGCTGATCACCACATTTAGTAGTACATTCTGCAAGTCAACTTTTCAACCCTGACCCCATTACTTCCAAACAATCATCAGAAGTAACTTGGAGAATATTTTACTGTAACTACAACTACCAATTTTAACTTTTCGTCAATTCTGTAAACTAGCGTGAAATTTTTAATGAACATCTGACGATAGGCTTTGTTAGCATAAACTCCAACTTTTCTGTCTGGTCCTCGATATGGAAACTCTTCTAAACCTAAGATTGCATCTTCAATCGATTTCACTGTCTTTTCAGCTGCTTCTTGCACTTTGATTTCCTTCGAAATGTAACTATAAATATGCTCGATATCCCTATATGCCTTAGGGAGCAATTTAACCGTATATTTATCCAAAGTGTTTCCTCCTTAAAGTTGCAAGTGCTTCTTTTGCATCTATCAGGCTTGCTCCGCTTTCATATTCTGCTTCTGTAATAGCTGCATCAGTCTCCTTCACTTCTAGCATCTGCTCGTATGTTTCAATACTCATAACCACTAAATCACCGTATCCATTCTTCGTTATAAAGACTGGCTCTATCTTAGCATGGCAAATATCAGAAATTTCATTTGTATTTCTTAAATCGGTTATAGGTCTAATCTGTGGCATATCAACACCTCCTTTTGTACACTATTATCGCATTTTTACGCTCAAATTACAAGAGCTTTATTTTTTGATAACCAAATCCGAAAAAAAATCGCCCCCCAGTCTACCTCCAAACATTAGCAGAAACAAATAGAAGCAAACAGCAAAGATGGAGATAAGAGGTCAGGGTTGAAAAGTTGAATTATAGCGAGGTAGAATAAACAAGTCCTGCCCTCTGTTTGATACTTCCACCTGATCTTCCGAAGAAGGACGTACTTAAAGGACAGTGGGTATTATGGCAAAGAATTAGCAATTGTAATGAATAAAGTAAAAAAGAACGAAGAATTTGTATAAAAATAGAGGGATTTGAAAAGTAGAAGAGAATGAATATTACGATACAATTTAATGTTAATTTCGCGAGTGGAAAAACTTGTCTAATAGTATGAGCGAAAGAATTCTAACTGACGTGGTAAGGTTAATGATGAAGTGGGTAGTTAAAAGACGGCCTATGAAATTTACAAGAATATTCTAGTTTTTTGAAGTCTAAATTGTCATAAGATATAGTGACAGTTGTAGGACAGTTGGGAATGGATCGAAATTGTCACATGGATATAAATCAAATGATGAGATGATGATTTATTTTTACAATGTCCTTGAATAAAAAGTAGTGTTTAATGGAATGAAGTATGTGATATAATTTTTAGGGAAGAATTGTAGTTGAGGTCAAAAAAAAATTAAGGTTAGAAACAAATTGTTTCTTGAGCTCAATTACAATTTTCCCAATTGAACAACAGTCGCGGTGCTATGGGAAAGCAATGTATTTTCTCTACCACAAAACATGCAAAAAAATGTTTGGGAGAGAAAACAAACTAGGAATGAAGAGAGATTTCTAGTTCTTAAGCAACACAAAAAGACCTTCAGAAAGGTTAGAAAAAATATTCAGTTGCTAAATTCATTCTAACTGAACAAAAAGAACATCTTTGTATATTTTTTTGCTGCCGCATTTTTTGCAAGATAAAATATCAATATTAAAAAGCTTCAAAAGAATTTCTGGCATGGATAAACCATTCAATTCCGATTTATGATAAATGCCTTTTAAAATATTTCTGCAAATAGCAAGTTTTACTTTTTTTGAACGATTACTAAGAATGCCATAATGACGAATCTTAATAAATCCTGTAGGTAAAACGTGCAGATCTACGAATAAATTCAACAGGGTGAAGTGTAACAGTTTCTTGTTTGTCAGTGCGATAATTTTTTATTTTAAAAGTTACTTCTGAATCTGTCACATTTAAAATTCTAGCATTTGATATAGCGATGCGGTGAGTGTAGTTCCCTAAATATTCAATAACATTTTTAGCACCTTTAAAAGTCTCTTTAATATGAGGAATCCACTCTTTAGAATAAAGTAAAGACAAAAAATTATTAAATGATTTAGAATTATTTAAGTGCTTCATATCAGATGAAAAGATTAACTTTTCTTTTTTGTAAAGTTGCTCTAGTGCTGCTAGGAACTTCCCCCTAAAGAGCTTTGAAATTACTCTAACTGGAAAAAGAAACTTGTCATCAGATTTTTTGAACTTCAAATCTTTTGTAAGCCCACCACCAAGAACAACACAATGAAGATGTGGGTGGTATGAGAGATTTGACCGAATGTATGAAGGATACTCATAAAACCAATATCGACTCCAAGAAGTTTTTGGATAACTAAGAGATCTGTTTCCTGTTCATAGAGATGAGTAGCAAAGCAATGACGAAACAAATGAGGCGTAACATTTGTTTCTATGCCTAAGAAAGAAGCATGCCTTTTAATCAATCGATTGATAGTGTAAGAAGCAACTGGCTGATTAGGTTTAGCCCCAGGAAAAAGCCATTCCTTCGGGCGCCCACAACGATACCAATAATCAGTAAGTACCTTAAGCGCATTCTTAGAAAGAATTGCATAACGGTCGCTTCTAGATTTGGAGTTTCGAATGTAGATGCGCAAATTTTTTCTATCAACATCTCCGTAACGTAGATGTCGCAGTTCACTAACTCTAAGTCCAGCAGAATAAAGCAAAACGATGTAGGCTTTATGTTTGAGGTTGCTCATGGTTTTGATAAAGTGAAGTACTTCTTCTTGTGATAGCACTTTTGGAAGAATAGTAGTAAATTTCATAAATGGTACTTGGTAAACATCCCACGCTTTATTAAGCACATAAAGATGAAAAAACCTTAGTTGTGAAATATGCGCATTAATACTTCTAGGAGCTAGTTTTTTAATGTTTTTCATGTAAAGCAAGTAAGTTCTAATTTCGGCAAAAGAAACGCTTTCAGGGGACTTGTTCAAATTTTCATCGACCTAAGACAAGTATTGTTTTAGAAAAGACGAATAATTTTTAACAGTATTTTTAGTTAAGTCACGAAACTCAATTAATTCATTAAATTTAGATAGATAAGTATCAAAATTAAAACTGCACATAGAAAATCCTCCTCATATTCAAATTTAAAGTAATAGTTGCAACTAAAAATTGAATCTAAGGTGGCACTCTTAAGCGGTAAATATAAAATATGCAATTGTAGATGAAGCTAAAATATGATAATATTAACATGATAGTATCCGTTTTTGTTTTTTTGTATTTTGTTTTTGGTTGTGAATTAACAATAATACATTTCAAGCAAAAACGCTACTATCTTTTATAGAAAAATTTATGGAATTGTGGTTTTAGGTTTGCTTTTGAAAACTATTGCGTTAGCGATTTTGTTCAATTATATTATAGTAGTAAATGAGGGGTGATCAAATGAGTCCATTAGCTAAAGAAGTAATTCGGAAATTGAGTAAAGAACAGGATACACAAGTTTTGGTAGAAGTATTGAATTTCTATGAATATTTAAAGCAGAAGAAGCAAAAAGAATTGCAAAAGGAATGGGTTAGTATTGAAGAAGATAACCCTGATGCCGAAGAAATAAAAACATGCAAAGAATATAAAAAATCAGGAGAAGATTTAGTTCCTTTAGAAAATTTAATTAGGGAGTTAAATTTAGATGAAGAATAATTATAAGATTAATCTTACTAAAAAAGCTGAAAAATTCATAAAAAAGCAAGATGCTAATACTCAAAAAAGGATTATTAAAGCAATATTAAAATTACCAAAAGGCGATATGAAGAAATTAAAGGCTATAGATGATATATACAGATTAAGAGTTGGAGATTTTAGAGTTTTGCTTGAAAAGAATGATGATAATCTAATAATTATTGTAATTGACGTTGGAAATAGAGGACAGATATATTACTAGCAAGAAAGTGAAGTGACAGTTGGGAAGAATTCAAATGAAATTCAGCAGTTTGCGAGGATGCCATTTTTTAATGGGAGATAAGGGGTTTGGGTTGAAAAGTTGAATTATAGCGAGGTAGAATAAATAAGTCCTGCTCTCTGTCTGATACTACCACCTGATCTTCCGAAGAAGGGCGTACTTAAAGGACAGTGGGTATTTAAAATGGAAAGAAAAAAGCTAAACAAGTAGAATGGCTATTTGCTTAGCTTTTTTAGTATAGATATTATTTTTATCATTATCTAAGTTCAATGTGAATTTCTTTACCTAAGCCATTTGCTATCTTAAAGAGCAAATCTAATGAAGGGTTGTAACTGCCACTTTCTAATCTGCTAATATTTGATTTTTGTGTCCCGGTTCGAAAAGCGAGTTCTTCTTGAGTCATATTTTGCTCAGCTCTTGCTTTAATGATTTCTGATATAATTTCATATCTTGGCTTAAGTTTTGCATATTCGGCTTTGAATTCTGGGTCTTTCATTAGGTTCTCTCTAACCTTTGAAAAAGATACACCTGCTTTACTCATCATTACACCTCATTTCATAATCTGTTTTATTCTTCATTGCTTTTTCAAGTTCAACTATTGGTGTGGAGTTAGATTTTTTAAGAAAAGCATGTAAAAGCACGAAAGTATTTTGGTGATAAAGATAATAAAATATCCTAGAACTATCAGAACCAAATCGTATGCGTAGCTGATATAGCCCTTTGTATTGTTTGCCTTTTACTGATTTTACATATGGTTCTCTTAAATTAATGCCATGCTCTTTTAGAAGTTCTATCTCCACATAAGCTTTAGCTCTAAATTTAGGAGGTAAGGATAATAAAAAATTCAATACGGGGATAGTTCCATTTCTTTTTGCGTAATACTCTATTTGCCACATAGCGTTGACCTCCACATACCTAAATATGTTTATTAATACATGTTATCATATATGATAACAAAACGCAAGGGATTTTATTTCAAGAACAAAAACTTTTTTTACAAGAAGGAGTGGGGTCAGGCGTTGCGATATTCACTTATTATTTTTTGTCGAATAAAATTTTGTGAATATCGCAACGCCTGACCCCATCACTTTTATATTTCTGGCTGCAAAAATAATTAAAACTGCCCGCTATGTGATTATGAAATTATCAGAAAAATATCCGTATAAGGCGGTGTATGAAAAGTGTTTATCCT
>NVVX01000031.1 GCA_002733545.1 Alkaliphilus sp.
CATTTCTCTTGAGAGCGCAACTAAAACTACTAGCCCTATTAGCGTTGGTATCAATAATAGAGTTACTTGCTCCCAATTAGCTGCATTAAAACTACCCATTGTCCAACCTACAATTTTTGCTAAATCATCTTGATTAAAAATCATCATCAGAGAGATTCCTGATGAAAGTAATGAACTCATTACTATTCCAGCTAACAAAATTGAAGTAGTAGATATTTTATTTCCTACTCTTGCTAGATTATATACAATAGCAGTCGTTAACAATGCGCCAATAAACGCAAGTATTGCTGTGGTTCCCATGGCAAAAGCACCTACATTCAGTCCCAAAACTATACCTAAAGTCGCTCCAAATGCTGCACCAGATGACACTCCCATCACAAATGGATCTGCCATAGGATTCTTAAATATAGCTTGGTAGGAGGTGCCGACTAATGCTAGCACGGCACCTACTAAAGAGGCTAATACAATTCTTGGCAGTCTTATATTCTTAACTATGAATATATGCTGTTTTCTTACATCGTCTAAGTTGACATTTTGACCAAAGTATGCAATCTCGCTAGTAATAATACGGACAGTATCTCTTATCGGGACACTTACCGAACCAACTGTTGTAGCAAAAACCATTAGCAAAAGTAGTATAACTACAATACTTAAAATCTTAAGAATGAAGCCTCTTTCCCTATCCATTTAAATGCTCCTTACACTAAAAACCAAGATTATATACTAATTCAGGGTGAAACATTTCTAGAAGAATTTTCAATCCTTCATTTATTAGTCTTGGAGATGGTCTTTCAAAAATATTTTCATTAACTGCAACAAAATTATTGTTTTTTACTGCTACGATTGAAGAATATTGTTCTCCATCCATCATTTTATCCTTGTTGAACTGTGATCCAAATATAAGTTGAGGATTAGCATCAACCAGTTTTTCTAAGGTAAAACTCCAATTAGCTTCTGGTTCATGTCTTGCAGCGATATTGTCTCCACCTGCAATAGCAATAACATCAGCAAGGTAAGTATTTTTCGTCGCTGTCCACTCTCCCCACTCTCCTGTACCTACTACATAGTATACCGTTGGCAGGTGCGTAACCCCTCTTAAAACGTACTCAGCACGTTGAACTTTTGATCTCATACTAGATACTATAGCTCTAGCCTCAAAATTTCTATTTATAAGTCTACCTATATCGGTAACTGCGCTATACATTTCTTCTAGAGATTGTGGCGTTGCATTTGTAGATGTCTTTATCCCTGCTTCATTAAGCTTATCTAGTACTTCTTCTTTAAAATGTGTCTGAGCTATAATAATATCAGGATATATATTGACCATCTGTTCAATATCAGGCGTGAACATTGATCCTATACTTGCAACATTAGTAACGTCAAGTGGATAATCACAAAACTTAGTTCTCCCAACAAGCTTGTCCCCAGCGCCTAATGCAAAAATTATTTCGGAAACGCTTGGAGCCATCGAAATAACTGTGCTTGGTTCGTCACTTTGGTTTATAATTCCATCTTGCATATTGGCTAAAATCCTTCTGTTTTTAGCATCCCAAGTTATTTCATGTCCTAAAGTTTCTAAAACAAATCTTAATGGAATATAAGCAACATTCTTATCAATAAAAGCAGCTGCATCAATAGTCAGTTCAGCTTTGTTCACTTTTACTACGTTGCTTCCAGCAATAAATAGAAGAGTTACATTATCATTTGATACAATTATTTGACTTCCTGCATCTCCATTATTACTGGTGGCAATGTTTAGTCCTAGTTGGTCTAGACTTTCACCACTAACATAAGTTCTTGCGTTGTTCACTTGCAAATCTAACCCCTTAATATTGCCGTTTAACTCTAAGTTTACTGGATTTGCAAAAGCCACAGTCGATAAAAGTAAAATAGCAACTATAGTTGAAACTAAAATTTTGTTAATTCTGTTCATACTAAATCCTCCTGAATGCTTTATTTAAACAATAAAAAACCCCTAACCTATTAGGTTTGGGGTTGATGTCAATACAACAATCCCCTTCCCACCGAAGGTATATATATATAAGTGTGGCAGGTCTCCTGACTTGTAATTCATCCTACTCGCAGCGTCTTCCCAGTATTAACCAGTGACGTTTACTGCTTTCGTTATTACTTACAGTAGCGGGGGCTGTAGCGGTTTTTCACCGCTTTCCCTATTAAGCAAATGCACCTACACTTTGAGGTTTATTTAGTTTATACACCTATAATATCAAAAACTACGGAAAATAGCAATATTTTTAATTGACATTCATACCAAGTTTTTTCTGTCGCTGCAACTTTTTCTGTGTTTTATTTATTTATTTTTTTGTTTCTTCACAATATCATATTCTACTTTAGCTTTGCTCCATTGTTCTCTAGCTTTTAGTTGCATCCATCTTTTTGTCTTAATTTGACTGTGCTCCAACGTTTTGTTATACCAGTGAATTGCTTTTACGTAGTTGCCTAATTGTCTATGCAATTCACCAATCAAGTAAGTCATTGTTAACTCATCTAGAGTCGCTACTGGAAGTCTTTCGTGCTGATAGGCATCTTCGAAAAAATTAAGAGCGTTCTGTAAATACTCTATTTCCTTAGAGTTCTCCATATCACGATATATCCACGCTAGTTTTAAACAAAGCTCACCCATATATCCCTTTGGCTTGCTTAGTAATTGCCCTGTTAAGATTGCTAACTTATAAGTATTTTCAGCCTCTTTTGCCGTACGTTCTCTGTTATAATCTTTTTTATTCCAATTTTTTTTAATACTTTCTTCAATTGTTGGAATTTGCATCTTCTTAATTTCGTAAAATTCTTTTTCTGTTGTACTATAGCCACAACCTGGGCAGACCCAAATGCTATAAAATATAGGATTTATATCTTTGTAGCTCACATATAAATCATCGTGTTTCTTTATTATTTTAAGTTTTCTGCCTCTTACTTTGTTAATCTTAAACGCTGTATAACATACAGGGCATTTAACATCTTTATTGTACAAATAAGCATCAACATCCAATGCACTCACTCCATCTCCATCATCATTTCTACAAATTCTTCTGAAATATTCGGGTCAAATTGACTCCCAGCACATCTACTTATCTCTTTTAGTGCTTCTTCATACGTAATAGCTTTTTTATATACTGTTCCATGAGTCATAACAACATACGCATCAACTATAGAAATTATACGTGCAAGCCTTGGGATTTTCCTCCCTTTAATGCCTCTAGGATAACCTTGACCATCCCAATGCTCATGGTGAAACAAAACAATTTCCGCTATATGTGCCAAGTCAACGCTTGTCTGCACAATTCTATATCCTGCTTCAGGGTGTTTTTTAATCTCTTCGTATTCACTTACAGTTAGTTTTTCAGGTTTTAGCAAAATAGAATCTGCAATCACAATTTTACCAATGTCATGTAGCAATGATAAAAGTTTTAGTTTGTTCTGTTCTACTCTTCCCAGTTTTAGCCTTTTGCCTAATCTAATGCTTAGTTCCTTAATTCTATCAGTATGTTCTTTAGTTTCAACATTTTTTTCCAAAAGAGAATTTTGTAGTGATGTAATAATCCTATCTCTTTCACCTTTGCCTTCTATTAGTTTATCTCTATACATCCTTTTCTCTGCTATTTTAATTACACTAGAAAACCTTGTCTCAAGAATATCTTTTTCTGCGTACCCAAGAGCTGCACTAACATTAATTAGAGTGCCTTCGATATTTTTGCATTCTTTCTTTATTCTTTCGCAAATCCTTCTTGCTATTTTTGCAGGTGTCTGCGGAAGTATTATAAAAAACTCATCTCCTCCCCACCTAGCGATAATATCATTTTTACGACACTGTTCTCTTAGCACTACTGCAAAACTTCTTAATAATTTGTCTCCTTCAGTATGACCAAAAACATCATTTATAAATTTCAAATTATTAATATCAGCCATTATTATAGATAGGGGGTGCATTTCATCAGTATCCAGTTTTACTAATTGTTCCTCAAAAAATGCTCTATTATTTAATTTAGTCAGTGAATCTTGGTAACTCAAGCGCTTGATATAGTTTTCCGTTTTCTTTCGTTCGCTAATATCTGTATATATTGCATGATAGCCAATAATTTCATCATTTACTATCGTAGGGCCTCCTCTAATGAGGACTGAAAAAATCGTGCCATTTCTATTCACTCTCTGCGTTTCTACGTGCACAGATAAGTTTTGTCCTACTTCTTTATTCACTTTTTTCCCTAATTCTTTTTGCTCTGGTGCACATACAATTTCATCAATAAATTTATTCTTACATTCTTCTTTCGAATAGCCAAACATCTCTACAAATTTTGAATTAACATCAATAATATGAAATGTTTTGCTTAAATGAGCAACAGCATCTGGAGAAAACTCAAATAAAGATTTCATAATCTTTTTTTGTCTTATTAAATCATAGTACTTTTCTCTTAATTCTTCTTCTGTAGCAAGTAACTGTTGCATTGAAGCCTGTAATTCTTCATTTATTGCAGTTAACTCTTCGTTCACTAAGGTTAACTCTTCATTTGATTTTTGCAACTCAATTTCTTTACTCCGAAGCTTTTCTTCTGTTCTTCGTCTATGCAAAACTATCCCTAATAAACGAGCAAAAAATTCAACTAAATCTTGCTCCTTTAGTTCTTCCCCAACTCCAGAGAAAAGGATTAAGTTCCCAAACAATTCATCTTTCTGATAAAATCCTATTGTATATGCTTCTCCTGCTCCAAAAATCTTTTCAAGCCTCTTAACAGTCTTTTCTGGAATTCTATCAGAAATAACCGAGCTCAAACTATTATATTTTTTTAGTTTTCTAGTTCCTATAATTGGTTGATCTTCGCTACTTGCAGTCCATTCTTTTCCTATTAAATCAAATCCTAGAGCTGCAATCATCTTTTCGTAATGTTTGTTAAATCCGCCTATTGCTTTCGTTTGCATGATCTCTTTTTCTCTACAGTATTCATTTATAAACACATATTTCGCATTAGACAATAACATTAAGTCATCTATCACAGATTTATAGTCAATTTCCGCAAACGAATACTGCATATACTTAAGTATAATATTATTAAAAAATTCTATATAAAATTTCTTTGTTCCATTAATACTATTTGTTTTATTCATAGTTTTTCTCCCCTAAATATATATCCCTCTGCTAAAAAATCCCACTTTCCCGTTGTTTTGATTGCTTTTCACAGTYCGTGTCAGTATTACTATATTGTTCGTCTTTTTTGTCTTAATTCCCTTTAAAAAAATCCATAAAAAACATTTTTCATGGATTTTTTTATGAAATTTTTTCTTGTTAATACTTCTAATAGCTTGATAGGCACACCGTTAGAGTTCTACCTTACTTAAAATTTTTTTTTCTTCTTCCACGATTTTAGTTTCAAGTTCACTTGCTTTTAACGATATCTTCTCAACAAATTCTTGATCCTTTATTGAAGCCAAATTTATTCTAACATTATAAAGAGCTGATAAAACGGCAGTTCTAGCCATCATTGCAGCTACAGCAGCATCTGTCACTGCATTTTTATTTCCTTTTTCAGTAATACTACTAATCATCCCCATCATACTAAATGCATCTTTTGCAACTTCTAAAGGTACTAATGCCGCTTTTTTCATGTTGTTTTGTATTTGTATTTTTCTTAAATCTACCTGTTCTTCAGTGTTTTTCGGCATTTTAAATGCACTCATTACTCCATTAAATGCCTCTGCATCCCTATCTATTGCTTCCACTAGTTTTTTTCTTAATTCCTTTACAGTTTGTGCAATGCTTTTCATTTCTTCTTCAACTTCTATATATTTCTTCTTCCCTATAGTAAGATTAGCCACCATTTCTGTTAACGCTGCTGCTGTTGCTGCACTCATGGCAGCAACACTTCCGCCACCTGGTACTGGTTTGTTTGATGCTGTTTTTTCTAAGAATTCACTAAGTTTCATTTCTGCGAGCATTAAATTCTGCCTCCTCTTAATTTGTCAAAAACTAAATTCCCATTTTTCACTACTTTCTCAACTGTGCTTACACCTATATGATACGGAATAAATTTGTAAGATGGGAATTCAAGTACTATGATATCTGCTTTTTTCCCGACATCAATACTTCCAATTGAATCTGCTCTGTCTAAAGACGCTGCTGCGTTAATTGTAAATGCATTGATTGCTTCTTCTGTTGTAAGCTTCATATAAAGAGTCGCAAGTGCAAATATTAATGGAATTGATTCAGTAAAGCAGCTCCCTGGATTTAAGTCAGTTGCTAATGCAACAGACAAACCATTGTCTATCATGTATCTTCCCCTTGCATAGTCAGCTTTTAAGCTAAATGCTGTGCCTGGCAATAGTGTTGCCACAATACCTTTTTCTGCCATTAATGCCAAGCCTTCATCCGATGCTTGTAGCAAATGATCAGCAGAAATAGCACCTAGTTCAGCTGATAATTCCGCTCCTCCTAGTTGCACAATTTCATCTGCATGAAGTTTAAGCTTTAATCCCATTTCTTTTGCTTTTGTTAGTAGTTTTCTTGATTGTTCAACTGAGAAAACAGATTTTTCACAGAATATATCACAAAATTCTGCTAGCTCCTTTTCTACAACTGTAGGCATTACCTCGTCAATAACATAATCAATAAAAGCATCTTCATTTCCTTTGTATTCTTTAGGCACTGCATGAGCTCCTAAGAAAGTACTTACAATGTCAATTGGATGGACTTTCCCTAACTTTTTCATAGTTTCTAACTGCTTGATTTCCGTATCAAAATCCAAACCGTAACCACTTTTACCTTCAACTGTTGTTACGCCAAATGAGAGCATAGAATCTAGTCTTTTTAGCCCTGATTCGTACAGTTCTTCTTCTGTAGCTTCTTTAGTCATTTTAACTGAACTAAGAATTCCTCCGCCACGCTTCATTATTTCCATATAATTTTCGCCTTTTAGTCTCCATGAAAATTCTTCGGCTCTATATCCCCCAAATACAAAATGCGTATGAGGGTCAACAAATCCAGGTAACACTGCTTTATTCGTAGCGTCAATTACTTCATAATTAGCTTCATCATATTCTTTCAATATATCACTGGTCGTTCCTACAGCTTTTATTATTCCATCTTCAATAACAACAGCACCGTTTTTAATAATATTCAACTCAGACATTTCAGATCCACTTTTTGCTTTAAATCCACTGCATGTTACAAGCTCATTTGCATTTTTGATTATCATTTTTTTCATATCATTTACTCCATTACTCTTTTTTCTAATACTTGCTCTGTAGAAAACTCTTCTATTCCTAAGTAATATTCAGCTGTAGCAATTAGTGCATCCATTGGAACAAGCCCAATAACTTCGCTCCCTACTACGTTTACTCCATATCTTTTTGCCTCAATTTTAATTAATTCAAAGACTCTATAAAGCGGTGTTTTTTCGAAGTTTGTCATATTCATCGAAACTTGAACAATTCCTCTATCTTCAAGTGCAACTCCCATGCCTTTGCAAAATCTAAGGCCACCACTTATATGTCGTACATTTTTTGCAATTTTATTAGCAATCTCAAGATTGTTAGTGTCTAGATTAACATTAAATGCAACCAAAGCTGTTCTTGCCCCTATTGCAGTTACTCCAGCAGTTTTATGGATAGAGTCTGGACCGTAATCTGGCTTCCAATTAATTTCTTTGATTTTTTCCGCCATTCCTTCAAACTGTCCTTTTCTAACTTTTGCTAGATTTTCTCTTTCTTTAGAAGTTGCAGCTTTCTCGTATAAGTAAATTGGTAAACCATGTCTTTCTGATACCTCTTTTGCAACTGCTTTAGCAAGTTCTATTGCCTCATCCATAGAAACATTCTTAATTGGGATAAATGGTACAACATCAGTCGCTCCCATTCTTGGGTGCTGCCCTTCGTGCTTGGTCATGTCAATTTCTGAGATTGCAACTCCCATTGCTTCTATTACTGCATCTTTTAGCGCTTCAGGCTCACCTACTACAGTAACAACCATACGATTGTGATCTTCGTCACTACTGTAATCTAACAGCTTAACTCCTTCTTTTCCCCTAAAAGAATTTACTATTTTTTCAATTTTATCTTTATCTCTGCCTTCGCTAAAGTTAGGTACGCATTGTACAATTTTTTTCATTTTTGTTATCTCCTCTATTTGTCAAATTTGCTTTTCACTAAATTCTTTATTAAATTCTCATCCGGCAAGAATGGAATTGTAATGTGATCTGTTTTAGTATTTGCTTTATTGTATTCCATACTTGTGGTTATTGAGTTTTCATTCCTTGCCCAAGCACGTCTTGCTACCCCGCCCATAACATCCCACGGCATGGAAGTTTTTAATATTTCGTCAACGCGTTCGCTACCGTCAAGAACCATTCCAAATCCACCGTTGATAGATTTACCAATTCCGACTCCGCCACCATTATGCAGAGCTATTAGGGACATTCCTCTAGCAGCATTGCCTGCAAAACAATGTGTAGCCATGTCTGCCATTACATTACTACCATCTTTAATGTTTGCTGTTTCTCTAAAAGGTGAATCAGTACCGCTTACATCATGATGATCTCTGCCAAGCATAATAGGACCTACTTCTCTATTTCTAACCATTTCATTAAACTTAAGTGCAATTTTAAGTCTACCCATTGCATCTTGGTACAGAATACGCGCTTGTGTGCCTACTACTAGTTGGTTTTTTTCAGCGTCTCTTATCCAGTTGTAGTTATCTCTGTCTTGCCCTCTTCTATTTGGATCAATACAATCCATAGCAGCTTTGTCTGTTTTAAGCAAATCATCGTGCTTTCCGCTTAAACAAACCCATCTAAAAGGTCCGTATCCATAATCAAACAATTCTGGCCCCATAATATCTTCAACATATGATGGGAAAATAAATCCGTCTTTTTCGTCAACTCCATTTTTAGATATTTCTTTAGCTCCTGCGTCATATATGGCTTTCATAAATGAGTTACCGTAGTCGAAGAAATACGTTCCTTTTTCTACTAGTTTTTTAATTACCTCAAAGTGAGTAATTAGAGATTCATCTACCAGTTTAATAAATGTCTCTCTATCACTTTTTAGCATTTTGGTTCTTCTTTCGAAGGAAATTCCCTGTGGACAATATCCGCCTTCATATACAGCGTGGCATGATGTTTGGTCAGACAATAGCTCTATTTTCACATCATTTTCCACTGCGTATTCTAGCAAATCTATAATGTTACCAATATATGCTATTGAAACTGCTTCTTTTTTGCTTTTGTATTCATTTGCTATCCTAAATACTTCTTTTAGGTCGCTTGAAGCTTTTCCAACCCACCCTTGTTCATGTCTTGTGGTAACTCTTGACTCATCAACTTCTGCTACTATAGATACTGCCCCTGCTATTTCTGCAGCTTTTGGTTGTGCTCCACTCATTCCGCCAAGCCCAGATGATACAAATAAAACTCCTTTTAAATCATCATCTTCGCTTATTCCTAGCTTTTGTCTACCTGCGTTAAGAAGTGTGTTAAATGTTCCATGAACTATTCCTTGAGGTCCAATATACATCCAGCCTCCAGCTGTCATCTGCCCGTAGTTAGCGACACCCATTTGTTCTGCTATTTCCCAATCAGCAAGGTTATCAAACATACCTATCATAAGCGCATTAGTAATTATCACTCTTGGGCTATCAATCTTTGATTTAAACAGACCTAGCGGATGCCCTGATGAAATTACCAAGGTTTGCTTATTCGTCATTTCTTCTAGGTATTTCTTAATCAATACATATTGCATCCAATTTTGACACACAGATCCTGTTTCTCCGTACGTGACTAATTCATATGGATATAGGGCAATATCAAAATCGAGGTTGTTGTCAATCATTACTTGAAAAGCTTTTCCTTCTAAGCAATTTCCTTTATACTCGTGTATTGCTTTGGCTTTAATGTTTCCTTCCGGTCGATAACGGTAACCGTAAATTCTACCCATCGTTACTAATTCCTCTAAGAACTCAGGCGCAACAACTTTATGATGTTCTTCTGGAATATACCTAAGTGCATTTTTTAGCGCTGTTTCAGTTTGTGAAGATCTGAGTCTAAATCCTCTATCAGGCGCTCTTCTTATTCCTTTTGCAAAGTTTAGTTTCTCTGGTAGACTAGCATCTAGTTTAATTGTCATTGCATTTGAAATTTCAACATTTTTTATCAAGTATACTCAACTCCTATATCGACACAAGGGGACGGTTCTTCTGTGTCATTCTCTCTCTGTGACACAGAAGAACCGTCCCCTTGTGTCATGCCAACTAAAGTTCTAAAACAATCCTGATATAACACCTTTATCATTAATATCAATTTTCTCTGCTGATGGAACTTTAGGAAGCCCCGGCATTGTCATAACATTACCAGTTAAACACACAATAAAGCCAGCACCAGCAGATACTCTAACTTCTGACACTGTGATTTCAAATCCAGTTGGTGCTCCAAGAAGAGTAGGATCGTCTGAAAGAGAGTATTGTGTTTTCGCCATACATATTGGCAAGTTGTCTAGTCCAATTTCTTTTAGCTTTGCTATTTGCTTTTGTGCTTTCTTAGTAAATACAACACCATCTCCACCATATATTTCTTTAACGATAATCCCTACTTTTTCTTCAATAGATTTATCTATTTCATAAATTGGTTTAAAATTTGATTCTTTACTCTCAATAATATTAACAACTTTTTGCGCCATTTCGATGCCACCGTCGCCACCTTTTTCCCACACTTCATTTAGGGCTACATCTATCTTTTTATCATTGCATTTATCAATTAATAGTTTAATTTCAGCATCAGTATCTGCAGAAAATTTATTTACAGCAACTAAAACGGGCAAACCAAATTTTCTAATGTTTTCTACTTGTTTTACTAAGTTTACAAATCCTCGGTCTAAAGCATCTAAGTTCTCTTTTCCTAACTCCTTTTTACCTACACCTCCGTGCATTTTTAAAGCTCTAATAGTAGCAACAATAACTACTACACTAGGGTTTAATCCACCATATCTGCATTTAATGTTTAAAAATTTCTCTGCACCTAAATCTGCTCCAAAACCTGCTTCTGTTACCAAGTAATCACCTAATTTAAGTCCCAGTTTAGTTGCAATAATAGAGTTGCACCCATGTGCTATATTAGCAAAAGGACCTCCATGTATAAGAGCCGGAGTATTTTCAAGCGTTTGCACTAGGTTTGGCTTTATTGCATCTTTTAGAAGCATTGTCATCGCACCGTGAACATTTAAGTTTGAAGCTAGAACTGGTTGTCCATCTCTAGTATACGCTACTATCATTTTCCCTAGCCTAGTTTTTAGGTCCATTAAATCGCTTGATAAGCATAAAACTGCCATTACTTCTGATGCAACCGAAAWCATGAAACCGTCTTCTCTAACAAAACCATTAGGTTTTCCGCCCATTCCAACTACAACTTGACGAAGAGCTCTATCATTCATGTCCAATACTCTTTTCCAAACAATTTGTCTGGTATCTATATTCAAACTATTGCCCTGATGAATATGATTATCTATAGCTGCTGATAACAAGTTGTTTGCTGTTGTTATAGCATGCATATCACCAGTAAAATGAAGGTTTATATCTTCCATAGGCAATACTTGCGCGTACCCACCACCTGCTGCTCCACCTTTAACACCAAATACTGGACCAAGTGATGGTTCTCTTAAAGCAATTACAGCTTTTTTGCCTATTTTATTTAATGCTTGTCCAAGTCCAACTGTTGTTGTAGACTTTCCTTCGCCTGCTGGTGTTGGGCTAATAGCAGTTACTAATATTAATTTACCATCAGGTTCATTTTCTAACCTATCAAAAATATCAAATGTAATCTTTGCTTTGTAATGTCCATATTGCTCAAGCTCTCTTTCCTCAATCCCCCATTCTTTAGCTATCTCAGCTATTGGTTTCATTTTAGCACGTTGTGCTATTTCGATGTCGCTAAGAAATTTCTTTATCATTTTTTTATCACTCCTTGATATATTTTGGCTAAAAAATCTAGCTTTTTAACTTATCTGCAAATTCTTCTATTTTTCTTAATCTATGATTAATACCTGATTTTCCAATAGGAATGCTTAACATTTTGCCTAGTTCTTTTAGACTTGCCTCTCTATTGTTAAGACGTGTTTCTGCTACTTCTCGGAGATTATCTGGTAACTTATGTAGTCCTACAGTTTGTTTAATAAACTCAATTTTTTGAACTTGCCTTATCGCTGCATTTACAACTTTAGTTAGATTCGCAGTTTCACAATTGACCACTCTATTGACACTATTGCGCATAGACTTCAAAATACGAATATTTTCAATATCTAATAGTGCTTTATGAGCACCAATAATATTTAGTAAATCAATAATTTTATCGCCCTCTTTAAGGTAAACTACATAGCTTTCTTTTCGTTTAATCGTCTTTGCCTTTAGATCAAATGTGTTAAGTAAACTTTCCAACCCTTTGCTATGTTTAATGCTATTTGTTACAAATTCAAGGTGATATGTCTTTTCAGGGTCACTTATGGATGCTGCCCCTAAAAAAGCGCCTCTTAGGTATGCACGTTTACAGCAGTTCTTAGTAACAATCTCCTTAGGAATGCTAATGTCGATGTCTAGGAAGTTGCCATCTCTTTTTAATATACCTATTTCCCCCAAAATGTCTTCGCTGCCTGACAGATGATTTATTGAAACTAAATAGTGGTTATTCTTCTTAAGTCTTGTATTTCTCCTGACAATAACTTCTGCCTGTAAACTAAACAATCGTTTAATGATTCTAAATGCTTTTCTAGCAACTGCCGCATTTTCTGTAGTTAAATCAAAACTGAGTTTTCTATGGCCTTGCAGGTGCAAACTTCCGCACATTCTTACTAAAGCGGCCAACTCAGCAAGTTGACAGCATTTTTCGTTTAAATTTATTCTTGCTAGTTCTCCTTTTGTTCTAGATGAAAATGACATTCTATTTCACTTCTTTCCTAACTTCTATTTAACTTCGAAACAAGTAATATTTTTTTTTGAAATGCACATGCTATTACTGAAGTATTGCTCGAGCAACTTCAAATATTTAATTTAGTGAAAAATGAACGGAGGTGAATTTAATGCATAAACAGCCAAGCATGGAGGTATCCTGTAGTGTTGATAATTGTAAATTTCATCAAAACAATTATTGTTTTGCCCCAAATTTACAAATCAATAGCAAAATTGGTGCCATTGCGAAAACATCTACTGATGTTCAATGTGATACATTTAGACTTCAATAAAAAGCATTACTATGCAATTGAAAATTTTGTTGTTTGAATATACTAAAAGGTAAGATACGAAATAACATGCACTACCAATCTCACTTCGTATCTTGCCTATGTTTTTTTTCATATTCATCAATTGCTTTTTGTATAATTTTTTTCTCGTCATTGTATTTAGCAATGCTCTTAGCACGGTCAATATGAACAAATTTTGCATCTATAAATCCTTCTTCTCTTTGTGGAACACACGCARGGCTTTTTGACTGCATCAAAAACCAATGCACCGTCTTATACGTGCATTCATCGTCTCTCAAAGAATTCTCATAAGTGTAGTTAATTTCACCGATATATTCTACAATTTCAGCTTTCACGCTTGCTTCTTCTAAAACTTCTCTAGTCGCAGCTTCTTCAAGTTTTTCACCAGTTTCTAACTTTCCTTTTGGCAAAACCCATTCCCCATTAAATTTTTCCAACATCAATATTGCGTTACCAAACATAACAACTCCGCCAGCACTTAGTTCTTTACGCATTATATCAACTCCTCTGAAAGTTCTTCGTCTGCCTGCAAAACTTACTAGAATTATTCTTCTATTGTAACTGATTTTCTTGTGTATTTCTATCTTTTTTTCAAAATAGACTACAAACAGTGGATTATTTGTAGTCTTTTTCTTTTCAAATGTACCGTTGTGTTCGTGAGACAATTCTGTCTATTTTCGAGCTATTTATTAACGGGTTTAAGTTTTGCAGTAAAATGTCTTAGTACTTCTKGCTCATACGTAAAGTCGAACCCTTTAAGCGAATCTCTTCTTTTCCAAATCTCAATCAATGCATCTGCAACTACGTCCATATGTCTATTAGTATATACTCTTCTAGGGATTGTTAATCTTAGAAATTCTACAGGTGATTCTAGGTTATCTCCCGTTTCTGGGTCTCTCCCTAATAAGAACGAACCAATTTCTACTCCTCTTACTCCTGCTTCTTTGTATAGTTCCACACATACAGCTTGTGCTGGAAACTGATCAAACGGGATATGTGGACAGAATTTTTTACAATCAACAAATACTGCGTGTCCACCTACTGGTCTTTGTATTGGTATCCCAGCATCTATTAACCTTTGTCCTAAATATTCAACCTGCCCAATTCTATACTCTAAGTAATCTTCTTCGACTACTTCTCTTAGTCCTATGGCAAGGGCTTCCATATCTCTTCCAGATAACCCTCCATATGTTGGAAATCCTTCAATTGGAACAACCATTGATCTTACTTGTTCGTAAATTTTCTCGTCTTCTTTTATCGCAATCAATCCACCCATGTTAACTATGCCATCTTTTTTAGCACTCATTGTTATCATGTCGCCATATTCAAACATCTCTTTAATAATTTCAGGAATGCTCTTATTTTCGTATCCACTTTCTCTTTTCTTAATGAAATATGCATTTTCAGCAAATCTTGCTGAGTCAAAGACAATTTTCAAGCTATATTTATCAGCTATTTTTTTAACTGCCTTAATGTTATCCATTGACACTGGTTGCCCACCAGCACTATTACACGTTATTGTCACTATTATGAAAGCACATTTATCTGCACCTTTTTCACTGATAAAATTTTCTAATGCTACTAAGTCAAAGTTCCCCTTAAAAGGATGCTCTTTTTCTGTATCAAAAGCATCTTCAATTACTAAGTTAACGGCAACTCCGCCTTTTAATTCAATATGTGCTTTAGTTGTATCAAAATGCATATTTCCTAGGACGTAATCCCCTTTATTATGAATAAGCAACGGGAAAAGAACATTTTCAGCACCTCTGCCTTGATGTGTTGGAACAAAATATTTATAGCCAATAATATCATGCACACTTTTTTCTAGGTTATAAAAACTTCTGCTACCTGCATATGATTCGTCACCCATCATTATTCCTGCCCACTGTCTATCACTCATCGCACCAGTTCCACTATCTGTAAGTAAATCGATATAGATATTTTCTGCTCTTAGAGCAAACTGATTATATCCCGCTTCAATTATTTTCTTTTCTCTCTCTTCTTTTGAAATTAGTTTAATCGGTTCAATCATTTTAATTTTAAATGGTTCTGCTTTTCTGTAGTTCATTCTTTCTCCTCCTCATTTTGTGAAAAAATTTGATAATTTAAAATTTATTTTACATACTTAGATTGTACATAAAAAAGAATGATTATTCAAGAGGATAATCATTCTTTTTTTATAGAAAAAGCTGAAATTCCACCGTTTGCTTTTTTTAGTGGTAGTTCACATAGGTTCATAGTTAATTTAACCTACTTCATACTCTCGTATTCTATAAATGGGTCTGGGATACATATTTTATGCGCTTCGGCATCACTAATTCCTGCGTACAATATTGCTTTTTCATCAATGCAACGGTTTACTCCACCACTAAATACAACATCCTCAAGGTCAGGTCGTTTTGCCGCCCCATTAGGAAAACTATCTCTCGTTGCGAAAATTTTTAATTTTGTAGCTTTTTGTGTGAGAACATCGAACGCGAATGTCATCGGATAGTAACGTCTATTTCCATCAGCATCGAATTTCGAAATATGTCCCAAAATTCCAACAAGACCATTTTTAAGTAAATGAAGTTCATTCGCTCCACCCCATTCATCCCCCACAAATTGCCCTTTAATTATTTTTGCTTTTTCTATAGTTTTTATATCTAAGTCGTCTAAGGATTTAATTTTGATGAATCCAATTTGCCCTCTACCACCAACTTCGCCTTGTGGTCTTGTAAAAACCGCTATTGACTTATCTTCTAGCTCAATCAGTCTAATGTCTTTCATTCCATCAGGCCCTGTTGCAAATTTTTCTAAACTATAGATATTTTCCCCTCTATAAAAAACAGTTCTATACCACAGCGCATTCTCATGTAGTGGATGAGGAAAAATTTCTACTCCTCCAAATACTAGCTCTCCATCAACAAAGGTGATAAAAGGATCTTGTAATCTAAACACCCTTGTCTTTTCTTTTGGGCTCCACTTTCCCTTTTGCTCAACAAAAAAAAATATTTCAGAATCTTCACTGTCTCTTGCTTCAACTCTACCCGCAATTATTAGTTCTTTTTCGTTAATAAATGGCTGCGTGATATTATATACATCCTTACCATCAACGTTCTCGAATACTAACTTTTCACCCTTGCTACACTGACAAATAATTTTACTATATTGTTTTAATAGCTCTTCACAAGTCCTTGGTTTTTTATTTTCCACAAACCTTCTTCATCTCCTTATATTTTTTTAATCAAACTTCACTTTTTCTTTTTCAATAGTTGCAACTCCAATATGAGTATCGGCCCCGCCATAATACACATAGTATTTATCATTTACCTCTACTGCACCACAACTAAACACAACATTTGGTACGAGACCTTCCTTTTCCCAAATAAGTTCAGGCTCTAATATCGGTTCCGCTAATTTTGCAGTGATTTTTGAAGGGTCGTCTAAATCAAGAAGCACTGCTCCAAGCCTGTAAACATGATTTTTATCTACCGCATGATAAATAAGTAACCATCCATCTTCTCTTTTAATTGGTGGTCCTGCAATACCTATTTTTTTTGATTCCCACGTATTTTTAATGGGTGACATTATAGCTTTATGATCTGTCCATTCTTTTAAATCATCAGAATACGAAATCCAAATATCTGGCATTCTTCTATGTAACATCACATATTTATCATTAATTTTTTCAGGGAATAAGGCAGCATCTTTATTAGATTCGTCAAGCACTACTTCATGTCCTTCCCATGTTAGCAGATCTCGCGACTTCACCATACAGATTTTGAAATCATCCCAATCTCTACCTCCAAATCCAGTGTACAGCATGTAATATATACCATCTATTTTAGTTATTCTCGGATCTTCAACTCCCCATTTTTCTTGCTCTGTTTTACCAACTATTAGGGGTTGTTCTTGTCTCGAAAAATCAACTCCATTTGCACTAGTAGCATATCCTATGACAGATACAAATTTATTTTTCTCTTCTGGTTTATCTGTATTTAGTTGAAATACATTGTCAGATGCTCTATAGTACATATGGAATATACCATTCTCATAATGAACAGCACAGTTAAATACCGCCTTGCTTTCCCACTTATTACTTTCTATTGGAGATAATATTGGTTCATCAGACATTCTTTTTAATTTAAACATTGTGACTCATTCCTTTATGCGTTATTTTTTTCTGTTTTTTATCGTTTCATCCCACTAAAGCTCATTCCTTCAACAAAATAGCGTTGAAATACAATAAAGAGGACGATGATCGGTAAAGCTGAAATAATAGCTCCAGCCAACATTGGCCCCCAATCGAAGGCTGCTCCAGCTTGTTGATTCACAAAACTTAGTAAGCCGATAGGTAATGTAAACTTATCTGTTGGTGAGGTTAGTATTACTAGCGGCCAAAAAAACTCGTTCCATACTCCTTGAAATGTTAATATCGTAAGTGCTCCTAAAGCTGGTTTTGCAAGCGGCAACATTATCTTAAAGAAAATTTGATACGTGTTAGCTCCGTCAATGCGGGCCGATTCCTCTAATTCTATAGGTAATCCTTCAAAAAACTGTTTCATAATAAAAACAGCTGTAGCCCCTACTAAACCCGAAATAATTAACCCGCTAAATGTGTTTAGAAGGCTATCCACTCCAAAGAGTCTGCTAAGACCGAAAATCCCATCTCTTAAAACCAGATAATTTGAAATGAAGGTTACTTGCCCGGGAACCATCATCGAAAACAGTATAAAACTAAACAGATACCTTCTTCCAAAGAACTTTGTTCTTGCTAAAGCATATCCGGCCATTGAAGCAAACAATAAAGTCGTTATAACTCTAGTTACTGCTAAAAAGAATGAATTAAATATCCAAGACAAAAAATGACTTCTCCCTGTTTCAAAGCTAGTATTTTCTGTAAATACTCTCACGTAATTATTAAAAACATAAGGAATTACGCCACCCACTATATTGTTCCACCCCTGCACCATTCCTAGCCGTTCAATTCGGTTTGGCGCGAAAGTTGCATTTACAAATTCTACTCCGTGAGGAACAAGTAAGTCTAACGGTACTTCATTGAAGTTTTTTCTGCTGATATTTTCAATAGTTATTTTATAAGTAATCACGTTGTACCCATTCTCTAAAGTGCGACTCACTTCTTCAACTGGCTTAATTTCAACAAAGTCTGCCGCAAATAATCTGTCTAAATCCAAGGCACGTCTACCAGTTCCTCCAACTCTTTTCGGAATAATTACTTGGGGTACAACAATTGTTTCTCCGGTAGAATATTTATACGTAGCTTCAAAAGATAGTTCATGCCCTGCCTTTAATTCCCCAAAAAAACCACCTGCACCACCTTGTTGAGCAGTTCTGAAAGCTCCAACCCAATTTTTAGGTGATAGTTGTTCTGCTTTTATACTCGGGGGCCATTCTGTAGGATTATCTTTTAAACTTGAAATTGCACCAAAGAGAAGAGGACCCATAAAAAAAATGGAGCACACCAACAAAAGCAAATAGATAGCCCCAACATTCGCCCAACGTCGTCGCTTAATTACTAAGTTTATCTCTTCTTTACTTTTTTGATCAACATTTTCTAACACATTAATCTCTCCTCTCTCTCATAAATATTCTCTGAACAAAAACAATAGCTAGTGTAAAAACTGCCAGAATGATTGCAGCAGCGCTAGCCATACCAGCCGCAGGTATCGCCGTGGTAGGAAATGCACTATGATACACATAGTAAGCTAATGTAACAGTAGATTCTAAAGGTGCTTGGAAACCAATAATAGCAACCTGATCAAACATTTGCAGCGTTCCAATTAATCCCATTATTACTACCAAAAAAGTTATATGGCTTAACTGCGGAACAGTTATATACCAGAATTTGTGCCACCCCTTAGCTCCATCAATTTCAGCAGCCTCATATATTTCTTTTGGAATATCCTGTAACCCTGCTAAATATAATAGCATGAACGTTGGTGCTGTAGTCCAAATATTTATCATCATAATCGCCCCTAAAGGGCGTGGGAAACTCAACCAACCTGCCCAACCAGGAACAGTCTCTCTTGTGTTTAACCATATCGTGTTTACTGCTTCAACTTCTGCAATTGTTATAATGCCAAAATCTTTAAGTAGGTATGTGACGATACTAGCGAAAGCAATTGATAAAACAATATAACTAGGTTCAAAATAACTCACCGGTCTATTTTTCCATTTTTCTTTTACAATCAAAAGTAATTGACTTACTAACATCAAAATTAAGAAAATGCTTATCAACCCACTATATTGTCGAAGCATAGTTAAAAGATAATTTATAAGGCCTTTGCGTTGAAACAACCATACAAAAATCAACGTGATAACAACGCTAGAAGTAACACTTGGCATATAATATGCCGCTCTAATATATTTAATCCCTCTCATTTTTTGGTTCATCGTGACTGCTAAAAGCATTGCAAAAATTGTTTGCAATGGAGTAACTATGAGTGCGTAAGTCAACGAATTTTTTAGAGCTCTAGTAAATAAATGTTCGCTGAAAAGGTCTACATAATTCCCCAAACCAATCCAAACAGGCGCTGTGAAAAGGTCATACCTCGTGAAGCTAAAGTAAAGCGTCCTAAAAAAAGCGAATAAAAAAAACACTATAAATCCAAATAAAAAGGGACTTAGTAAAACAAAAGGGGCTAGCTTTTCCCCCCACTTCCCCCATCTTTCTTTTAAATTTCCCACCTCGCTCCATCCTTTCTTTTTTAACTTTTAAATCACAAAAAAACAGATGTATTTATGTAATGAATACGCTCTCATTATCACCTGCCAAGTTATGTATTCACTTTTAAAGTGAATACATAACTCTTTGCAGTAAGAAAACTATTCTCATGCTGTAAAATCTGCGAAATCACAACATTATTATTATTTTTTAATCGCTATAGCTTTTTCTATTCTCCCATTACTATATCTAAACGCTCTTGTGCAGTTTTCAATGCTTCTTCTACTGTTTTTTGACCAGTCATTACTTCAGCTAATGCTACATTAATTGGGTCCATCCATTCTCCGCCATATTCTTTAAAACTAAATAATCTTACGTTTCCAGAAGTTGCTCCTTGAAAAACTATTTTATTTGTTCTTGCTTCTTGACTATCTTCTTTAAAGTAAGGATTATCAGCTAATTCAATGCGACTAGGTATTGCTAGTCCACGTTCTAAAACCCACTGTTGTGCTTCAGGGCTTGTCAAAGCTTCCATAACTTTAAATGCAGCATCTTTATTTTCCGACTCAGCATTTATTCCCCATGCAACAGTATAGATGAAATTACCTCTTTCATTTGTTCTAGGGTTTAGAGGTAGTAAACTCGCACCATATCTCAAGTTTGGAGCTTCATCTCTTAAAAAACCAATTATCCATGAACCTTCTACTGTAACAGCTACATTCCCAGTAGCAAAAGCACCACCGCCCCAGCCTTGCCCAAGATCAGCTGGCATAGCTCCTAATCCCTTATCATTTAATCCAGTATACCAAGCAAACGCTTCTTTAAAAGCAGGGTCTAAAAGATTAGTTTTGCCATTTGCAAATGGTTCCCAACCAGCAGCATAGGCAAAAACACCCATTCTAGCATACTCCGGTTGCAATGTAATACCGGTTACTTCTCCATCAAAAGCTGCTACTACTTTGGCTAATTTTTCTTCTAACGTTTCCCAAGTATCTTTTTCATTCGGGTAATCTACATTCGCAACATCAAATAGGTCTTTATTATAAATAATCGGAAGGGTATTAAAGTCTTTTGCAATGCCATATACTTTTCCATCATAGCTAAATCCATCAATTAAAGCTGGAATTATATCTTCTTTTCTTAAAATATCTGATGCAGCAAGAAAACTGTCTAGTGGTTGAACTTGTCCTGCTCCAATTAAATTCTGCGCCCAAAAGCTGTCCATGTAAAACAAGTCTGCTGCCGTACCCGCTGAAAGAGAGTTTATTAGAGAAGCTAGGTAATCACCAGCAACTGGTTCATATCTAACTGTGATTCCTTCTTTCGCCACTTGCGGGTTAATAAATTCTGCAAGTAAATCCTCCACAATCGCTTGATCTACTCCACCAAAACCTGCAATCCGGATTACAATTTCCTCTACTTCTTCTACTTTCTCTCCTTTATCTACTTGTGAAGTTTCTTCTGATTCTGTTTCTACCTTTGCATCTTCATTAGTTTCACCACAGCCCACAATCATCAACATCATTACACATAAAAAAACTAATCCTACCATTGATTTTCTTCTTCTAAACATATTATCCTCCTCTTTGATTTACACTCCATTTCTGTTAGGTAACAAGTGTTTATCGGTTACTTAATCATCAGTATACATGAAAACGTTTCGATTGTCAATAAAAAGTAATGACCAGAATATGATCAAAAGAATACGATTTTTCTTAAAATAGGCATAGTCTTTTAATCTGAAAATGAAAATAATTATATGTCAATTTTACAAGATAAACCACTGACAAGTACATCGTTTAAATGGAAATAAAATTATTTGCTCTTCAGAGCTGGCAGTAGGATTATTTATTGGCACTTCCTATTTTAATGTGATAAAATCATGTTATATTTCCTGTATTAATTCGATAGTCTACAATTATTGGACCGTCTTTATAGTATCATATGTATTTGTCAAGCGAAAAGTATCCACCCTATTACTCGAAAATGACCCACTTTGAAACAAAAAATATTATTGCAACATTTCTAGAGTTTCCTTAGTTCTATATGAATCTCCATTCATATTAACAACATGTGCTCTGTGAGTTAATCTATCTACCATAGCAGCGGTTAATACAGGATCATTAAATATCTCATTCCAACGATTAAATGCAAGGTTAGAAGTAATGACAGTAGACTTTCTCTCTGCTCGCAATGAAAGATGGGTAAATAGGAGTTCGCTGCCTTCTTTATCAAAGGAAATATACCCAAGTTCATCTGCGATAATAAGGTCATATTTCTCAAATTTCTTCTCAAAAGCCCTAAGTGACCTGTTAGCTCTGCACTCCTTCATTTCATTAATTAAAAGCGGCACAGTAGCAAATAATACTTTGTATCCAGCATTGCAAGCATGAATGCCTAAGCCAATTGAAATGTGAGTTTTTCCAGTTCCTGGGTTTCCTGCTAAAATTACATTTCTTCCTTCTTCAATAAATTTTAGTGTTTTTAGTTCTTTTAATCTTTTCTTTGCATCTTCAGGGAGACAATCCACTAGTAAATCTTCTAGATATTTTTTGTAAGGAAACTTCGCATTTCTTATTCGATTTTTCTTGCCATTTTCTTTTCTTGTATCAACTACAGCTTCTAACAAATCTTTTAAAAACCCTTCATAGCTCATATCAGTCTGATATGCTTGTTCTAATTTTTCTTTTAGAATATTACTTACTCCAGGCAATTTAAGTTCTTGTATATACTTTCTAATATCATTTATATCTTGTTTATTCAATGTATCATCCTTCCATTTGTAGAGTTTAAAAGTGCATTAGTTAACTTATCTAGCATTTCAATTGACTTTTCTTTTATTTCATCATCATGCTTGTCATCAGTATTGTTTGGCTCTAACACAACTTGATTTACCACGGCAATCGCATGAAAAAAACCAGTGAAATAGAAAGAAATCAATTTACAAAAAAATACAAAAAGGATTTATGATTTAAATGTCAAACTCTTATTAATAGAAGTATAAAACTATTTTTAGGAGAGATAAAATGGATTTTCATAATAAGGCATATAACAGATTTAAAAAGACATTCAAAGAAGTAGATGACTTTAGGCAAGAAGGTAAAATAAAACATCCGTTAATAGAAATCTTATTTATAGCAGTAGTTGCAACGATTGCTGGCGCAGATGGGTGGATAGCTATAGGAACATTTGCAGAATCCAAAGAAGAATGGTTAAGACAATACATTCCGCTAGATAATGGAGTGCCTTCACACGATACATTTGAAAGAGTCTTCGAAAACATTGATGTTGTATCATTTAATAGGACTTTTATCAATTGGACAGAAAGATTAAGTAAAAAAACCAAAGATAGAATAATCGCAGTTGATGGAAAAACCTTAAGAAGATCACATGATGGCGAAAGAAGTGCAATACATATTGTGAATGCATGGGTAGATGAAAATGACATGATATTAGGTCAGTTAAAAACAGAGGAAAAAAGCAATGAAATTACTGCAATACCAGAACTCTTGGAGATGCTCTTCTTAAAAGGAAGTATAGTGACAATAGATGCAATGGGTACGCAAAAAAAGATAGTGGAGAAAATAATTGAGAAAAAGGGAGACTACGTCTTAGCGCTAAAAGGTAATCACCAAACATTTAGTGATGAGGTTAAGCTGTATTTTGAAGATGCAATAAAGAATAATTTTGAAGGAATAGAAGTTAGCAAGAAAAGAACGCTAGAAAAAGGTCATGGAAGAATCGAAAAAAGAGAATACTTCCAAACCAATGATATAGGCTGGTTTGAAGAGAAACACTTATGGGCAAAACTAACAAGTATTGGAATGGTGAGAAGAACTATAACAAAAAAAGAGAAGACAACAGTTGAAGTAAGCTACTTCATATCAAGTTTAGATGCACCTAAAGAAGAAAAGTGCGAACTGTTTGCAAAAGCAGTTAGAAAGCACTGGGGCATAGAAAGTTGCCACTGGATATTAGATGTTGTATTCAGAGAAGATGACAGCAGGGTTCGAAAAAACAATGGAGCCTCTAATCTGTCAGGGCTAAAGAAAATTGCACTAAACGTGCTAAAAGCAGAGAAAGTAACAAAAAAGAAAACAAGCCTAAAAATGAAAAGATATAAAGCAGGACTGAACGAAGATTTTCTAGGTAAAATATTAGAAGGAATGAACAGTACTATATAGGCAAATTGCGATTATTAAGTTTGATTTGGTGAGTAAAATAGATTTAAATAGATTTGTGATGCCTGAAAACAGATATATTACTAGAATTGCACTAAAAAAACTTCGAGATCATCTTTTATGTAACACAAAAGAAATTTTAAAAATGTTTTAATGGGAGTGTTGCTTAGAATAATTCTTCATGCGATAGCCGTGCTTGATTTACAAGATTCTTGATTTTTTCAGTTGTTACATGGCGCTTACCCAATTTATCTAATTCATGAATTGCAGCTTCAATAGTCTCTAATTCTTTTTCTTTAATTATTTCTAAAAGMTCTATAAATTCCTTTGGTTTTTTGTTATAATAGTTATTGTAGATGTTTTGAATCCTGCGATCTGAATGGTGTATGGCTGCACTGCTTTTTAAAGATCCRGGTTTCTTTTTTATTGTCTCTAGGTAGTGATTAATATCCATAGACCAAYTTAAGGAYCTAAAACTTCTACTATGCTTTGCYACYAYATCACCTCTATATTCTACTTTGATKCGCTCTGGRTATACTGTTACATCTGTAAATTTYCCYACAAGRTATTCTGGTACTGAATATCTRTTTTGCTCAATTCTTATAGTGCTATATTTATCAACTCTGCATTCAACTTTCCTTGCAATTACRTAATCAGGCTTTAAYAYTTTTAGATATTTYCTTTCTTCAATTAATAYGTCTCTTGGSGATTTKCCCTCTAACCATTTTCTTTCTTTTGTATTGAGCTTTTCTAGTATATTCAATAAMTGTCTATTTGCATCTTCTAATGTATCAAATTTGTATATTCTAGAAAAGGCTTTCCTTCTAACAAACTCTATACCGCGCTCCACGTGCCCTTTTTCATTTCCCTTGCCGGCACTRCAAAACCTATAGTTGAATCCATAATACATAGATATTTTTATCAAATCTTCTGTTGCTTCTTTTTCTGTTTTACTAACAAAACGYTTAACTGCAACTYTCATATTGTCRTATACAACTTCCTTATGTACACCATCAAAGTACTTAAATGCTTTTATATGACTATCTAGGAAAGATTCCATCTTCTGATTGTGATATAGTTTAGCATAATGACAAGATCCTGATGCTGTTGTTAAAAGTGCCATTTGAAAGCGTTTGTTTTCTCCCGCTATTTCTAATTTTACTTCTCCCCAATCATATTCTAGTGTATTGCCTTTTGGGTAGAGTTGTTTTACATATGCCTCCTGACTTTTTTTCTGATTTCTTATATAATTACAAATAGTTGTGTAGCCTATATCAAATCCATTCTCTGTCACTAACTCGTGTATATCAATACCTTTCATGATTTGTTTTCTATTTCTATTTTTAACTTTTTCATCATTTTCTCTAAGACACTCATTTACTACTTCTTTTATTTCATCTGTTAATCTTAAGCAGGCACGATTTGAACTGTCATACTTTGGCGGATTACTAAGCTCTTCAACTAGCAAGTCTATTTTCTCTTTATCTGCCACATCTGCTTTTGCTAATTCATCTAATTTCTTTTCATATTCATTTATATATTTTCTYACTGTCTTTCTTGTTATTGTAACCTCCTTTGCAATTTCAGTCTTGTTATGTCCTTTTTCGTACATTAACAGCACTTTTCTTTTCTTATTCAAAATTATCATCTCCAGCACCACCTATGTTTTTCTCATAGATAGTTTATTATTAAACTGGATACTTTTCAATTAATACTGCGGGTACTTTTAGGGTTCTTCCTCAAAATCGGTTGAAGGCATCATAGAAAATGAGATTGATATATGACTTTTGCTTTTAACAATTTAATAAAAGCTCGCCCATACATATCCCTTTTAATTACTTTCACTTTGTTTACATTACCTTCAACTATACCATTATTCATTTTATAAGTGGAAGCATTTATAACAGCCTCATAATCTGTTTTGAGATTTACAATGAAGCGCTGCAATACGTCCGATTCATGGTTAGTACCTATGATATCTATCATCTTGTTTTTATCTAAACCTACTAATGTTTTTTTGAATAACTTATAAAACTCTTTAAGCGTTGAAATTAACGGATTTTTCTCTATTACTTCCTTCAAGTGTTTGTCTATTTTTTTATCATACTTCCTGTAGACTTACGCTTTAATTACCCCTGAATCGTTAGATTATTCTCAAATTAAAATAACATGTAGGTAAAAAAGTGATACAATAATGTGAAACTATAGTTTCGCATTATTGTATCACTTTTTAATGTAATAAAATATAAATGGAGTCTCCTCAAAGATCCTCCATTTATAGAGCAGTTAATAATAACCGCTCATGAGACCCACAAAGAGCAACTCTCAATACAATGATAATCCAATTTGATATAGATTGCAAGAACTATGAAAAATTAATCATGAATGAATACCAAATTTACAACTACACGTGCCCAAAGTGCCTGGCAAAAAGCGACTGGGTTAGACATGCTATATATGAAAGGAATGTAGTTTTAGTTGAAATAATTGCATTTATTGAGGTTAAAATGAAAATATTAAGACTTAAGTGTAAGTCTTGCAATTCAACTCATGCAATACTACCCTCTGATATAATTCCTTACTGCATATACTCGCTGCCGTTCATTTTTGCAATTATTTCAGAGTACTATTTAGAAGAAGATAGTGTTCTTTGTATTGCAAAAGAATACAAAATTTCATTTCAGGTAATATATAATTATTTGAAGTTATTTGAATCATTCATAAATGAATGTATTTCAACACTTAGAATTTTAGAAATAATTAAAGGTATTTCAATTGCAGCAACTAAAGAAATTTTTAAGTTGATAGTTGATAATTTTGAAAATAATTCTTTTGTTAAAAAGTATGCCCAAATTAACAAATGGCCATTTCTAATGAAAAAGTTCCGAAATATTTACCACATCCCAATTTACATAGGATTTGCAAATTTATGAATTTGACCATCCACATAACTTTTGAATATATTTAAAGGCTTCCTTTTGATAATATGAAAACAGATACAAAAGGAGGCATATAGCATGAATAATCAAGAAATTATGGAAATAGGGCTCTTTAGATTTTCATTAATAGCGGCAATTATTAATGATACTTACGAGGCTTCTTCAAAGATGCAATATTATAGAAACATGGCAGCAAAGGAGCATAAACATCCAAACGGAGAAAAAGTAAAGTACGCATCTGAAACAATAAAGAGTTGGCATATGGCTTACACCAAACATGGAATGGATGGACTTTTGCCTAAGAAAAGAAGCGACAGCGGAATGCCAAGAACTTTTTCTAGGAAAGCTATAGAAAAAATCCATGACATTAAAGAACAATATCCACATATAACTACAAAAATGGTGCATCAAAAACTTATTGAAGAWGGATATATAAAAGCATCAATTGTGTCTTTATCCTCAGTTTATAGGTACATAAGAGACAATAATTTAAAAAGAAATCAGATATCGCCAGTAGAAAGAAAAGCATATGAGATGGAACATAGTAACGATTGTTGGCAAGCGGATACAACACACGCAGCAAAAATAATAGTGGATGGTAAGAAAGTACAAACTTACCTAATAGCAATAATTGAYGACTTTTCTAGGCTTTGTTTACATGCAGAATTCTTTCTAAATGATAATGCAGCGAATTTGCAAATTGCATTAAAAAAAGCTGTGAAAAAATACGGAATACCCCGGAAATTTTTCGTCGATAATGGTGGTCCATATAAAAATGGACAGTTTAATTTGATTTGTGCATCACTCGGACTTACATTAATTCACACAAAAGTATATTCGCCCCAATCAAAAGGAAAAATAGAACGTATGTTCCGAACGGTAAAGGATGGTTATCTTAACTGCACTAATTGGAACGACTTCACGTCGCTTGCAGATTTGAATAGCAAATTCAATATCTATTTGAATGAAGAATATCAAAACAAACAGCACTCATCGACAAAAGAAACACCAAGAAGTAGGTATTTAAAAGATTCTGCTTTAATCAAACGCAAAACAGAAGAAGAAATAGAAGCTTGTTTCTTGCATAGAATCCAGAGAAAAGTAAGAAATGATGCAACAATAAGCCTAAATACATTTTTTTTCGAAGTTCCACAAAAGTATATAAAACAAAGAATAAATATAAGATACAGCCCAGATACATTAAGAGAAGCTTACATTTACAATGAACAAAATGAACTAACCGATGTTGTATATCCATTAAAAAAGGTAGATAACTCTAAAATAAAAAGAAAATCTATCGATTATTCACAAATACCTGCAGGAGGCAAAAAAAATGTATAACAGTTATTGGGCAATGGAGTATAACCCATTTAAAAAAAATGATAAATCAGATACTACCTATAAAACATTAGATTTTGCTAATGCAATAGCAAGACTAGAACACTTAAAAAAAACAGGTGGAATCGGAATTTTTACAGGTTTGGCAGGAACTGGAAAGACATTTGCATTGAGAGAGTTTTCAAAAACGCTAAATTCAAATTTGTATAAAGTAGTGTATATCTCCTTATCAACAGTAACAGTATTAGAGTTTTACAAAAGTTTGGCCTACGGTCTTGATTTAGATCCTCCAAATAAGAAGGTAGATATATTTAGAGTAATTCAAGAGAGAATTGTAACATTGTCAAAAGATAAGAGAATTACAACAGTTGTACTAGTAGATGAAGCAAACTACCTTCAGACTGGGATACTAAACGATATAAAGCTTCTTCTTAATTTTGATATGGATAGCAAGGATTATGCAGTATTTGTACTCGCTGGGCAACCATTACTAAACAATATATTATCAAAACAAGTGCACGAATCTTTAAAACAAAGGATTGTAATAAACTACAATTTTCATGGCATAACAAAAGAAGAAGCAAAAGATTATATAAAAACAAGATTTGCTTTATGTGGAGTCCACACAGAAATAATTAATGAAAATGCACTAGAATCAATATGTTTATGCAGTAATGGATCCATTAGAAAATTAAATACTCTAGTAGATAAATGTCTTTTAATAGGCTCTATGAACAAAGTAAATGTAATAGATACTGAAATAGTAATGAGTGCTCAAAATGAAATAGAGCTAGTATAGGAGGCGTTAAAATGATTACATTTAAGTGCATTAACAATGAAAAAGAAGCTTGGGACGGAAAGATTGTCTATCTAAAAAACTATGAAAATCACTGTGAAATAAGGATTGAGAGCCGCTCAGGGATAACAGTTCTATTTGGTAAAGCAAGAGGTGGTGGTTTTGCATGTATTCCTGATTTTAGTGCAGGTTGCCATCTCGTTGAACTAAAAAATAAATTTTGGAACACAGAACGGCTTGTGAGATCCATAGGTGAAGTAGATGGAATAACTGTAGCAACAGCTTTGACGCACTTGCAGATGAAATAAACTTATAAACACTAACACATAAAGTAGTATTCTTTACAGAGTACTACTTTTTTCTACACATTAATATTGTTGTATAAAATAAAGTGCAAATATTGATGAAACAAAGTGCAAGTAAGGCAAAATAAAGTGACATTTTTATAATTAGCTGGATAAATCAATTTGAAATTAGTTGGCTAGAATAAAGTGTAAATCTACACTATAAACACCTTGGTTTTAACAGACAGGGGACAGCAGACTGCGTAAAAAAGTCTGTCCCCTTGCTTTCATTTGCAATTTATTCCTAGTTTAATTCGAAAATAGACAACTGTCTTTAAGGAACGATATTTATATGCTTCACCCCTTCAGAGTTTTTAACAATATGAATTTGAGAAAAACTTATTGCATTTACTGGAACAAAAAAGTTATCTAAATCCTGCATAATACTATGAAGATCGTCCACTTCATAGTATTAGAGGTCCATTACGTAAACTACTTCACCTTCTTCTGTGTATGAAAAACTAACAGAACCTACTTGGAATACTAATGAATCATCGTATATATTGTTATTGATTATATAGTTGTATACTTCTTGGAGAAGCTCAAGGTTTTTCTCTTCCTTGTGATAAAAAAATGGCACTTCCAAAACGTTGTGAAGCAATTTAAAATCCTCGTCATATATTATAGCTAGGTTTTTAAGCATTTTAACATGCTTTTGTAGTCGAAGGTTTTCTTTTTTTAAATTGCTATTTACCATTTCTAAGCGGTCACTAAAAGCAATTAGCTGATTTTGTCTCGTTTCTAAGAGTCTGTTTGCTTCAACAACATTCCTATTAAAAGGGTTTATTCCTAAAATAAATAACGCTAGTAAAACAATAACTAATCCTAAAAATATCAGTGTTATCTTATTAATGCTTATTCTGATGGTAATCCCTCCCTATTTACAGATATAAAGTTAAAGGTATTTTTGAAATATTGTATTTCAGTTTCAGTTTCAGTTTCAGTTTCAGTAACACCATTGCTTTCTATATGATATTTTATACCCTGCATATATACTAGCATCATTAAAATAAATGTCTGCAAATGAAACATCCAGGTTCCAAGAGTAGTTTATTTAATAGTTTGCATTTTTATTAATAATAAAATCTCTTGTTTTTACGTACACCCAGTATTAAGAAAAAAAATGCTGCCATTAAAACTATTAAGTACTTTGTAGTAATGATACTCAAATTTATATGTTCGCCCTTTTCAAATACACTTATATAATTAGCAATCTCTGAATTAGTAAAAAGCGCAAACAGTTTATATACTAATAAAAGCATAAAACTTATTGTAGTTGATTTCAAAGTATAAATTAGCATGTAAAAGGATGATGTAAAAAAGAAACATTGAATAACAATTTTTAAGAACTCTAAAAATATGTTATCCCAAAATATACTATAGCCCAGAAAAAGAACACCTATATGCGCAACATACCAAAAAAATGCTAACAGCACTTGGGTAAGCTTAACTTTGCTAGAGCCGCCAACGCAATACAACAGTTCATTCCCATCTCCTTCGACATACTCTTTAAATATAAAAACAATCCACCATATAGATAACAGCGGTATGAACTTTTCGATTTCTCTAAATACCAAAATTCGTGAACCCTCTACATCTCCCACCATATAGGTAATTCCAATAGCTAAAATAGGCAGAAAAACTAGTACAACAATTACTGGAATAAAATAGTATCCCTTTAAGTTTTTAAAAGATAAATATATAGATTTAATATGCACTGTTTTATATTCCTTTCACTATACACATATACCCGTCTTCGATAGTGGGATCTACGCTTTTGTATCCTTCATTTTTATTTGAAAGAATTCTTAAAAAAACCTCTCCATTTTTCAAAAAAGTTTTTCCAATATGCCAGCTAGAATCAATTTTTGTTCCTTGTTTAACTTCAAAAACTTTTTCTTTTGCGACTGATGCAATTTCTTCATTACTCCCGACTTGAAGTATTTCACCTTCGTTCATAACTATTATTTGATCGCAAGATGCTTCAATATCTTCTATAATATGAGTAGAAAATATTATTATCTTATTTTCTTTAATGTAAGACAATAAATTTTTAAACCTTATTCTTTCCTCTGGGTCTAGTCCAACAGTTGGTTCATCGAAAATTATTATTTTAGGATCTCCTAATATAGCTTGAGCAATACCTAACCTTCTAATCATTCCTCCTGATAAAGTAGATACTTTATCACTAATTCTATCTTCCAAATTTACTATTTTAAGACTCTCTTTAATGCATTTATCAATAGACTCTTTAGGTATTTTTTTAAGAACAGCAAAGTATTGAAGATTATCATATACTATTAGCTCTTTGAATAATCCAAATTTCTGAGGTAGATATCCAATTTTCTTTGAAAATTCACTATTCTTACTAGTATCTACTCCTTGATACCTTAGGCTGCCTTTAGCCGTATTATATAGATTAACTATACACCTAATTAGTGTTGTTTTCCCCGCGCCATTAGCACCTAAAAGACCATATACTCCATCTTCTATATTTATAGAAATATTTTTCAATACCTCTTTTTTCTTAAATGATTTACTCAAATTCGAAATTTCCAACATAATTATTCTCAGCACTGAGGAGTAAAATCTTTTCGGGTTAATTTCTAATACTTTTGCAATAAAACTTCCCAAAACTTCAAAAATATGATATAATATATATAGTG
>NVVX01000032.1 GCA_002733545.1 Alkaliphilus sp.
CGTTCTCTATAAACTCAGTTGCTATACTAAATACCATGTCTCCTATTATTAATTTAGCTTCTAGTACATTGTGATAATATGCCGTTCTTATGACTTCACCTGTCTCTTTATCTTTAAATTCTTTTTTCAAACAGTGTTCACAATGCCTTTCTCTAAAATAGAACAAGCTCGTCGCATCTATTGCAATAATCCAATACTTCCCTTGGTACTTGTGTTGTTCTAAACATCTTTTCTTAAGTAATTCTTTTATCATATAGTCCCTGATTTTTTCAATCTCTTTATTTTCTAATTTACATAAAAAATCATTTATTGTATCATAGTGTGGTAGTTCTTCTAGCTTCTCTACCTCTAACACTTTAGCCATATTTTCCATACACTCGCTCTTATTGAATTGTACAGTCATATCTCTCATGCTCTTAATACCTAGCGCATTTTTTAGTATTATCATCAGTAGTAATACTTCCACTCCGTAATCAATGTAACCTTTATTTCGACAGTCTTTTACCTCTTTAAGTTTTTTTACTAAATCTTTAAAAAAATGCTCTTTGACTTTTATGAACTCCCCGAAAAAATTCTTTTTGCTTTCTTTGGATCGTTTTTCTTTCCTAGTAATTCTTTTCATCCTTTATTCCTCCCAAAGCATTGATATTAGTGACTTGCACACTATATATCATATCATATTCTTGAAGTTTTGGGAAGTTTTATCGAGAAAGTATTAGCAATTAACCCGAAAAGATTTTACTCTTCAGTGCTGATCACATAATACTTTTGTTGCACGAAAGTTGGAAAAATGATAGTCTGTATTCAAGAGGAATTTTTTAGCGGAGTATAAGCACCCAGAAATAAAGAGTTAATGAGAATTTTTAAGGATATTGAAATGGTTGAACAATTAAGTTCGGGGATTACTAGGATTTTACGAAATTATGATAAGAGTATTTATAATATTTATTCTAATTTTGTCCGAGTAACGTTTCCGTTTATTGAGTATGAAAACATGGTTGAGGGATTAAACGAGGGATTAAATGGGGGATTAAATCAACCTTTAGAAGAAATCCTATCCTTGATAAAAAGAAATCCTGGGATAAAAGCAAAAGAAATTCCTGACAAACTAAAAGGCAGAGCTTTGAAAACTGTAGAAAAACAAATTGCTACTTTGAAAAGCAGAGGGATTGTAGAAAGACGCGGGAGTAGAAAAACGGGCGGATATTATATCAGGAATATTTGAGGATTGCAAAAGAAAGAATTTCAGCATTGTTTACCGATATAATTAGATGCAACCTTTTGCAGCACTCATCATATAAAACACAGATATTAGAATTTGTTGACAAAGGATGAATGTCAAGTTGGTGAAAAATAAAGTATTAAATTAGTAAGTATAGCGGTCAGGGGACAGGGACCTGTCTTGCCTCAAAATGGAGTCTTCAACTACTCGCGAAATTGTATTTGTGAAAATTAATATGTCAAAATTCGATTCTTTATGGAAGTCTCCTCTTGCATAAGAACCGTAAACTACAATTTTTTCAACATTTAAGTTTTTAATTGAGAAAACTCTTTTCTTGAGATTGTTTAAAATGCTCATAGCTTTATCGTCTAGCGTTGTTGTAGAAGATATCATTTTACACCTCCAAGATTTTGGACTTGCATATCATCTTAATTTTACCATATATCAAATATTTTAGCTATAGAGAAAATTCTCGGATTTATGGTTTCGATTTTGGGAGTGTATGCTATCCACTTGTTGCAAAAAAGCTGTAAATAGGTTTTATTGGAAACAATGGCGCTGGAAAATCAACAAAGCAGATTTTAATGAAAGGCTAGAGAGATTCGTAGATATATTATCATTGAAAGATTTTCTATACAGACCAGTTAGAACACTGAGTTTAGGACAAAAGATGCGAGCAGAATTAAGTGATGCTTTCTTACATGATCCTGAAATTGTATATTTAGACGAACCTACGATTGGATTAGATATCTTTAGTAAAGATGCGATACTAAAATTTATCAAAGAATCTAATCAGAACAAAGATAAAGTAATTTTACTAACAACTCATGACTTAGCTGACACTAAAGAAGTGTAATGATGATTAATGAAATAAAAAGACATGTGATTTTGTCTTTTGTCTCAGTGGGCTATAATAATCTATCTAACATAGTTATGGATATGTTCGAATTCTCAAAATACCCTTTAACAATATTTTCAAAGACATTGCGAGCTGTTATGACAATTATTTTATCTAATAGTTGCAAAACACATAGCAGCGCAGATATATATACATGTACAAAATTCTTGTGCTTAAGKATTTTGTTTTATATAATGATGATACAGGGTGGTGTTAAACATGTCTATAAAGCTAATTAATAAAACAGATACAAGATCTTCAAGAGGCATTTTATCAAAGGCGTGGTATAAGATTGATGGGAATGTTGTTCTAGTTAAAGGATGTACACAAAGAGGGTATGAATCATACTCTGAAGTTATGGTTAGCAGAATTGGAAGACTTTTGGGATTTAGCTGTGTAGAGTACTGGTTAGAGGAGGCAAATTTATTCCCAGATATCAGCAACTACGGGAAAAAGCATGTATCTTTGTGTCGAGATTTTTTAAATGATGGAGAACTGTTTTTATCCATATATAGGAGAGGAGTTAAATCAGAAGAAAAGAAAAGCATAGATTTTTGGTTAGATTATGCTAGGAATACTTTCCCAAAGGAGTATTTATTTCAGTTACTTATGCTTGACGCTATTGTTGGTAACACAGACAGGCATTTGAATAATTTTGGTTATGTAGTAGACATAAAAACAAGTGAATACAGGGCTGCTCCAATATTTGACACTGGTGCAAGTTTGCTAGCTTGGGTTGATTCCGCTGATCTAGATTCAAAATCAAAGATGTTTGTTTATGATAAATCGAAACCATTTCGAAGCAAACACAGCAAACAAATAAAACTTGTGGAGGAAGCTATAAAACTAGAACATATTAGTTTTGAGCAAATAATTTATGAAATTTCAGATGTTCTGCAACTATTGTCTTGGAAGAGAGCGCAAGCAATTACTGATTACCTAAAATGGAGGTGCAATAAATATGGGAATATCACCTAAAATCATGTTCGGAAAAGAAATTGTAGCTACAATAAACGATCAAGTAGTGTTTGAAGAAAATTTGAAAGATTGGATGAAAGAGATGCTACCTGAAAATGAGATTCAGTTTATTCTTTGGGTAGAAGACCGTGTTGTGCCAAAAGACAGAGTGGATATAGACCAAATATTAGAGCGCATGGGTATTGATCAGTATAATGCATTTGAAATAGCGAGAAAGACAAGAGCATGTCTTATGGAAGATGATTTTTGGATTAAATTCAAAGATGATGACAAATGGCAGGACAATGTAAGAGCACGGGCAGGGTACAAGCCTACTCCGAGGAAACTCATATTTCAATGAAAGAAGTCACAAAAAAGCATTTACCTGCTGAAACGATGTTTGATATCATTTACGCCTCTTCCGGAAATCATTTTGCTTGCAAGTGAGATCCTTCTTACTCCTTAAGATAGATGGGGTTAGGCGATGCGATATTCACTTATTTAGGTATTTTTTTTGGTCGTTTATTAACTAAATAAACAGAACTAATTACAAACAGACCCCCAATAAATTGCAAATGAGTTATTTGTTCGTCTAAAAAAATAATAGAAACTATTACTGAGACGATAGGGATAATATTTAAGAACATTGCTGAATTAGAAATCCCTAGATGTTTGAGACCGACAAGATAAAGATAAAAACCCATCGCCGAAGCAAACACTCCTAGAAAAACAATATTTAATACTATTTTTAAATCGACCATAAGCCAATTATTATCTTCGAAAATCATAAATGGTATAAAAAAAACTGCGCCAATAACTGTCTGATAAAACACTATAGCTAGGTAATCATATCTTTTAAACAAAGGTTTAGTACTTAAAGAATATACTACAGCAGTGAAAGCGGCTGCAAACATCATTAGGTAGCCTTTTAGGAAACCTGATGCAACAAGTTCGTTATACTTGAAACCGACTATAAGCAAGACACCAAAAATTGACAAAATCAGACTTCCCCATTTTTTGGGAGTTATTTTTGTTTTGTAGACAAAACTTTCTGCTAGAGCTGAAATGACAGGGATAGAGGCGATAACTAAAGATGCTACTGAAGCGGTAGTCATTTTAACTCCATTAGTTTCAAAATAAAAATAGACTGTTATGCCGATTGAACCGGCGATAAAGATCAAAAAATAATCTTCTCTATTTATTTTTAGATCTTGTTTTTTTAGGATAACAATGATAAACAGCAAAATGCTAGCTAACGAAAATCTTAAAAAACCAAGAGTCATAGGCTCTATAACTGATACAATAATTTTTACGCTGACAAACGAAATTCCCCAAATAAACGCACATATAAACATAGCAATACTTCCAATTTTGTTACTACTCATGTATGATACCGTCCTCATTATGTATTTTGACAAAATATGACTAATCTCTACGGCTAAAAGGCAAAGGTTAACAACAAAATTACCCTGAGCCTGTACGACTTGCAAGCCTGCCCAGGATATGTTTTGCGAAAGGGCTCAAACTGGTCTCTTTTAGAAAACTAACTACTAGCTACTAAATTATACGCAACACAATTGCGCTGATACTTCAGAATATTGCTCTGCGGCTTTGAGGTTTCAAAACGAAATATGACAATATCCACCAGGATTTTTACCAAGGTAGTCTTGGTGGTATTCTTCAGCAGGCCAAAATACTTTTAAAGGCATAATTTCGGTTACAATAGGTAGGTCGTATTTAGTCTGCTCTTCTTCTTTTGAAGAAATAATTACAGGGGAGTCACTTTCACTATAATAAAAAATACCTGTTCTATAGTGATTTCCTACATCTGGACCTTGACGATCGATTACAGTAGGGTCAACTATTTTCCAATACAATTGTAGTAGCTTGCTAAGGGTTATAACAGATTCATCATACTCAACGTAGCAAGTTTCAACGTGCCCAGTGTGTCTAGCACATACTTCTTCATAAGTAGGAGAGTCTTTTTCTCCGTTAGAGTAACCTACCTTAGTGAATAAAACACCATCTACATTCTTGAAATATGCTTCTACACCCCAAAAACAACCTGCAGCAAAAACGATTTTCTTCATCTAGAACAACACCTTTATTTTAAATTATATTTTCTATTTACAGACTGGCAACCAGATTTTATGAGTCTTTTTCCCATAAATCCTCAAGTGCTTTTCTTAAGTTTTCTTCTGATATTTTTCCTGGTTGATTTAAGTAAACTATTCCGTTAGCATCTATTAGGACATTCGTAGGAACAGATCTCACGTTGAAGGATGACGAAACTGCACCTAGGTTATCAGATAATGATACATATGGCAAATTGTTATCAACGAAAAACTTTTTAGCATCTTCAATATTGTCTTGAGAGGTTATGTTAATCGCAATAATCTCAAATGATTCTCTATCTATTTCTTCGTAAACCTTACGAAGTTCGGATAATTCAACCCGGCAAGAAGGTCACCAATAGACCCAAAATACTAATAACACAGGTTTGCCACGAAATTCGGATAAAGTGATTTCTTTATCTCCTATTAATAAAGGCAAAGTAAAATCTGGAGCTCTCTGTCCTGGGAATACACCTTCTGTAATGTCTTCTTGAACAGGCATATTTTCAGCTTGCTCGTCAGTTGTTTCTTCAGCAACATTTACGTCTTCATTTTGTTTATCTGTCACTTTTTCTTCGTCTATAGGTGCTCTGCACCCTGTAAAAATTAAAACGATTAATAATAAAAAAACAATTATTTTTCCGAATTTCACATTAACCCTCCTAAAAAATGAATAGCGCAGTTATTCTTCCAATTAAATTCATAAATACCAATACGCCCATAGCAATCATCAATATGCCTGTAACACGCTTTACTGTTGTAAAATGTTTTTCGAAATTAGGTAGCCTGTTAATAATTTCGTTTAGGAATAATGCAGTAATTAAAAAAGGGATACTAAATCCTAAGGTATAGATCACCAACATCCATATACCTGACCCAATAGTAGCAGTATTTGCAGACAAAATTAATATGCTCCCTAGTATAGGACCAACACATGGGGTCCAGCCAAAGCTAAAAGCAATCCCCAAGAGTACAGAGTTCCAAATTCCTTTGCCTCTGCTTTTAAATAATACTTTTTTTTCTTTTACAAGTTTCCCAATGGTGATGAAGCCGCCATGGTGTAACCCAAATAGTACTATTACCACACCGCTCAATTTTCTAAAAATATCAGAATATGAGTGGAAAAACCGACCTACGGCTGTTGCAGTGAGACCAAATAATCCAAAAACAATCATAAGCCCCATAATAAAACCAAAAGACGATAATGCAATTGTTTTTTTAGAAACATTTCCTTCTTCTACAGACTGACCAGTCATATAGCTTAAGTACATAGGCATTAGTGGCATTATGCAAGGGGATACGAATGTTAAAACACCTGCAAAAAACACGCCTATTAGTGATAGAGAAGCATCCATGAACTCACTCCTAGTAAACTATGTGTAAAGACAGCTATCATAGTTTGTTTTTATAAGTATCTTAGAGATATACTATTCTTCATTATATCAAAAACTTTCAAAAAGTTAAAGTGCATTTTGTGAATTAATTAGTGTGGAGATTTTAGATACGGAGAAACTATGCTACACATAGAGGACGAAAGGGAATTGTCTTCCAAAACTGGAGCCGCACAGAGTTCTTGTAGCTACAATCATCCTTTACATATCTCGGGGCTTATCCCCGAGAGCTAGAATTGAAGATTCTTTTATTATACTCAACCGCAATTTGAGCAGCTACTTTTGCATTATTATATACAAGCTGGATGTTAGTCTCTAAACTTTCTCCGCCAGTTAAGTCCTTGACTCTAGCAAGTAGAAATGGTGTCGAATCTTTTCCCTTAATATCGCTTTCGTTTAGTTCAAGTAAAGCCTGATTAATAGCTTTAGTGATTTTTTCTTTGTTTTCTTCATATTCTTCTGGCACAGGGTTACCAATTACAAGTCCACCTTTTAAACCCATCGTCCACTTAGCATTCATGATATTTGCAACTTCCTTTGGAGAATCTACTCTTTCATCAACTAAAAAGCCACTATCTCTAAGATAAAATGCTGGCAAATTATCAGATTTATAGCCAAGAACAGTAACGCCATGAGTTTCTAAGTATTCTAGAGTTAAGCCAATGTCTAATATGGATTTAATGCCAGCGCAAATAACTGCAACTTCTGTGTTAGCAAGCTCAAGTAAATCAGCAGAAATATCAAATGTCTCTTGTGCACCTCTATGAACACCGCCGATACCTCCTGTTGCAAATACTTTTATTCCAGCCATAGCTGCAATTATCATTGTGGTTGCTACTGTTGTTGCGCCATCTAATTCTTTCGCTACGACGATAGGTAAGTCGCGCCTGCTAGTTTTAATCACTTCTTGTCCTTTTTTACCTAAAAAATCTATTTCTTCAGTTGTAAGACCTACTTTCAATTTGCCACCAATAATAGCAATAGTAGCTGGAGTTGCACCATGCATTCTAACAATTTCTTCAACATTAAGAGCCGTCTCGACATTTTTAGGATAGGGCATACCATGCGATATAATAGTGGATTCTAGAGCAACAACTGGTTGTTTGTTAGCTAGCGCTAATTTAACTTCTTTACTTAGTACGATGTATTTATTCATCAATAAATTCTCCTTCTTATCTTTAATATGCATTGCGAGTCGAACTACTATTTAAGCAAACTGTACTTTTGAATTGTTTCTAGAACAGTTGTTTCTGACATACTACTCGCTATAGTATATGGGCTAAGGAGTGTAATAGCAGAAGCACCCATGCAAAAATCAATTAAGTTTTTTGATTCAAGATTGTGAGTCAAACCATAAACAAGCCCTGCTGTAAAAGCATCACCAGCACCAGTCACGTTAATTGGTGTTAAATTAAACGAATTTCTAAAGAAACTTGTGGAATTATCAGTATAATAAACACCATCTTGGCCTAAAGTAATAATGACTTTTTTAATACCCATTTCTAAAAACTTAGCACCTGCAATTTTAATATCTGTCTTAGAGTTTAATTTCATGTCTAACAAAACCTCAGCTTCTGTGCGATTAGATTTGATAGCATAAAAACGATGTAGGACATCTTTAGCACGAAGAGATTTTTTGGCTGAAACTGTATCAAGTATTAATTTTGTCTCATTTAGATGCTCCGCAAGATATTGAAGGCTGTCAACTAAGAGGTTAGCATCTAAAACTGTATAAGCTGATTTATTTATTTTTTGAGTCTTAGTTGAAAGAAACGTAGTATCAAGAAAATCTGTAACTTTCATGTCAGATATAGCAACCACCATTTCGCCTTGCTCATCAAGAACATATAAATAAGTAGATGTTTTCTTATTTGCAACTATTAGGCTATCATCCATATCAATTTTATGGAGCAACGCATTTTCTTTAATCATACGACCATTAATATCTTGTCCGACAGCAGTAATCAGTCTTGTAGGCAGCCCTAAGAGTGCCATATTTTCAGCGATATTACGAGCGACACCGCCGAGTGAGGTTTTTAGATAGCCTGGATTAGAATCTTTCATAATAATTTGACTTTCTGCTTGACCTTGAATATCAATATTCGCTCCACCTATAACTGTAATTGGGTGCTCAGATCTTGTAATGTAGCCTTTGCCTTTTATATTGCCTTTTTTCATCAAGTTGCTGATATGAACAGCTACGGATGTTCTCGTAATTTTAAGTAATCGAGCAATTTCAGCTTGTGAAATCATGGGGTCTTTCTCTATAAGTTCATATATTTGTTTTTCTCTTTCTGTCATGCTGTCTCCTTATATTTGTTTATTTAGCTTACACAAGTTTAGTTTACACTTATTGTACATCATTGTCAACTGAATTTTCGATTTGAAATCACTAAAATGAAATGTGGCAATATCCATTGAGATTCTTACCTCAATAGTTTTGATGATATTATTTAGCATCCCCAAATAGCGCTAATGAAATGATTTCAGTTACAATAGGGAGTTCACATTTTGCTGCTCTTCATTGGTTTTTCTTATTTGCTTTAAACTTGCGTAGAAAACTCAATCCAATTAGACATCTTTTCTTCAAGTATAGTTTCACTGACTTTGATTTCTTGAAGTAGTTTGGAAATAAGTGCATGGTCTGAAAAACTATCTTCAATTTTCTTTTTGATATCAGTAATGTTAATCTCTATTTTCTCGATATCATTTTCCAAAGTTGCTAACTTGTACGAGTTTTTTTGTGGATTGTCTTTACCTTCGCAAATTTTTCAGTTGATGTTTCACTTGATTTAGTGACCGCAAGGGTGTTTTTAACTGCTCTTTTTTCCTTTTCTAATTTATAAAACTCGTAATTTCCTAAATACTCATGCAGTTGTGAGTTCTCTATCTCATAAATTTTAGTAGCTAGTTTGTTTAGGAAATATCTATCATGTGAGATGAAGAGTATAGTACCTTTAAAAGCATTAAGTGTTTCTTCAAGTACTTCTTTAGTTTTTATGTCAATATGATTGGTAGGTTCGTCTAGAATTAAGAAGTTTATATCTTGCTTAATCATTAACGAGAGAATTAGCCTGATTTTTTCTCCACCAGATAGATTTTTAACCTTCTTAAATACGTCATCTCTATAAAACTTAAATTTAGCTAAGTAATTTCTTGCCTCGCCAGGTGACATGCAAAGAGTAAATTGCAATGTTTCTAAAATTGATTTTTCTTCGTCAGAAAATTTAACGTCCTGTTCAAGATACCCAATCTTTACGCTTGGACCAACTTTAATTCTATCATCTTCATTTTCAATAGACTTAAGAACATTTCGTATAAGAGTTGTTTTGCCTGTACCATTAGCGCCAATTAGTGCTACTTTTTCTTTATAACGAATATTGAAATTCATATGCTCAACTAAGATTTTGCCCGTTACAAGTAAGTTATAGTTTGTAATTGTAATTACTTGTTTTGCGGATCTGCCTTGAGCTTGCAAATCAATTTTTATTCCTTTGCTGTCTTTTATGGGCCTATCTATTTTATCCATTTTATCAAGCTTCTTTTCAATCGCTTTAGCTTTAGCAAACATAGCTTCATTATCAGCTTGAGCTCCCCACTGTCTAAATCTTTTTATAGCAGCCTCCATATTTTTTATTTCATTTTGTTGCACACCAAAATGTTTTAATTGGTTGTTGTACCTAACCTCTCGTTCCTTGAGATAGTAGCTGTAGTTTCCTAAATAAATCTTAGTAATTCCAGCTTTAATCTCATAAATTCTATCAATGACTTTATCGAGAAAATATCTGTCATGCGATATGATAAGAACAGAGCCTTTATATCCTTTAAGATAGTTTTCAAGCCACTCAGTAGTCTCTATGTCAAGGTGATTAGTAGGTTCGTCTAGCAAAAGTATTTCTGGTTCTTCAAGAAGAAGTTTGCCAAGCTCAATTCTGGTTTTCTCCCCGCCACTTAGAACGCTATAATCTTTATTTAATATTTCTGTACTAAAATTAAGACCTTCACAGACTTTAGACATTTTTTCATCAATTTTATAGCCACCAATCACTTCGTACTCTTCTTGAGTTTTTCCATATTCTTTTAAAAGTTTTTCTAAATTGTACGGATTGGTTGCCATTTCATTTTCAAGTGTAGACATTTTGTTTTTTATATTTGAAAGACTAGCAAATGCAAATAGAAGTACGTCTTTTACTGATGTAGCAGTATATTCTCTAGGGGTTTGTCTAAGATATCCTATTTTTGCTCCTTTCCTTACAAACAAATCACCAGAATCTGGAGTTTCTATTCCAAAAATTATTTCGAATATTGTTGTTTTTCCGGTGCCATTTTCTCCTAGCAAAGCAACTCTTTCGGTTTTTTTAATATCAATGTTTATATCTGTAAAAATCTTCTCTGAAAAATACGATTTACTTAAATTTTTTATTGTTATATCGATCATGCGAAGCACCTCTTTTTACTTTTTATAGACAATAATTAGTTTCGCCACAAAACTCTCGATGGAAGAGAAGTAGTAATAGTCAATGTATAAGAACTCAAGCAAATTTACGTAAAATAAAAAATGCCAAGGTATTCACCTGAGCATTGTGTTTCGTTGTTGCATTAAAAAAACTCAGGTAGCAAATCCTACCTGAGTTATATATTTGATATATGGCAGACTTACTTACAATTGTTAACATTAACTTTAGACGTAGAAATCCCTTGGTTTGCTAATTTGAAAATTCTTCCAAATGCAGTTACTGGATGTCTACCTAAAATTAAGTTAGTCATTATAAGTAATTTCATAACGCTTGCACCTCTAAGTTTATTGTCTATCATTATTAAGCATACCAAATTAACTAGTAATAGTCAAGAGTTAAAAATGTGGGGGCTGCCACGTGGATTTTTTCTTTGTTCAACTGTCATAGACCCGAGCTGAGGAAATTGGAACAAGCATTAAACGTATTACAGTCGGATGGCATAATAAAAAACATAAAAGAACAGGGCATTTATTTCAAAACAGATATATGAGCGAGCCTGTTGAAACAGAAAGTTATTTGTTAACTGTATTGAGGTATATTCATCAAAATCCTGTTAAAGCGGGAATGGTAGAGAAAGCGGAAAATTACAAATGGAGTAGCTATAAAAAGTATTGCGTTGATTATCAAGGGCAAAAGTCTTTTGTTAATTGTGATGTAATTAAAGGATATTTTGGAGAGCTTGAAGACTTTGTTAATTACATGAATGCTAACAATTGTGACGAGTGTTTAGATTATAACTTAGTTAAAAAATTGGATGACAGCGCTTTAACTAAGATTATCCATAAAGAATACAATTTAGATAGTGGTTTAGAAAGCATAATTGCTTCGCCTAAAGATGAAAGAAACACAATGATTAGAGAAACATACAACATAATAAACATGTGAGCATACGTCAATTAAGCAGAGTATTAGGAATAGGGAAGAAAATAGTGGAGAGAGCAATTAAAGGAGACAGATGAAACGTCGCCGATGTCCCTAAAAAGATATTCGAAAAAGTCTTGACATTCTATTTTTTTTAGACTAGTATAAAGAAGTAGTAAAATTTTGAAGTGGAGGTAAGGATAATGATCATAAAAAATTATGAAGTAACCAACATCAATAAAATAAAAATCAAAAAAGAAATCCTACCTTGCTTGAGTGTACTGATTGCTGAATTCTAATTTTCGATTATGAAAATAATAATTTTTGTATACAAGGTCATGGGTTTCTAATCCATGGCTTTTTTTAGTGCCGTGGAGAGTCCATGGCTTTTTCTATGCAGAAAATCGAAATTATAGGCTGATTTGTTATCGCAGTATGCTTGGATGAGAGAATCATGAAAACTGAAAGGTATACTCTACCTTGAAAGAACAACGAATCGCGAATTAAAAATATTTACTCAATATGGAAAAATAAAAATGATTGAGAGGAATTGTATGAAAGATTTTTTGAAATTACTAAAAAACCCAAACTATTTATTGCTATGGTTAGGGCAGAGTGTATCAGACTTAGGATCAAGTATTAACTACATCGGTCTGATTTGGTACGTGATGGAACTATCGGGTGCAGCTTCTGGTGTTGGAGGACTATTTATTGCGCTCACGCTACCGTCAATTCTCGTTGGTCCTTGGGCTGGGGTCTTAGTAGATCGATTTAATAAAAAAGCGATAATTGTTGCAACAGACGTTATTAGAGGTCTTATTGCATTAGCAATGGTAATGACAACTGATATTACTACTATATATTTTTTAGTAATTCTAAACGGAATTGCGCAAGTGTTTTTCTCACCTGCAATCAATGTTGCAATTCCAAGAATTGTAGATGGCAAAGACTTGATGACAGCTAATTCGCTTTTTTCAACAACAAGTAGCGCTGCTACACTAATTGGACCAGCTATAGGAGGAGTCCTTATTGCTCTTCACGGTGCAAAAGCTTTGTTTCTTATTAATGGAATTTCATTTCTAATGTCGGCATTTTCTGAACTATGGATTACTATACCAAAACAAGAGGTAAGTAAAGCAAAAGAAGAAAAGAGTAGTATGGTAAGCGAGATGAAGTTAGGATTGGAGTATATTAACAAGCATGAAATTGTAAAATTTGTGATTATATTTTTTGCAGTATCAATGCTAGCGCTAGGCGGGCTCCCAATACTAAATATAATACTAGTGAAAGAAGTTTTCCAATTTAGTGCAGAAACATTTGGGTTGTTAATGTCATTTAGCGGAGTTGGATTTCTAGTTGCATCATTTTGCATGGGAAAATGGGGAAAAAAGTTCTCAGAGCTAAAACTAATAATTGCAGGAGTTGCGGTGTACGGATTGTTGTATGCATTGTTAGCGTTTCAACAAAATATTTTATTGATTTCTCTTATGTTTTTCTTTGTTGGATTTGCAATAGTTGTGGTAGATATTGCATATGGAACGTATTTACAAGTGGCAGTAGAAGATAAAATGCGTGGCAGAGTATTTAGCATCGATATAGCACTAGGTAATGTTGCTGCACTAATATCCATAGCTTTAGTGGGTGTTATGTCAGATGTCTTCGGAGTTAGAACAACTCTTGTAGTTATTGGACTCGCGTTGTGTGTACATGCTATAGTTGCAACTAGACTAGGAGGTTATAACAGGGGCAATGGATTACTAAAACGAATACGAGTTAATAATGCAGTGAAAGAGAAATAAATTGTGCTTAGAGGATCACCCTCTTGTACACTTTATAAATAAAGGAGAAAGGTATATATGGATACTATTAGTTGGATCGAAAAAAATTTTAGCTTGAGAGAATGTACATCAGAAAAGTTTATATATGTCGAGCTTGATTCTCAATCAGGACATTGACTTAACGTTTTTTTTAAAAAAAACAAAAATAGTAAAAGCTAAGAATTACAGCAACAAAGCATGCGAATATCTCAATAAATTGAAAAGAGGTTTACGTTCAGGATAGATTAAGTATAATAAAAGATTTATTGAGTCTAGATAGTTGCATTGTTTTGAAATTGGATATAAGTCTAAAACATAGGATTTTAAAATTGAAAAAAGAAAGAGAGAATAATCAAAAAAAATTTTATTTGATTATATGTGAAAACAATGAAAAAAAGAAACGAATTCACACTAAAACATGCTAAGCAAGACGATTGTAACTTCATAAGTGAAATGATTGACTACTCAAACAAGAATATAAAAGCTGAGTTGGGGTACCCACGTTGTGACGATTTAGAAGAATTGTTAGCAGAAATAGAGGTGTATGAAAACTTGTTAGAAGAGAGCATATGCATTATATATCATAATGAAAAACCTATTGCAATAGGAGGATTTTTATACACTCCTGGGGAAAGTGATGGTTACTTGATTGGTCCAATAGTTTTAGAGAAGTATTACCAAAAAAGCAACATAATTAAAATGATAGACTTGATGTTAAATAGCAAGAAAAATCTTCTTGCTGATATAAGGACTGTTGTTTCAGAGAGAAATAGTCTTTTGCACGAAAGCCTTTTAGAAAATGCTTGGATTTACAGTGAGAGAATAAGAGAAATGAGATTTGATTTGGAAAATATTAAAAGAAGCCCAGTAAAATACGAAATAACAGAAGTCGATGTGACGGGTTCAGTGCATATTGACACTATTTTTAAGCTGTTTGATAAAACATTTGGGTGGAAAGGTGATTTTGAAAAAATGGAAGAATTGCTTGGCGATAGCAACAAAGTAGCGTGCATAGCTGATAAAACAAATAGCATTATTGGCGTAGTAGCTTGGTCTTACTTAGACGACACGAATTTTTCAAGGTTAGAATATGTAGCAGTAGAAGAAAATCAAAGGAGAAAAGGAATAGGTGAAAATTTGATTAATCACGTAATTAACGATGGGATTAATAATAAAATGAAGCACATTTACTTAAGTACAGACATTGATAATAATGCAGCTGACTTGTATGGGAAAATAGGATTTTACGATACTATAGTTTCTAAAGTGTATAAAAAAAGACTATCTAACAATACCTGATTATGAGCCTTCAGATGGAGTGTCTGCTTCACCTGAAGGAAATAGTAACTGCGCCTGTAATAAGGCAACTAATAAAAAAATGAAGCTTTAAATTGTGAAAACATCAAATAATGCTTGTTAATGGGGCAAATCGGTTAGATTTTAGTAAGACTAGCGAAGGGAGGAACTTATGAGGGTGCATCAAAATCAGTATTTAATGATGTAAACTTCCGAATTGATGTTTCATGGAAGTTAGGACTTATAGGGCGAAATGGAACAGGGAAATCAACACTATTAAAATTGATAAACGGAGATTACAAAGCAAATAGTGGGAGTGTAATAACACCAATTAAAACTGAAATATTTCCGTTTGATATTGGGAATGAAAAACTATTAGTTAGGGATGTGGTCAAGCAAATTACGGGTCCATTTTTGACACTAGAAAAACAAATTGATGAAACTTTTAGGAGACATCGGGGACGTTTCACTTGTCTCATTCAAAAGACTATGTTATCCCCTGAGTTTAGAGGATGTAGCAATGCAGACCAGCTATAATCGTTGTAAATTAAACGAAGGTAGCTAGTCTGCTCTTACTAGATGAAAGTGATGGGGTCTTTCTCTATAAGTTCATATATTTGTTTTTCTCTTTCTGTCATGCCGTCTCCTTACATTTGTTTATTTAGCTTATATAAGTTTAGTTTGCACTTATTGTACATCATTGTCAACTGAATTTTCGATTTGAAATCACTAAAATGATTGGTTTTACTATTTATACATGAACCACTTTAGCAAGGATGTGCTTTTTTTCTTAAAAGGTGGATACTTCATTTTCAAATCAAAATAAGTAGGACTGCTAAGTATTGATTTTTCATGCGTAAAAGTATCGAAACTATGTCTTCCATGATAGCTTCCCATGCCACTTGTACCTCTTCCTCCAAAAGGAAGATGCTTATTTGATAGATGCATTAGCGTATTATTAATACAGCCACCACCAAAGTGAATTTGACTAGTCAAAGATTGTACAAAACTGGGAGTGTTGCTGAAGATATACATAGCGAGAGGGTCAGGATTAAGATCAACTATACTAATGATATCATCTATTGTATTAAAAGTTAAAATGGGTAAAATCGGGCCGAAAATTTCCTCGCTCATAATAGGGGTATTAAGATTAGTAACCTCAAGAAGCGTTAAATCAATATGTAGAGTTGCCTCGTCATACTTGCCACCAAATATTATTTTGCCATCATCTAAATACTTAACTATCCTCTGATGATTTTTTTTGTCAATAATTGTTCCGAAATCTTTGTTAGATTTATAGTCGCTACCATAAAAAGCGGTTACAATTGTCATGAATTTTTTATAGAAAGCATCTTTTATGTCTTCGTGAACTAAGATATAATCTGGAGCAACACAAGTCTGACCTGCATTTGTAGCCTTGCCGAATATAATTCTTTTTACTGCCACATCCAGCTTAACATCTTTGTCTACGATGCAAGGACTTTTGCCACCAAGCTCTAGTACAACTGGTGTCAAGTGTTTTGAAGCTTTGCTCATAACAATGCGGCCAACTCTTGGGCTTCCAGTAAAGAATATTTTGTCAAAGCGTTCTTCAAGCAGAGAAGTGGTTGCTACTACGCCACCAAGGATTACTTTGATATATTCATCCTCAAAAGTATTCTTAATAATTTCATTAATAACAGACGAAGTATGAGATGAAACCTCTGAAGGTTTTAAAATAACTGTGTTTCCGCCAGCGATTGCTCCAACTACAGGGGACAGCGCTAACTGAAAAGGATAATTCCAAGGACTAATTATTAGAGTAAGCCCGTAAGGTTCTCTTACTGTGTACGACTTAGAAGGAAAATTGATTAAATTAGTTGCATGCTTCTTCTTTTTAGCCCAGCGCTTTAGGTTTTTAATCATACCGTTAATCTCTGCTACGACCATGCCGATTTCTGTAGTAATAACCTCTTGCTCCGATTTGCCAAGGTCTTTGTTAATAGCTAGTGTTATTTTTTCTTCGTTGGAAACGATAGCTTTTTTTAGCTTTAGTAACATACCTTTTCTAAATTTAATAGAAGAAGTTACACCAGTTTTAAAATAAGATTTTTGTTTTAAAATCAAATCAGAGTATGTACGGATATTTTTACTATGAGTATTCATTTTCAAAGCCTCCTTGATTATATTCAGTAAACTATACACTATTAGGAGTTCACTGATGCGAAGTGAAATATATTCTATTGTATCATAAAGACTAAAACATTTGCTTTGATACGAGTAAAGTATTAAAAGATAGTGTAGCGTTGCTTTTGGATACTATCTATACTTAATTTGTGTTTGACTTCTAAATCTAGAGAATATATAATGTATTTACGTTTATGTAACTTTTAAGGATAGACTGGCATAATTGGGCGGTAGATACTTATATGATTCAAAATAAGCAAGTTTTGATTGTTTTTCCCATTTAAGTTACATTGATTAGCAATATAGAAAATAAAAAACAGGAGGAATTATGGGTAAAAGTACAGGGAGAAAATTTTCGAAAAGAGAAGCAATAAAATTTGGTTGGGAGACCATGAAAAAGAATTTTTGGTTTTTTATCAGAATTTCATTATTTTTAGTATTTTATAACATTTCAACTTATTTCATAGGTGAAGTACTACAAGGGGAAAGCGTCCTTTTAACAGGAGGATTTTGGATGTTGGAATTCACAGGAACTCTTCTAATTATGATGGGGTTAATTAAAATTTCGCTGAACTTCTACGACAATAAAACGTCTAAATTCATCGACTTATTCATGCAGTACGGCGTGTTGCCAAAAGTAATTATAGCAAACATTCTTAATTTTGTCATATTAATACCTGTTTTGCTACCTAGTATAGTGATTTTTGTTGCATTAAATTGGTTTTTTGGTGAATCAATTGCAATAATGGGAGAAATAATCTATCCATTATACTTTGCTTTAACAGTAGGGGTGACGATCATATGGATGATTAGAGTGTGGTTTTTCGATTATTTTATTGTTGATAAGGGAAGTGGACCAATTGAAGCATTGAAGAGGAGCTGGAGAATTACCAAGAAAGCTACGTGGCAAATGTGTTTATTCTTCTTAATAACAATAGGAATTAACCTACTAGGAACACTTTTTATTCTAATTGGCCTATTTGTAACTGTTCCGACTACCTTATTAGCCTTTGCCTACGTCTATCGCAAGTTGCTGGAATCTGAGGAGTGTTATCCTTCAGCAAAACGAGAAGGACCAAATCTTGCAGAGAAGGAAAAAGATAAAATTTTAAAAAATGCAATCCCACATTTGTAAGTTAGTTAATTATATTGGGATGATAATGCAAATAGAATGATGATTTAAGAAGGAATTTTGTATGAGTATATGTCAAAGCTGCAGTGCCATTAAAATCACGCGAATCTTATGGAAAAAACAAAGATGGTACTATTAATAGAGATTATTGTATTTAGTGTTAGGATAGTCTCTATATCTAAGATAGTAATTTAAGCCGTCTAGAAACTTGCTATGGATAAAGGTCACCAAGGAACAAGTACGCAGTTTTCTTAAGATAATCCCCGTATTGATTCATGAGCGATTCTCGTTGAATTGTTTTATCAGTCATTTTTTCTCCTATACGCTATACTCCTTTACTTATTAAATGCAAGTAAAGCTGGTTTGGTCACAAATACTATAACTCTCTCTTTCTATACTGCAAAGCTTCTGCAAGGTGAGTAGTAGTAATTTCTTTGCTAGATTCAAGATCTGCAATAGTTCTTGCTACCTTTAAAACTCTATTGTATCCTCTAGCGCTTAGTTTCATTTTCTTAAAAATCAATTCTAGTAGTTCTTTTCCTTCTTTGTCTAGCTTGCAAAACTGCTTAACTTGAGAAGGAGTCATTTGCGCGTTGCAAGTTATTTTCTGCTTGCTTAATCTATCATTTTGAATCTCTCTTGCCTTTTCTACTCTCTTTTTAATACTAGCAGAAGTTTCGGTTTTTTCATCTCCAGTTAAATCATTATATTCTACTGGCGCTGCTTCAACTATAATATCAATTCTATCTAGCATTGGTCCTGAAATTTTTCTTGTGTAATTATGTATTTCACGCGGGCTACAGATACATTCGTTTGAGTTTTCTGCAGTAGAATAGCCGCATGGACAAGGATTCATCGAGGCAACAAGCATGAATTTAGAAGGATAAGTGTAAGAACCATTCACACGGGAGATTGAAATTTCTCCATCTTCAATAGGTTGCCTGAGTACTTCAATAGCACTTTTGCTAAACTCTGGAAGTTCATCTAAAAATAGAACACCTAAATGACTTAAAGAAACCTCGCCAGGTTTGGGATTCTTGCCACCTCCAGTTAAGGCAATGTTAGAAATGGTGTGGTGTGGAGACCTAAAAGGTCTAGTAGTAACTAACCCGCTATTATCACCTAATAGTCCAGTAATACTATATATTTTAGTTATTTCAATTGCTTCATCAAACGTTAACTTTGGTAAAATAGAAGGGAGTCTTTTAGCTGCCATAGTTTTTCCAGAGCCTGGTGGTCCAATCATAAGCAGATTATGTCCGCCAGCTGCGGCTATTTCCATGCCTCTTTTAACATTGAATTGGCCTCTTAAATCTTCAAAATCTAAAGTATCTGTCTTTGTGTCGGAAGAGAAATCAGCAATAATTTTTGTTTGATTAGCAATTAATCCTCCGTTTAAGTAATCCACTACTTCTTTAAGTGATTCTAGACCAACGCAATTCATATCATTAACATGTCTTGCCTCATATAGATTAGACTCAGGGATGATGGCTTTAGTGTAACCTTTGCTTTTCATTTCTAGTAGCATCGGGAGAACACCTCTTATTTTTTGCAGCTTGCCATCCAATGATAGCTCGCCTAAAAGAACCGTACTATGTAAATGCTCTGGTTGGACTCGATTTTGTGTCGATAAAATCCCAATTGCAATTGGTAAATCGAAATGTGTTCCTGTTTTTTTAGTGTCTGCTGGAGCTAAATTAATTATTATTCTTCCTAAAGGGAATTTATACCCACTGTTATTTAGGGCTGATCTTACACGCTCTTTTGACTCTTTTATCTCTAAATCAGGCAAGCCAACAATATGTGTAACAGGCAAGCCACTAGAAATGTCTACTTCGACATCTACACTATCAACTTTCAATCCGTTTATACTGCACGATTGCACCTTGGTTAGCATTTTTTCACTTTCTTTCTTAATGATTATTTAACATGTATTTAATTCTATTGTAACTCTTTAAGTGATGTAGTTCAATGTTTTTTTTAGTAATTAGGGGGTCAGGCTTAACTTTCGCAACTTACTAAAGCTCATTAGAATTCGCTGTTAGTTATAAAGTATGTAATATAAATTATATGAAATAGTTGAAAGTATCTCATAGTCCGCTGAATACATTAGAATCGTCCGTTAATTGAATGTTTAGTTAAAAATCAACACGGTCCTCGATAATAGGTATTTTCTAGGATGCCAAGATATCTCACAATTGTACTGGTATTATCTATTAGTGGTTTGTGTAGCCCTCTGTGTATTTTGCCGTTGATGGTCGCTTTTGAGGACGTAACAGGAAAGAATATTCTATAAATTGCAATAAGTAATGCGTTTTGGAGAATGTTGTTCTTCTAATTGCAGCATGTGGTCGATTTTTCCATACAATACAAATCCAAGAATTTTTAAAATAAGTGAATGGGCTGGATTTGAACCTGGAATTTATTTGAAAATTTAATTTTATAAATAAATAAGTTGGTATTATACTACATGCGGATAATCAGTATTAGTACATATCTTAATTCTATCAGCTTGAAGTAGGAGAAAATCAAGAGGTGATAGACCCTCGAGGGAACTGTGTGTTTCCCTTTGCATATAATGACGATGATGAGCCGATGTATTTCGAAATTGAATTTAAAGATAAAGGAGTTCATTTAATATACGGATTTAAAGTTTTGAGCAAGTTATTTAAGAGAGGACCAAGGAAAATTGTATCTGAAAACTTATCAGTAGTAGTTGGGAAATCTAAAACAGTCAAGCTGTTTGAACGAAGCAATAATAGGATTTCTATAATGAAGAATAAAAAAGCCTTATCATTTATTAAACTTAATGAAAAGCTGCTTGCTGAGCTTGAAGAAAGAATAAACTCAAACCTTGACAAATCAGAACTCTTTCTTACAGGAGCTTTTAAAAGTATTATTAGCAACGAGTTTGCTGAATCTGTTCTTGGTTTTTTTCGAAATAACTTGTTCGTTGTTAGTGATTTCACGTTGAAGAAAACGAACGTAACGATTCCGAACGAAAATATTTCTAGAGAGAATTTTTTTGCATGGAACAGGATGTTAGACGGATTCGTGAAAAATGCTGATTTTGGACCGCAGAGTATCTTCTTCGAAGCTAGCAAAGCAGATAAGGATGATGCTTCTAAATTGGAGCTTGTTTCATTATACAAAAATAAAAGCAAAGGAATGGTAATTCCAGCGGACCTTATGGAGTCTAGAGGAACGTTGAAACTTCTAGATTTTGCTATTCATTTTCAAACGCTATTTGCTCATGGCGGAGTGTTTGTACTTGATGAATTTGATGCAGCTATCCATCCAGAGTTAATTAAAGGAATCATCGCGTTGTTTCATAATCAGACGGTTAATGTAAATGGAGCCCAACTTGTTTTTACGACCCATAATCCTATCTACCTAAACAATAAAATGTTTCGAAGAGATCAAATTAAATTTGTTGAAAAAGACAAAGATACTTTTGATAGTGTACTTTACTCTTTAGCTGATTTTGGGTCGATAGATGTTCGTAACGATCAAAATTATTTGATTAATTATTTTAAAGGAAGGTACGGAGCGTTGCCGTTTATTGATTTCTCCAAATTATTAGTGGAATATGAAACCAAGGAGGAAGAATATCCAAATCTGCGACCAACTACGAAAAGGAAATGAAGCTACAAAGGGAAAGCGCGGGAAAAGGATTTTTCATGCTTACAGCAATGTAAATTTTGACTTATGGCTAATTCTTCATAAAGAAGATTATAGCAAGCCAGTTATTAGCAATGATGCGTATATTTCTGTTGTCAGACGAATTTATGGGTTGAGTGAAAAAGAAAGCATAAAAAAGAAAATTGTTATTGAAAAAATCCTTGCCCAAATTGATTTAGATGATGTGAAAAAAGCAATAGAAAGAGCAGATGTAATTAGAGAAAGAAAGATCAGTACTGATAAAAAAAATTATACTACACCCTATAAGATAGACAGTTTACAAAAACTATCATTCAAATAGGGTATTTTCATGTATAATAAAGCAAGTAACAATAACAATATTTTTTCGCAATAGTAACAGAATATGATAGAATAAAGACAATAATCATGTTGAAATCATTGCATTCAGATTTTAGTGTTTTTGTATTTAAAATAGAAGGATATGGTGGAAAATATGAAGATACCTTATGGAATATCAAATTTTAAGGTTTTAAGAGAAGAAAAATATTTGTACATTGATAAAACAAAATATATTGAGACTATTGAAAATCTAAACAGTAAATACGTTTTTTTCATTAGACCACGTACTATTATTCAGAATGCAGAAGAAATTAAAAAAAGAATAGAAAGTATCCATATACAACCAACATATAATATTAGGCTATTTTGAAGATATTTGTAACAAAGATTACGACTATGCACTAGGGAGGCGTACGGTAATGAAAGATGTAATTATTTATAGAGAAAAAATCCTAAAAATCTTAAAGAAGCACCCTAAAAAGAAGATAGAATTATTTGAAATAGAAAGGAAATTACCATCAGGGACCGAATATTTGGAGTATGCAGAAGAAATTGAAAAGCTAATAATAGAAGGATATCTAAAGATGGTTAAAGCTTCGGGATACAATGGTAGACCTAAGAGTATTCCAAATGCGTATTATATTGAAAAAAGAAAACTCAGAGAAGATATTGACAATGAGATACAGACCGTTAGACTTAATATATGCAATAGTGTTAAGCTAGATTTTTACTTAACAAGTGATATAAAAAACTGGCTAGAGGATAAGAGATATGTTTTAATGATTGATGAATACATTAAGCACAATGGGCTTCCTAAAGATTATTCAACAATTGAGGAAAGGTCATATCATATTAGTGCTGACGAAAAATGGTTAAATCAAAAAAATGGTCTACGAGTATTAAAAAGAATAAATCTTAAAGAAGAAATGAAAATAAATAGCAACTTTGAACCTGCAATGTTTGCAATAAGTGAGAAATACAATCAATTTAGCGCGTATAAGCATTTAATAGTAGAGAACAAATCTGTCTATTATTTACTACTCGAAATCCTAAAGGAAACAGACTTTTCTACACTTATCTACGGAGCCGGGTGGCGAATAATATCTTGTATTAAGGATTTTAACAAACAATTTCCTTTTGATGACAAAGTACATAAGTTTTATTATTTTGGCGACCTAGATTATGAAGGGATAAAAATTTGGGATATGCTTAGAAAAAATAATGATATTTATTTAGCTAGCGAATTCTACGCGGAACTTCTCAAATCGCAAAGAAGCAAAGGAAAGGAAAAGCAAACTCCTTGTAGAGATGCTAGAGATAATTTTTTGCTTAAGTTAAGAGTAGATAATATAATGAAAGAGGATGTAGTTAGCTTTTTAGATAACGGTATGTATATACCGCAAGAAGCACTAAAAGCTGAAGAATTAAAGCGAGTTTGGAGGAGTATGGATGGATCTTAGCATGAGTGCTTTACTAAACAATTATGCAGAGCGAATGCGTAGGCTTGCTTTGTATGAACCATTAATGTCCTTGCAAAACAAAAATACTAGAGATGATAACAACAAAAAAATAGATATGTATGATTTAGGTTTATTAACTTTGCTATTCTTTTTTGAAAATAAGCTTTTAAGAAGGCGAGAAACTGGAGTTGATGAACTCTCTAATTTTCTAAACGAAATGACAAACAAACGAATTTCTTTAGACAAACAAGGGTACGACAAGGTAGCAACTGAGATTATTCGTACATTTAGACCACGAAGTGGAAAGCGACTTACTAAAACATTTTACGACTGGGAGAATGATAGAGAAGAAACAGTATTCTTTTCTATACTAAAAGCTGGAAAGTCTGATATAGTAATAAATAAACAATATTATGAATTAGATGAAGATGGTCTTGAGCTCATATTTTCAACGCGTGAGTATTTTAGCGAGTATCAATTATCAATAAACCAAATGCTCCTAAGAAAACAACTAGAAAAAGGGGAATTTGTTAATGCACTAAGGCAAATAGATGAGATGAATATTAATGTAGCAACTTTAAAAGATAGGATTATAAGGATAAAAAACGAAGTAAGCAGAAATGTCATTTCGGACAAGGTATTTAAAAGGTACAAAGAACTAATTGAAGATATACACGCCAGACTTCTGCGCGAAGGTAAAGAATTTGAAGAATTAAGAGGATTTGTAGATAATGCAGTTAAAAATATGAAGTATGACGTCATTAATGAAAAAGACGAGAAGATATATAATAGTGCGCTTAAAGTTAGTAAAGAGCTGGAACTTGTTCATCTTGAACATAATGGGCTACTGCACGAAAGTATTAAAATTCAAACTAGCACATTAAAAGCAGCAAAAGATGCATTTTACTATGTTGGTGTGGAATCATTTAACTTTAATAACGAATTAGCAAGTAAAGCGGTAACAGAACCTCTAAATATTGAACAAATTAAGCTCCTGGCTAAGCCTTTTTTGATGCTTGAAAAAGCAGAGATATGGTCTCCTTTGTCTGTATTTATGCCGCAGAGGGTTTTAAATAAAAATGACAATGAAGTAAACATGGATTTTGTAACAATATCAGAACAAGAAGAAGAAAGAGAGTTAAGGCGTACCAATGAGATTTTCAAGTCGATAATGGACGTATGCTTAAAGCATTTATCAGAAGAGAATACAATTCTTATTAGTGATTTAATTAGAGAAATGAAGAAATCAGAAGAAGGCAAAATGCTTAATTCAAGGTATTTTTATGATTTCTGGATAGTTCTTCATCAGCTTTGCCCAATAGATATATCTTTGCAAGATAAAGACAAAAGAAATAGCACATTAGTTGGAGTGATTGATTTAGTAAGAGATGGATATAGGACCATGACTGTTACTGAAAGAAACGAAATTGTTAATATTGACGAACGATTTTCAATTAGCAATATGGAAATGAAACTGGAGGGGTTGTATGAACTATAGCGAAACATCTGTAATGGATGCATTTAAAATATTTAGTCAATTAGCAGTCCAGGGAGAATGCAATTTAATTGAATTTGACTCTTATATGATTGATGATAATGTGAGGGGTTTAGTTGACCTATTTGCCAATGAGGTAAATTGCACTATTATTGTGACGGGTGAAGAGCGTCTATTAATGCTTCCAATCGTAATGGCATCGCCTTTTCATATATCTAATGAGAGATTAAAAAAAGAGTTTTTTACACAGAGCACACCAGTTTCTGATATATATTTAATGTATTTTGCCATTATTATATTTTACGGAATTTTTTATGATAGTTATAGCACTACCGAGCCGGTAAATAGTTTTGTGTCTATGGATAAATGGTTGGAAATAATGAATGACAGAATTAAAACCCTTTCAGCACATGATGATGAAGTGCTTATGTTTATGCAAAAAGAGAGCAGTTACAACTGGAAGATGATAATTGATAAATGGGAGTCAATGGACGATACTAACGAGCAAACTAGTAGGCAAGTAGGAGCAACAAAGAGCAGACTAAGTTTTATGAACAAAGTTAGAGGATTTTTGCTAGAGCAAGATTTAGTTAACAGCCTTGGGGAGATGGAATTAGAACTAACAGAGAAGTCAAAAGATATAGTAAGTAAATACTACATGGACTCTGAATATAACCGTGGAATACTTGAGTTAATATATCAGGAGGAGGCGGAGGTATGCCAGTAATATCTAAAATTAGGTTGACTAACATAGTGTACGAAGGTGGTCAAAAGCGCTATAATGACGAATTATTTCTATTAGAAGGAAATAATACAGTGTTCTTGCTAGAAAATGGTGGTGGAAAAACTGTACTTGTACAAATGGTAATTCAAGCAATACTGCCTGGATTTAAACATGCTGATAGGAAAATTAGAGAAACATTAATGTTAGATTCTAATGCAGCACATATTGCAGTAGAATGGATTATTAATGAAAATCCTAAGAGGTATATGGTAACAGCAGTAACGCTATTTGTGAAAAACGGAGAACTTAAAACACATAAATTCGTTAATGAGTATGGGATTGATGATTTAAGTGCTATTGAGAAAATTCCATTTTCGCTTAAATCTAAAAGTGGCGACACGCGCCCTGCATCACATAGCGAGATGAACGACTATTACTTGCAAAAAAAGAGCAATAGCATACATGCGAAAACATTTGATAGTTTAAAAGCTTACTATGGTTATTTGGAAACGAACTATAATATTTCATATAAAGAATGGATGAATATTTCAAAGATTAACGGTGCTGAAGGAGGAGTAGACGATTTTTTTAATAAATGTACTACGACTTCCCAACTGGTAAATAATTTGTTGTTACCAACGATTGAAGAAGGCATTGAGGGAGAGAATGCAGACCTTTTTTCTGAAACTTTTGAGAGTCACAGGCAGCATTTAAAGCAGTATAAAATATTAAATGAGACAATAAGACAAAATAAAGAAATTAAAAGTAAAATTGACTATTATGTGGATATGTATAAAAATTATCACGAAGCATCTATAACATATGATTATGAAAGAAGTGTGCTAAAAGGTGTATTTCAACATGCAGAAAATGAGTTGACAGAAATGAGGGACAAGCTAAGGAAGCTGGAAGATAAAAAAAGAGAATTAGATATTAGGGAAGTAGAATTAAAGAATAAAGAAAAGTCATTAGAAATCGCAATTAAAAAGAAAGAGTACGAAATTGTTAAAGAGGAACATGCAGATGTGAAAGTTGAGCTTGAAAAGATTGAAAAAGAAAGAGATGATAAAAAGGAAAGAATTGATAAACTAGAATTAGCAGATATGCTAAAGCAAGAGAAAGACTATATTGGCAAGAATAATTCTTTAAATGAGAAACTAATTGCTCTTGATAGTGATGGAGATTATGAGAAATATATTGAAGATATAGAATCTAAAAAAGAGATGTTAGCGTATGCATTTAATAAAGAAATTGATAAAATTGAAGGTGAGATTGAAAAATGCAAAAGAGAACAGCAATTTATTGATGCTCAAATTACTTCAGGTAAAGATAGAATCTCAGAATTAGAGAGTAAAAAAGAAGAAAAATTTAAGTTAAAGGATATTGCCGATGGGAAATGCCAGTATTTAGAGAAAGAGTTTGCTAAAACAGAGAATGAATTTATTGGATGGAGTAAAGAAAGCGACTTGACAATTGAGCGTGCAAAATGGCAAAAAAAGCTAGAAGAATTAACTTTGGAAAAACTGCAAAATGATAATGCCATTGATAAGAAGAGTAATGAAATTGATGAGCTAGATAAAACGCAAAGCAGTCTTTTAATAGAAAAGGAAGATAATGCTGTAAATCAAAAAAAAGTAGAGATGATGCTAGAAACTATTGACTTAGAAGAAAAGAAGCTGTGTGAATTATACTTGGCAATAACTGGCAAAACAATGCCTGGTAATAAGGTTTATAGAAATGCACATTTAGTAACAGGAGAACTAGAAGATGAACATACCTCTTTGACAAATAGAAAAGAGCATATGTTACTACAAGAGGCAAAGTCAAATTATGAAAATAGTTTATATAAGGACAGCGAATTCTATATGGCTGATCCTGAATTCATGAACATGGTAGACAGTTGGAAAGAGCAATTTGGGCTATTAAGACAAGGAACAAGATACTTAGGTGATCATTTTGATGATGAAGAATCAAATTTAATGTTTGAACGTTATCCATATTGGGCGGTTTCAGTGGTTGTTTTAGAGAGCGAAAAAGAGAAGTTGGTAAAGAAAATCGATAGAGAAGCAGAGAAGCTATTGCATCCTTTGTTTATTATAACTGATGAAGATGTTAAAAATATAAAAGATAATGACTATATATTAGGCAAAAACAATTGTATTATTCCAAGAACGTGGCAAGATAATATTCATACGGATGAGTTTTTTAATTGGAAAACGAATATTGAGCTGAGGTTAAAAGGGTTTACAGATGAGAGAGTTGTATACGAGAAAGATATTAGTAATATTGAAAAAATACAAAACAATCTGGAAAGTTTCCTTTTGCAATATCCATATGAAGATTATATGAAATATAAAGAAGAACTAAAAGACTATATAAACACTAGCGCAGAAATTAAAGATAAAATTGTAAATTGCGTGAATAGAACTAGAGAAAGAAAAAATGAAATATCTGAAATTAGAAGTAAATCAGCTAGTCTTTTAGAAGAATCAAATTTTTTAGAAAACAATTTAAAACTAGCTCTGCGCTATTTTGAAGTTAGAGAAGAAATAAAAGAGCTAAAGAAAGAAATTTTCCAAAAGAATAGTGATATAAAAGTAATTAAAAAAGAGTTAAGAGAAGAAAACGAAGTGCTAGAAGATTTAGTTGATAGAAAAGCAAACTCAAGAGAAGATGAATATGGGCTGAGTTCAAATCAAAATTTGCTAAAAAACGATATAGCTTACAAAGAGGTGCGAAATTTTAGGGGTATAGAGAATTTGGAAATAATATCTGTACTAAAAGAGCAGATTCAATCGCTTAAAGATATTATAGGGGAAAACTTATCTAAAAGAGAAGATTTAGAGAGACAAATAAGTGATAATAAGGAGAAATTAAAAGATTTAAGTGCAGACATAATATTCCTAAAAGAAAATATTAAAGCAGATTTCTACGTAGAAGATTACTTTTTTCCTATTGATGGGAAAGAACAAATAAGGAATCTTAGAGTACAACATGCAGGTTATGAGCAACGTGGGAAAATAATAAAAACTGAGCAAGAAAAAATTAAAACTATTATGGACAAGCAAGAAGGAGCTATAAATTCGCTAGTAGATACACATGAAAAAGCATTTGAGAGAGTTATGATATTTGATGTAGGTACAGACGTAGTTAAGTCTGAAGTTGATGATGAGAAAAAATATTTAAAAGAGGCACAAAATGAACATACTAAAAAACTGAAAAGTTTAAATGAAGATAAGAGTAAAATTGACAATGTGATAATAGAAATGCAAAAACAAAATATCAGGCATAAATATTTGATAGAATCGATATCACCTATAGAGATTAGTGAGGCAGTTTCATGTGATTATACCTATAATAGGTTAGAGGTAATTCGTGATTTACATGAAAAGGCTGATATCATAAAAAATAAGCTTGAAGAGAAGAGGAATGTTAAAGATAAGAATAAGAGTAAGTTTAAGGAGTTTTGTAGCAGTAGTATTGGCGATATTAAACTTCGCAATATGACAATATCAGCATTAGATAATAGAGAAGATTACGAAGAAATTGTTGAATGGCAAAAGAAGTTAAAGCAGCATATTGAAAAAACAGTAGAAATTGCTGAATATGACTTGATGCAACATGATAAAGAAATTAACAAGCTAATTGATAGGCTATATATGTATGTGAAAAAAATTATTCAAGAGATGAGTATAATTCAAAAGAAAACAAAAGTTAAACTAAGAGAGGTCACTAAAGAGATATTTCTAATAAAAATACCAGAATGGAACGAAGTAGATGCGAAAAAAACAGTTAGAGAACATTTGCTTTGGATGACGGATAGACTTAAATCTGACCAATACAAAATAGAAGGCGTTGAAGACATTCAAAAGGTAAAAAAAGATATTAAAGATTGGCTGTCTACTAAAAATCTTCTAATGAAAATTTTCCGTGGCAAAGAAATTAAAGTGAAATGCCGTAAAGTGACAAATGACTGTATGATTAGTAGTTCTCCAACAGAATGGAGTCACGCAGCTAAATGGTCGGTTGGGGAAAAATGGAGCAAAAATATGGCTTTGTTTTTAGGAATTCAAAATTATTTGGCAGAGAAAAGACGTGTAGATGTTAGTAGAAGTAAAAGAAGTAGAACTGTTTTACTAGACAACCCATTTGGACAAGCATCAAGTGGGCATGTGTTAGAACCTGTTTTTCTTATAGCAGAGCAGTTAGGGTTTCAATTAATCGCTTTTACAGCGCATGTAGAAGGGAAATTTATAAGTGACTACTTCCCAATTGTCTACAGTTGTAAACTGAGAACATCTGTAGATAGAAATATTCAGATCATGACGAAAGAGACGCAAATAAATACAGCATTTTTAAGAGATAAAAATCCTGCTAGTATTTTAAGACTAGAAGAAGCGGAGCAGGAACAGATGGAGTTGTTTTCTTTGTAGTGATTTGTAAAAATATCAGAGAAAACAAATAAGGAGACTAATATGGGTAAACTATTTGTAGTACCAACACCAATAGGCAATTTAGGTGATATTACTAAACGAGCAGTAGAAGTTCTAGGAGATTGTGATTTAATTGCTGCGGAAGATACTAGGGTAACTAAAAACCTATTGAACCATTTGAATATTAAAAAAAATATAATATCATATCACAAATTCAACGAGGCAACGCGAAAAAATGAGTTAATAAAAAAACTAAAAGAAGACGATTTTGATATATGCCTTGTAACAGATGCAGGAACACCTTGTATTTCAGATCCGGGTTATTTCCTTGTAAGAGAAGCAATAGAAAATGATATTTCTGTAATTGGATTGCCTGGTGCTTCTGCTGTAACTACAGCTTTGTCGGTATCGGGAATCAAAACAGATGAATTTGCTTTTTTCGGATTTTTGCCTGGCAAGAAGAGCGCACTCATTAAAAAATTAAGCGAGATAAAAGAAAATTCTGTAAGAACATTTGTACTATATGAGTCGCCAAGGCGCATTGTAAAACTATTAGAAGCAATGAATGATGTTTTGCCTAATACATATGTATGCGTATGCAATGATTTGACGAAGTATTATGAGAAATCATATTATGGAAATGTGCCAGACGTTATTCTTCAATTGAAAGAAAATGAAAAGCATGAAAAAGGTGAATACACAGTTGTTGGGAGAAAGGCTAAAAAAGAAGAAGAAGTTGAGGATGAATTTTGCTATGAAGCGCATGTTATCAATGAAATGATTAAACGAGGTGTGTCATCAAAAGAAGCGATAAGTATCACTGCAAAAAAACTACAAGTACCTAAAAAGGACGTTTATAAAGCGTGGGTTGATTTGAAAGAATTTATGGAATAGTTTCATATAGACATAGATGGAGATTTGTTTAAGGTAATAGTAAGAATACCTAAGTTTTAGAAAATAGAAGATTAATATCGTAGTGTCAACAAACCCAAGGAAGAGCTTCCTTGGGTTTGTTTAATTACGAGTAATTGTATTTAACCTAACTTCCCTGTAAAATTCCTAAAAAATAGCGATTTTACTATTTTTTCAATCTGAAACACTTGGAAATACTCAAATGTATTTCTAAAACTCAATTGTAGTGCCCTAAATAATAGATATTTACATTTT
>NVVX01000033.1 GCA_002733545.1 Alkaliphilus sp.
CAACTGCTTGCGAAAGAGAAGAACAAATGCTTAACTTGGAAAGCGTCGAATCTGAAACTGGAGCAAGAGTTAAATCTGAACTTATTGCAAGAAATGAGTTGAAAGAAGTTGTAGTAGATATTCCAGATGAAAACTTAAAGATTGCAATAAGAGAAGCAATAAATAAACCAACAGGCGAATTGACAGCATATGATTTATACAGTATGACTGAGTTAAGAGCAGAAGGAAAAGGGATTGAAAGTGTTATAGGACTAGAATATGCTGTGAATTTGCGCCTCCTTTACTTAGGAAAGATTCCTAAAACGTTACACCAAAACTTCATAACTGATATATCCTCTTTGGAGAGTTTAACTAATTTGGTCGAACTTGATCTTTCATATAACCAAATAACCGACATATCCTCTATCAAAGGACTTGCTAACCTGGCTTCACTTAATCTTCTAGCCAACAAAGACGAAGAGTAAAGTTGATGTAAGCAAACGTTCACTTGCATCAACTTTACTCAGTTTCAATAAAACCTAGTAAAATATCTAATACTTCTTCTAAAATATCTTTTGGTACTTCTTCGCAAAAAGTTGATTTTCGTGCTTCAATATCCAATGATTTTACTTGCTCGCACAGAATAACTCCGCTTGTTCTAGTTCTTTCATCAAGTTTTACATGCAGCGGAAAATTCTTATCGTTGTTTGTAATAGGACATACCATAGCCATTTTAGTAAATTTGTTATAAGTACTATTACTCACAACTAAAGCAGGTCGCCTTCCTTTTTGTTCATGACCTGCCTGTGGATCAAACTCTAAAAATACAATATCCCCATGTTTTGGTGTGAATGTCATTAGAAAACCTCTTTCCCTTTAACGGTTCCTGTTTGCCACTCACTACATTTATAATCACATTTATAATCACATTTATAATTTTCAATTCTCTCCTTAAGTGTTCTTCTTTTTTTTATTGGAGAAATAATTATATCTCCTCTTTCAACTTTAATTTCAATAACATCGTTTTCTTTAATTTCAGTGTTCTTTAAGAGCGCTACAGGAATTCTAACGGCATTAGAATTACCCCATTTTTGAATTTTTGTACGCATTGTCATCACCTCTTAGTCTAAGTATATACTATGTATATACTTCTTGCAATGATAGTTTGTTTTTGTAAGACAGGGGACCGTAAGACAGGGGACGGTTCTTTGTCTTGTTAAGACAGGGGACGGTTCTAAAAAAAATTAAGACAAAGAACCGTCCCCTGTCTTAAAAAAAATTAAGACAAAGAACCGTCCCCTGTCTTACAGTAAAAATTTCTTCACCCACAACTACATTCACTCTGCATACAGCTCATACAACATATCAACAATTCCTGCGAAATCTTGCATGAAGTAAGATCCCCCGTTCATAAACTTTGGTTCGCCTGGCAACATTTTAAAAGTGATATTCTCCATTTTTATATCTGTTGCATTTGATGCGTATCTGATTAAATTTTGCAAGTCCATATCGGTCCTTACAAATTTAAAAGCAGTTGCCATAACAGCTGGCAATCTAAAACTTAGCGCTTTTCTTGCTGCTGACTTCATAAATTCTTGTTGAGACTTAATTCTACCTAAGTCTCCGTCTGGGAATGTATGTCCTCCGCTTCCCGGAGTAGCTTGACGATATCTTAGAAATTGCACTCCTTCTTTACCATTTAAAACGTGATGCCCCGGTTCGAAGTGAATTTTTAAAGGCGGGTCTGCCGCAGTATCCTCATAAATCATTAGGTGTTTAATATTCATTGGAACTCCACCTAATGAATCAATTATTGCTTCTGCTCCACTATACCTTACGGTAATATAATAGTCTACAGGAATATCTAACAATAAGTCGCTAACCGCTGTCTTAACCCCTTTTGATCCATGAGCTCCAAATACAGCGTTAATTTTTGCCTGGCCTGGACCTACAAATCCTTTTCTTGGATAGTAAGTATCTCTTGGAATTGACACAATCAAAACCGTGTCTTCACTTGGGCTAAATGATATAAACAACATAGTATCGCTTCTAAATTCTTCTATCCCTTGAAGCACAAGATTTACTCGGTCACTATTGTTTGCTTTTTCGCGAATAATATCTATTTTGCTCTTTTCAATATCATCTGGTATATTAGTTTGCGAATCTTCTGCCCTTACAATTACCGACGTTATCGCTTCGTTATCTTCTTTCATATGAGCATTAAAAGCCCAGAACATGCTTCCAAGCAGTATCACAAAACACGCGAAGGAAACAACAAATACTTTTATAAATAATTTCATAATCTCACATCCTATTTTTTGGCTCTAAGCTTACTTGAAATTTCACATAACTCTATTTTAACAGATTGGATGTCCAAAATCCATATGAAAATTATTTCAATATGGTTTCATTTCGCATTATTATCCTTATTATGGACTTTCGCTCAATATTTTCACTATTTCACTTGTTTAGTATGTATATATTACCGGATAGATACTTTTTAAATAAATATCTATATTTACCTAATTTAATATTTAGTTTTTTTTCAACAAAGTTTAAGTAAATCAACATTTTATCTACTTGTTCTTCACCTGCTGCTTCTTCGGAATATTTAGCAAGAATAAAACTCTGTGTTATTTCGTATAAGCTGTGTTTCGCATCGTAGACCTCTCTCTTAATTCTATTTGCATATTCATAGTGTGTCTCCCCCACTAAGTAAGGCAAGCCTTGCAGCTCTAAAAGTTTAAGAATGTTGTCATATAAGCAAATTACTGCATTGCTATGATCAAGTTGTTTTATTCTATCAAAATATTTTTTTGCCTTAAAGTGACAGTATAATATTCTCCCAATAAATAATATTCTCCCAATAAATAATATTAGCGTAAGTATAACGAAATTCTTTAATATCCAGTTAAATATTTCGAGCGCCCCGTATCTGAACAATCTATCTAAAAATGGTAATGTACTCACATATCCTTCTGCTCCGTGCATTTCATCATCCAAAGTTGCGTTAGTTATTTCTCTGCCCTCTTGCGGTAGTAGTAGCATTTCGTCAATATAAGTATCGCTACTTCTCTCTTCTCTATTTTCAAAACGATTTAGCAACGCAACATCCAGAGCTGTAAATGCGGGAGTAGGCTCAAAGGTTACCCACCCACTTCCTTCGATATATGCTTCTACCCATGCATGAGCATTGTTTCTTCTTACTTCAAATATTCCTTCTGCATTTCTGTCAACCGCTCTAAATCCAATAACATATCTTGCTGGTATATGTTGCGTTCTTAGCATAATGGTCATTGCAGTTGCAAAGTATGTACAATATCCTTCTTTTGTATCAAATAGAAAATGCTCGACAAAATCTGTGTTTTTAGGTACAATCGGTACGTTTAATTCATATGTAAAATTTTCTCTTAAGTATTTCTTTATCGCTGTTGCTTTTTCCATTTGCGAATTATAATTTTCAGTTATCTGCGTAGATAAGTCAAACACTTCCTGTGATATGGTAGTTGGTAGTTGCAAGTATCTAAATTTAAGCTCATGCGATYCCACAAACCCGAGCCCATCCACATTTGCCAAAACTGTATATGTTTCACCTTTAAGAATTCCTTCTTTTAGTGTAAGTTGCAATGAATCTCGAATAACTAAATCTTCTTGTTTATCCGTTTGAACTAATACTGGTCTATATGGGCTAAACACTGTTAATGATGACATGTTTACATTTGTAATTTCAACGGATATTAAATCCGTTTCTTGTTTGTATCCACTAATTATATCGAAGGTCTGAACTTTTTTACTTGTTATTTCTGTATTCGTCCAATTTGTACCGGTATAATATGCTTTTACTGCACCTCTAAGATATAGTGGTATAGGCGAAACTACTTCCATGACTATCTCGTCACTTAACGTTACAGGTCCACCGAGAGTATAGAAATCTTCTTGAAAACCCATATGTGCTAGATTAAATCCTACTAAAGGACTAGTATCTACATTCCCTTCAACGTCGGTTCGTAGTTCTAGTAATTGTGATACATGGTTTGCAACGAACGAGTTTAGCCATGTTAGGTTTGGAACGTCCCAGTGTTTTGGCAAAATAAATGCTACTAAAAATATTATTAGCGCATAGTTAATTGCACTTTTCATCCATATTTTATATGTTATATCAATTTGCTCTGCTGAAAAAATTTCTTCATCTGACCTTTTCTCACTATGATATTCGTTTACAAAAATTTTACTTGCATATAGCATCAAAAATAATGCAAGAAATATTGCAGTCATTAGGTATGCTTCATCAATATAATGATACCAATAGTGAAAAAACATGTACAAGTATAGTGGTATCATTAATATGTACTTCTTTGCCTTAAAAACTATGTATAGAGTAATTATGCTTACTAGAATTACTAATATAATTAGAAGAGGAATAGCGTTTTTATGCAAAATCTGTTCGTCTATCGCTACATGATTAACTATGTTCACTATAAATTGACTGATGTTTCCAAGTATAGTTGTTACAAACCCTTCAATATATCGATTTAGTATTACTACGCCAACTGTTGCTCCAAAAAACAGCAGCGCGAAGTACTTAGGATGTTTAGCACACAGAATTAGTGCAAAAGAAATTAAAAAAACCAAAATTAAGCTATATAGTATGTTTAGCTCAATTTCTAAAACTGCAACAAAGAGCGTTGTTATTGTGAAAACCATCAATGAACTAATTACAAAATGTGCCTTTTTCATTGTACTTCCTCCAAAACATCGCGTATATTTTGTTTGTGCTCGATATAATAAGCTTGCACCCCTTCTTGTTTTAGTCTTTGCACTATATGCTTATTTTCTTTTTGTAGCCTTGAGAACTCATTTTCTATTCCAACAGAAACGACTGTAGGAGATAAGTTTTTCGCCTTCATTCTTAATGCACTAACACCAATTTCATTGTCTATCGCTGGAGATATGAGCATAACCGTTGCTCCCTGAATTGCATTCAATGCTGTTTTTGAAATTGATTCAAAAAACTCAGTTTTGCTTTTTGGCTCAAATATTGTTAATTTTTCCATAAACTCTTTAATATGCGTTTCTTCGCTTCCTTTTACTTCAATATTTTTATCTTCATTCATATACTTCAAGGTCACTGCTATGCTCATTTCTAAACAATATTTTATTACTGATATCGCTATTTCCACTACTTTGTCTTCTATTAGTCTTTCTCTATCGTCAATGTAGCTGCTCTTGCACGAATCAATGATTACAATTACTTGTGCATCTCCCCTTAATTCATAATTTCTAACTAATAATTTATCGTATTTCGCAGAAATTTTCCAGTTTATTTTTTTTGCTGGCTCTTCAGCTTGATATTCACGTATATCAAATATTTCCGTATTGTCTTGAAAAAAAACATTTTTGGTTTTCACTCCGCCAAATTGTTGCCCTGCTCTTATTCTTAAGTCTTTTAGTTCAATTATAGCAGGATATGCTTTTAGATATATAGAGTCGGTAATTTTTTTCTCATATGCACAAATCCCAAAAACATCTTTGATTATTAGTTTAATTTCCCCTACTTCATATAACCCTCTTCTATTACAAAATACCCTAAGCTCATTTCTATAAGAGGATTTAGGCTCTAAGTAAAAGCTAGTTGCCATAGGTCTGTCTCCAGATAGTCTGTATGCTATTTCGTTTTGTAATTCTAGCCTTGGAAATGAAAGAACTGTGTTGTTACTTATAGTATATTTAATTTCTACTGTTTCTCCTGCCATAACTTCTGTTTTGTTAATAGATACTTTTCCAATTATAAATTTTGCGCCTATTACTACTTGTAGCACAGAAAATATGATTGTGAGCAAGTAAAAATAGAGAAGATAATACGGCAATCTACCCCCAATGATCACAGCTGGTATAAGTAGCATCACTCCAATTAGAAGCATTTTTTTATTTATGCTCAACTTGCCTCACCACCGGTACATATACTCTCTTTATTATTTCTCTTAAAATCAACTTAGGGTTCTTGTTCTTAATTCTTGCTTCTGATGATAGTATAAGCCGGTGTTCAAATACATAGGGCATAATTTCTTTTACATCGTCAGGAATTACATAATTTCTATTTCTGATAAATGCCAAAGCTTTAGAAGCCTTAAACAAATCAATTGATGCCCTTGGGCTTGCTCCTAAAGAAACATCCGCATGTGTTCTGCTTGCATTTGACAACCCTATTATGTAATTTAATATGTCGTCATGGGCATGTACATTTTCAACTTGTTTTTGTAATTCAAGAATGTCCGATTCGCTAGCTACCTCACTAATATGGCTTAGTGTTTTGTTTGCTTTATTTTGTCTTATTACTTCAACTTCATTTTCTGCACTAGGGTATCCTATTGACAGTGACATTAAAAACCTGTCTAATTGTGATTCTGGAAGCGGAAAAGTTCCTTGATATTCAATTGGATTTTGCGTAGCTAAAACCATAAATGGTTTTTTAAGTTGATACAACTTACCATCTACTGAAACTTCGCTCTCTTCCATTGCTTGAAGTAGGCTTGACTGTGTTTTGGGCGATGTCCTATTAATTTCATCAGCCAGTAAAATATGTTCAAAAACAGGTCCTTTAATAAATTCAAATTTTTCTTCTTTCCTATTATAAATTGTTGTGCCTATAATATCTGAAGGCATAACATCTGGTGTAAATTGCACTCTACTGTACGATAGATTAACACTTTTAGCAAGTGCTTTAATCATAGTGGTTTTGCCTACCCCGGGCACATCTTCTATTAAAAGATGCCCGCCTGCCAAAAAACAGACGAGTACTTTTTCAATTGCTTCTTCTTTGCCGATGATTACTCTGTTAAGGTTGTTAAGTATCTTAGTAATTATGTCTAATCCACTCAATTTTATTTTCCCCCATTCACTTCTCGCCCAAGCACCCTGATATAGTCCACATATGGGTCTTCTGCCCCTTGTAGTTGTGCTTCTTCGCTCTTCCATAGTTTAATGTGTTCAATCATCTCTTTTGTTATTTTTTCGCCTGGAGTCACTATTGGTATCCCTGGTGGGTATACCATTATAGATTCTCCACTTATTTCGTCTGTTGCATCTTCTAGTTTCACTGTGCGTTTTTCGCTAAAGTAAGCATCTCGTGGCGATACAATAATGTTTGGATTTTCTAGTATTTTATTGATTTTCTTTATTTTTTTGTTTGTTCTAAATTTAATACTTATGTCTTTTAGCGCATGCACAAGAGCATTTATTGATTTTTCATCATCGCCTAAACTAACAATTGCAAGTATATTATGCATATCTGCTAATTCTACTTGTATCTTATATTTTTCTCTTAGCAGATCATAAACCTCAAATCCAGTTAACCCAAGTTCACTAACATACACTCCTAGTTTAGTTTCATCAAAATCAAAAACTCCTGCACTCCCTATTAGTTCTTTTCCAAAAGCATATAATCCTTCTATTTCATTAATTAATTCTCTCGCATGTTTTGCAAGGTTTAGTGTTTTAGATAAGATCTTCCATCCATCTAAAGCTAATTGCTTTCTTGCCACATCTAAGCTTGCCATAAGCAAATATGAAGCACTTGTTGTTTGCATAAGATTTAAGTTGCTCTTTACTTTAGAATAATTTATAATACCTTCCTTAAGGAGAAGAAGAGAGCTTTGAGTCAATGATCCTCCAGTTTTATGAAGACTTAAAGCACTCATGTCTGCACCTAGTTCCATAGCACTCATTGGAAGATTATTATGGAAGTGCATATGCGCTCCATGTGCTTCGTCTACCAAAACTGGCATAGCATTTTTATGCGCTATTTTTATAATTTCTGCTAAATTCGATACTGCTCCATAGTATGTTGGATTAATAATAAATACTGCTTTAGCGTTAGGATGGCGGTTGATAGCTTTTCTTACGCTATCAACTGTAACTCCCATTGCAATCCCCAAATGTTTATCTATCTCAGGCTGAATATATACTGGTATTGCTCCACTTAAAATAATGCCTGCTATTGCCGATTTATGTGCATTTCTTGGAATTATTATTTTGTCTCCAGGCTCGCACGCACTCATTATCATAGCTTGAATTCCTGCTGTTGTCCCATTTACTAGAAAAAAAGAGTGCGCTGCAGAATACGCCTCTGCAGCTAATTGCTCAGATTCTTTAATAACACCAATTGGATTAAGAATATTATCTAAACATTTCATAGAGTTTACGTCCAGCTCCATGATGGTTTTTCCCATATAGTCTGTGAACTCTTTTAACCCTTTGCCATGTTTGTGACCTGGAACATCAAACGGGATTATATTCTCTTTGTGGTACTTTTTCATTGCACTAAAAATCGGTGTATATTCTTGATTCATGTCTTCACTACTCTCCAAATATTTTAATTATTTCATAAACCATTCTTGCGCTATCTTTAAGGTCTTTTATAGAAATATGCTCTTCTAATGTGTGCACTTTTTTCATTCCTACTCCTAGGTTAATTGCTTTAATTCCATTGCCATTAAATATATTTGTGTCGCTTCCACCGCCAGTTGCTGTTGTATAACTTTTAATACCTATTCTTTGGAATGCTTCTTTAGTTTTCACTACAATTTCATCTTCTACTGCTATGTTAAATGGGGTGTACATTCTTTCTATGTCTAGTTCTACTTTGCCTCCAAAGTGGTCTGCTGCTTCTTTTAGTGCATTTGCCATATGCTCAGTTTGAGCATCTAGTTTTTTCTCTGTTAAACTTCTAGACTCACCTTCTAATGTCACTTTTGCAGTTACTATGTTGGTCGCTTCTCCGCCTTTAATAATTCCTATATTAGCAGTAGTTTCTTCATCAATTCTTAGTAGCTTCATATTATTTATTGCTCTAGCTGCTATCATTATTGCACTTACTCCATTTTCAGGCTCTACTCCAGCATGAGCTAGTTCACCTATAATTTCTGCATTTACTTTATCTTGTGCTGGTCCTACTGTTATTATTTCTCCTGGCGAGCCACCACTGTCTAAAACAAATCCATATTCCGCATTTAGTTTGCTATAATCTAAGTACTTTGCACCAAATAGTCCGCCCTCTTCCCAAATGCTAAATGCAACTTCAATGTCAGCGTGTGCTGTCTTGCTTTCTTTAACTACTCTTAAAGCTTCTAGTATTGCCGCTATTCCTGCCTTATCATCCGCTCCTAAAATAGTTGTTCCATCACTATATATAATATCATCTTTAACAACAGGTTTAACGCCTTCTCCTGGTACTACTGTGTCCATGTGGCTACTGAATACTATAGTTTTCCCCTGTTTTTCTCCCTTTAATTTCGCAATAATGTTGCCCGTTTCTCCGCCTGCCTTTACACCCGCTTCATCTACTGTTACTTCTAGGCCTATTTCTTCAAGCTTTTTTTGTAATACCTTTGCAATAGCACCTTCTTTGGCTGAATGACTATCAATTTGTACTAACTCTAAGAATTCTTCAACTAATCTACTAGTATTTATCATCGTTTTTCTCCTTTTCATTTGAATTTGAAATAATTTTTCATTCTCTTTTTATTATAGTACTTTTTTTTCAAGTCTGTCCATCTTTTTTAAATTTTCTTTTCATTATTACTACTATTTGAATAGCAGGGTGCTTTTATCAATAGTTTTATGGATAAAATTAGAGCTCTGCGCTATTTAAGCAAGCGCAAAACTCGTTCGCATATTATTCTTATTATCTGTACTAAAATGTTTAAAAAATAAATATACTATATTAATCAACGCTATCAAAACAAGGAGTGAAAATATGCGTATATTTGTTTTTAAAAAAAGAATTTTGTACATATGTTCAGCAATTGCTAGTGTCATCATCTTCACTTTATTGCTACTCTGGTTATTTGGTTAATTCTTCAATAATCATTCTTTTTAAAAAGCAGTTTCAGCGAGAGGATTAGTTACTTTTCCTGTTATAGCATCTATGTGCAGTAACCAATATCCAAATGCATCTACATTATTTTCTTGTTTGCTAGGACGCCAATGTGTAAATCCTGTTTTTCCTTCATATGGCTGATCAGCTCTTGTTTTTTTGCCAGGAATCGCATATACGTAATATAACGCTTTCTTTTTCTCGTCATATACTATCCCAAACATATAGTGCTGATAGGCATATATCATGCGATGACATTCTAATGTGTGCTGGTATGGATGGTAATATGCGTAGTACTCAGCACTTTCTATATATGCTAGATAAGGCATGTATCCTCTAAATATAGTATGATAATTATAATTCATCTGCCACCATTCATAGTTTTGTAAGCTATTAGCAAATGGGCTAGTTTTAAGAAACATTTCTAAGTTGCTTAAAATGTATGTATGTATTGCATTTGCCCAGTCACCTTTCTCTTTGCTGTAAAAATTATCATTTTTATTATTTATCGTTCCTTCAACACCTTCAATCTCTACCTTCTGCTTTTCACTTGCACTAGTATCAGGGTTGGTTTTTTCTTTTTCAACTGTCTTATCATCTAGCACTAGGTCTTGCTTTACTTCTTGCTTTGCTTCTTGCTTTGCTTCTTGCTTTGCTTCTTGTTTTGCTTCTTGCTTTACTTCTTGCTTTGCTTCTTGTTTTACTTCTTGTTTTACTTCTTGCTTTACTTCTTGCTTTACTTCTTGCTTTACTTCTTGTTTTACTTCTTGCTTTGCTTCTTTTACCACTTCCTTATCCAAGTCTATAATTTTCATCTTATCAATTTCCTTTTTAGTTACTCCATACATTTTTCTCTCAACCATGCTTCTCCATTGCCTTTTTTCTTTGTTCATGTATCCTACTAATGCTACTTCTAGCGACCTACTCCCCTCCATTTTCTCCGCTAAGACTAGTAGCACATCGAAGTTGTCAATTTCTTCTCTTGTCGCCTTTACATTTTGAGGATTAAATTGCCACGCTAGTTCTCCATACCCTTTATCATCAACTACAATTGGACCTACATCGACTATATTTACACTAGGCTTGTTCTCAGTATTTATCAAGTAACATCTATAACGTTTCTTGCTAAGTTCTAATTGTCTTAGGTTTTGACATGAAATATTGATTATTCCTGTGCCATTTTTAATCTCAATTTTTGCATACCCTTTAGGTTTTTCGTCTTTAGATTTTTCAAATCCCTTGTCTTCACTCTCTAACATTACAAAATATCTTTTATATCTTCTTTGCATCATCTTCTCCCCCTTCACATTTTGATATATTCCTAACAGTGAAAATTATTTAACTTGCCCGCCGAATCTTGAGGAACGAAATTATTGATAAAGGCGGACGCTCTTTATCATTATATGTATCTACTTGTGTTTGTTTACCTACATTAATAAAAAAAAGAAAACTCCTATCTTTTAAGGGGTCTTCTTGTTTTTTGGTTTTTTGTTGGTTCTTTATTTTCTGTTGTTTTTTAGAAACATTTTATCTATGAGCGCAAACTACAGTTCCAAACTTTCTAACACTGTATTTGTAAGCATAGCAAACTCTTCAATAGATAGAGTTTCTCCTCTTCTGCCACCATCAATTTCGCATATATCAAACACTTTCTTTAGTAACGATTTATCTAGTTGCAGGTGTCCCGAACTCAAAGCATTTAACAACGTTTTTCTTCTTTTTCCAAACGCGTCTTTCACAATTCTAAAAAATAATTTTTCATCCTTAATGCTAACTCTCGGCTGACGTAGGACATCTAGTTTTATTATGCTAGACTCCACCTTAGGCTGCGGTAAAAATACTGTTGGAGGAACTTTCATAATTATTTTTACATCACAGTAATATTGCACAGCTATTGATAGGGTTCCATATTGTTTTGTACTTGGTTTTGCTTGCATTCTTTCTGCCACTTCTTTTTGCACCATAAAGACTAACTGCTCTACAGGAACTTTTTCTTCTAGAAATCTCATAATAATCGGCGTTGTAATGTAATACGGCAAGTTTCCTATTACTTTAATCTTCTCGTTATCAAATTCAGTCTCTACCAGTTTATGTAGATCAATTTTTAATATGTCATCATGTATTATTTCAACATTATCATTTTCACTTAATGTTTCTTTTAGTATAGGTATTAATTTTTTGTCTATCTCAACTACAACTACTTTTTTTACATGTTCAGAAATAACTTGGGTTAGACTTCCTATGCCTGGACCAACCTCTATGACATTGTCTCTGCAATCGATCCCTATTTTTTCTATCATATTAGTAGTAATGTTAGAATCTATCAAAAAATTCTGTCCTAAGCTCTTAGAAAAGAAAAAATCATGTTTTCTTATTATGTTTTTCGTTCTTGATGGTGTAGCAATCCTATCCATTTTATATTCCTCTATTCAACTATGCTTTTAACAGCTTTTATAAATTCTTCTCTCGTAACTCCATAATTATTAAGCCTGCTTAGAAACTGTTTTGCATTTCCATATCCTATTCCTAAACTCTTACCAATTACAGCTCTTCTCAAACTAGCATCCTCTGACCCTACAATTTTATTAGCTGTCATATCTTTTTGTGTAAACTCTCTTCTCTCAGCAGTCATTGAGCTTCTAGCTTTACTTAGTGCAAGCAGTATGCTTTTTGTAGAAGCATTTTCAATCCCAATATTCCCATTCAACGTTGCTTCTTCTTTAGGCAAAAATGCATGTTTGCAGCCTTTAACCTTTGACGTAATAATTTTTCTGATCTTTTCCCCTGCAAAGTCTGGGTCAGTAAAAATTATTGCTCCTCTTCTTGCTACTGCTGATTTTATCCTATTAATTGTTTCTGGTCTTAAAGCAAGCCCACCTGTAATTATTAACTCGGCTTTTACCGCTCTCTTCACCGCTGAAACATCATCTTTTCCTTCAACTACAATAATTTCTTTTATCAAAACTTTCACCTCTGCAAAAAATAGTTGAACAATAGTTAAACAGTAGTTAAGCATTTGTTAAACCATCGTTTAACAAACGTCCACTATTGTTTAACTACCGTTACAGCACCGCTCACTCATCATTCATCCATTGTTAATTATCGAGCACGTACACTCTAACTTTCCTTCTTCCAAATCTTAGAGCATCCTCAACATTTTCAAAGAAAAGATCAATTCTATTTCCTTTAATCGAACCTCCAATATCTTCTGCACTTGATTTTCCATAGCTTGGGGTCGAATCTAGCGACTCAATATAAAGTTGAGTTCCTAAAGGAATGACTCTTGGGTCCACCGCTACTACTCCTGGTCTCACTTGTGTTCCGCTCTTTGTAATTCCAAATCCATGGTCTTCTGGATTTTTACCAGTACTTTCATATCCAGCTGTATACGCAGTTGCAACCATTATAATAACTTCTTTGAACCTTTGAACTTCACCCCTTGATGTGACAATAAAGTTCTTTGTTCCCTTTTCAAAAACTTCATCTACTGCCTCTACTAAAATAGTTTCTTCAACAACTTCTCTTTTCACTTCTATTCCGTTTTCAAAGACAATTCTTACTTTGACTTCTTTTACTCCTTCGTTTCCAGCACGCACTTTTCTTAATTCTCCAATTTCAAGATTATCATTATGCTTTGTTATCGTTTGATAAGGGATTTGTGTTTTTTCCATCTCATATTTTTCGCTTATTCTCATAATTGTTATCTTTTGACCCTCAACAAGAGGCATATTCAAAACTGGAGTTACTATGTCATTTTCCCCAATCACTATGTCAAGCGAATTCAATAATCCTTCTACGTTTATGTCAGTAGTCATTACCATCTGCTCTAATCCAGCATCCACTATTTTAACTTCAAATGCTCTACTTATAATTATCTCAGTTCCATCCACTATCTTTTCTGTCAAATACGGTTTAATTTTATCTGCCGAGTGCAGAACAATATTCTCTTTTTCTAGTATGTCACCCACAGTATTTTTAAAAGTCGAAACCTCCATTTGTTCTCCATCGTGTGCAATCACTACTATTTTGTGAATCGATTGCAACCACAAACCTGTACCAACTATTAGCATAACGCAAGCAATTACCATAGCTTTTACAAAAAAAGCTCTCTTATTGCTTTTAAAACTTTCCATCATTTAACTCCTCCTGAATTGCTTTTTTAAAATAATTTTAATTCATCTCATTCTACATTAATTATTATATTTGTCAACTACGAGATTATTTCTTTTATTTTAAAAATTTAATCAAAGATTCTTTTATCACTTATGCTGAAATTATTGTCACTTTTTTAATTTTCTATTCATTAACCAATTTTATATAGATTAAAACCTAATTTATCTCACAACTTCATGCTATCCCGCTATCTTAGAATTAATCGTATTAGAAGTTAATAATTTCTATATCTTTATTTTCTCTACTGCTTAAGTCTATTATCTCTTCAGTATTATCTATTTTCACAACCGGTCTATACATATTTTGACTTGGAACAAAGATGATTCTCGCATATTTCCCGTTACTAAGTTCAATTTGTTGTCCCACAAAACAACTTCCTATTCTATGCATAAAATGATATAAGATTTTGGGGTCAAGCTTTTGGACGTAATCTCTTTCTAACATAGAAATAACTTGAAAGGGAGTCTTTTTTCCTCTGTACGGTCTTGCTGAAGTTATTGCACTATAAATGTCAGCTATAGCTATAATTCGTGCAAATAGTGGAATTTTATCTCCTTTTACTGCAAGAGGATAGCCACTTCCATCCATTCTTTCGTGATGCATTAATATTGCTTGTTTAACATCTTGTGAAAGAAAGTCATAATTTTTAACCGCTTCATAACTATATATTACATGCTTTTTACATTCTAAGAAGTCATCACTGGTAAAATTTTCTGATTTGTTCAATATTTCACTGTCTACTTTCATTTTTCCTATATCTAATAACATTGAAGCTAATGTGAGGTCTTCTAACTGTTTTTTTGTTAATTTCAACCACTTTCCAATGGAGTAGCTTATTAAAGTCACGTTATAACTATGTGCGTAAGTTATATCATCTAAATCTTCCATTTTTTGCATAAGTTGAAAAACATTCATTGTGTTCCCGTATGCATCTAAAATTTTACCTACATTCTCGTGCACGTCTTCCTTTTCAATGTTTTCTCCTTGTAGAATCTTTTCGAAATCATTTTGCATTCTGCTTCTAACTTGTAAATAATCCTCTCTAAACAGTTCAATCTCTTCTACTTCTTTTTCCAACTCTGTTTTAGGTTCTATTCCCGTAGTCACATTTGTTTGATCTTCTTCAACAAAAACAAAATATATATCATGCTGTTCTAAGAACGTTTGCGTTCTTTGGATTTCCTCTAATTTCTGCCCCTTAGGTAATAGTATATTTCCTCGTTGACTAATTACGTCTTTTGCTAATTTCATTCCTTTTTTTAAGTCTTCAATTGACACTTCTTTTATTCTTAACTTGCTCATTATCATTTGCCCCCTAAACTTTGGACTCTAGAATCTATATCGGTCTTTTTTATTATTTTTAAAGTGTCTTCTTTCATTGTCTATATTAACCCTAGGAATTTTTTTGTGTTCGCAGTTAGCTTCATTGCTGTTTTTTCCAAATCGATTTCTTTAGCTTTTGCAATCGCTTCTACAATATACTTAGTGTATGATGGCTCATTGCGCTTTCCTCTAAATGGTACTGGAGTAAGGTAAGGAGCATCGGTTTCAGCCATTAACCATTCTAGAGGTATTTCTTTTGCCACCGCCTGTGTTTTCTTAGCATTTTTAAAAGTCAATGGACCAGCTAGCGATATATATATTCCTTTTTTCACATATTCTTTTGCTAATTCTACACTGCCAGAATAACAGTGCATAACGCATCCGTCTTCCCATACTTTGTATTCTTTCAAAATGTCAAATACTTCTCCATGCGCATCGCGGTCATGAACTATTATTGGTAATTTTAGCTCTTTCGCTAATTCTATTTGTCTTTTGAACCACTTTCGCTGCAATTCTTTGGAAGAGTGATTATAGTAATAATCTAGTCCAATTTCGCCATATGCTACAACTTTATCTCTTTTACAAAGTGATTTTAAAACTGCAATTGTATTTTCGTCCATATCTTTTACATCATGTGGATGTATTCCTACTGCAGCATAAACAATGTCGTATTTTTCAGCTATTTTCACTGCCTTCACCGAAGATGCAAGAGTTGCACCCGGGTTCAAAATATATTTTACTCCGTTTTCTTTTGCTCTAATAACAATTTCGTCTCTATCATCATCAAACCTCGCATCATCTAAATGCGAGTGACTGTCAAATATCTCCATGTATTAACCCTCCAACCTTCTACAACAATTGCATATATTTATTATTTGCTTCTTCTAATTCTAATACCTCTTTGTCAATTTCTAATCTAGGAAAAAGAATTCTTCCTTTTGTCACAGTATTTCCAGCTATTGTTTCGTCTTTTTCAAATATAGCATCCCACTTGATGTCTTTTTCATCAATTCCAAGCTGTGCGCATATTTCTTCGCTAGTATTTTTCATAAAAGGATAAATCAAAATAGCTACTATACGAATAGAATCTGCTAGATTAAAAAGTACAGTGTCTAGCCTTTCTTTACTACTTTCGTCTTTTGCTAAAATCCATGGAGTCGTTTCATCAATATATTTATTTGACCTTCTAATAATTTTCCAAATTTCTTCTAATGCACCACTAAAGTCTAAATTGTCAATTGCGTTTTCTACTTTTTCTCCTGCTCCAGTCGCTACTTCGCGCAATTCACTATCAAACTCTCCTTCTTCTTTTATGCTTGGGATAATAGCTTTATTATACTTAACTATCATAGCAATGCTCCGACTAACTAAGTTTCCCAAATCATTTGCTAAGTCTGTATTCAGTCTAGTAATGAATGCTCTATTAGTATACTTTCCATCTTGCCCAAAAGTAAATTCTCTAAGCAAAAAATACTTAAGTGCATCAATTCCGTACCTATCGATTAGTGGTTTAGAGTATACGACATTACCTTTTGATTTAGACATTTTTCCAGCGTCAAACAATATCCACCCATGTCCAAAAATTTTCTTTGGTAGTGGAATATCCAAAGCCATTAATATTGCTGGCCAAACTAATGTGTGAAAACGAACTATTTCTTTTCCAAGCAAATGTACATTCGCTGGCCAATATTTTTTATATGAATCAGTATTGTCAGATTCGAATCCTAGCGCAGTGATGTAATTACAAACTGCATCGAACCACACGTATATAACATGTTTAGTATCAAATGGAACCTTGATTCCCCAATCGAAACTTGTTCTTGATACACACAAGTCATCTAGCCCTGGTTTCAAAAAATTATTCATCATTTCATTTTTTCTTGATACAGGATAGCATATCGCAGGATTTTCTTCAAATTCCTTAATTAGTCTGTCTTGATATTTGGACAATTTAAAAAAGTATGCTTCTTCTTTTGTTAGATGAGCGGGTCTGTCACAATCTGGACAAGTTTTGTTTTCTTTTAGTTGTTTTTCTGTCCAAAAAGACTCGCAAGGAGTACAATACCACCCTTCGTATTCACTTTTGTAAATGTCTCCTTTTTCATATAGCGTTTCAAAAATTTTCTGCACTGCTTTTTTGTGCTTCTGATCAGTCGTTCTTATAAATTCATCATACGATATGTCTAATTCTTTCCACTCTGATTTGATTTCATCAACCATTCCATCTACATACTTTTGTGTATCCATTCCTTTTTCCTTTGCAGATACTTGAATTTTTTCACCATGCTCGTCCGCTCCAGTTAAAAACATAACATCATAACCAGTAAATCTTTTAAACCTCGCTAGAACATCTGCAGCTAGTGTAGTATAAGTATGCCCAATATGTAATTTACCGCTTGGATAATATATAGGTGTTGTTACGTAAAAGCTTTCTTTTTTCATTTGTTCTGCCTCCTAATATTTCACAATGTGTGTAGTGTTTAGTCTAAAAAACTTTGTCCCTCTAGTTTAGGGGTGTTTCTGACTATGTGTTCTATGTTTACTATTCGTTCATTTTATTATATAATGTATGTTTTGTCAATTTAGGCTACACAAATGCTATAGCCTAGGCAGAAGCATTCAATATAATGCAAATTCAAAATATTAAGTTTACTATAAAAACCGATGCAATAACAGCAGCAAAATGCGAAATAATTGCTGCCACTAGTGTATATCTTGCTCTTTTTATTCCTACCGCTCCAAAATATACTGCCATAGTGAGAAAATTGTTTCTGCAGACCCCATCATCGTTGATGCTACTCGTCCAATAAACGAGTCTGCACCATATTGGCTTATTATGTCTCTTAACATAGCTAACGAGCCACTACCAGAAAACGGACGCATGAGCGCTAATGGAAGCACTTCTTTAGGTATCCCTAACGGTTCAAACACTGGTGCTAGTACTTCTACAATGATATCAATACTTCCTGATCTCCTCATTATCCCTATTGCAAAAAATATTGCAATTAAATATGGCATAATCCTAAGGGCAGTCATCAAACCTTCTTCTGCCCCTTCGACAAAAATATCATAAACATTGATTTTTTTATATAGTCCATGTAGTAATATACTTGTAATCATAATTGGAATAACCATAATCGACATCAAATAATATGTGTTAATTACTGCTCCCCCTCTCTAATGTTTTGCAAACTAATACCCCTACTATTGTAGAAACAACTGTTGCAAAAAGTGAAGTAATAATAATATCTGCAGGTTGCACTGAACCTGCATCTGCCCTTATTTTCAGTACAGCTAATGGTATCAGCTGCACAGATGACATGTTGATAACTAAAAACATACACATTGCATGACTTGCTTGGTTTTTATTTGAATTCAAAGATTGAAACTCCTTCATTGCTTTTATACCCAAGGCAGTGGCAGAATTTCCTGCACCAAACATGTTAGCAATCATATTCATCAGTGCAGCGCTAATAGCTGGATGATTAGGCGGAATGGAAGGAAAAAGAAACTTGGTAATTGGGCGCATGGATACAGCCAAAATATCAATTAAACCCGATTTTCTAGCTATGTTCATAAGGCCTAGCCAAATTGACATAATGCCCATTAAACTAATTGCAAAAACCACTGCCTCTTGTGTATCAATTAACAAAGCATCATTAATAATATCGATCTTACCCGTTAAAAAAGCTATAAAAATCCCGCATAAAATCATAACTGCCCACACTATATTCATTATGCACCACCATTTCCATTTTGTTCAATTATATGAACAAAATTCGCATAATATTAATGTGTTTTTTGATTTGTTGCGGAATCATAATCGTTATATTAAATTCATTTCTTCGCTTATATATTTTAATACTGAATCTTTACTACTAGAAACCTTTCCGAAATAAATGTCTTTTTTTATTTTTTCTTGTAGTTCCCCAATTTTAATGCCTTCTAAAATATTAAACCTCTCCATTAGTTCTTCTCCAGAAATTAATGGCTTTTTCACTAATGGTCTATACCTTGTCAAATAATTATTTACAATGTACTCCACGTGCACCTTAAACATTCCCATCTCTTCGCTTGGGTCAAGTATTTTTCTTGTGGATACAATATCTGCTAAAGCTATTAAGAAAATATCTAATGTTTCTTCACCCATTTTCTCAAATACTTGATACAGTGCATTTGCACTTACATCGTTGCTTTTGTAAAGCACCAGAGGGGACATATGCATTTTTACATACTTATAGAGTATTTTTTGTTCTTTTTTACTTAACATAAGTTTTGCGGCGTATTCCAGTGCTAATTCTGCGCCTGTTATCTCATGCCCTCTAAACCTGACTCGACCATCTTTGTCTACTTTTTTTGCTGATGGCTTACCTATATCATGAAATAGTGCTCCTAATTTAATTAGCTCTAATCGCTTCCTGTTAGCTGCAAGAATCTCGCTTGTATGTTTCTCATACGAAACTCTAATATGATCTTCAAAAAACTTGTTCGCATAAATCACTTCCTCTATACACTCCACTGTATTTAGCGAATGAGTCAAACTGTCTACTATATGATATTTGCATTCTCCAATTTTCTTCATCTGTCTTAATTCCGGAAAAATTTTATCGAGTAACAGTAGTTTTTTGTCCATGTAATCTAAATAGTACGCACTTCTTTTTTCTCTTAAAATAGCAAAAAACTCTGTAGCAATTCTCTCTCCTGCTATAGTATTTATTGTTTCAGACTCGGCCTTAATTAATTTTTGTGTTTCCTCATCCAAATCAAAGTTAAGTCTTGACATCAGACTAACGGCTCTAATCATCCTAAGCGGATCATTAACGAAAGTCTCTTTATGCAAATGTCTAATTCTATTACTTTCTAAGTCACGCATCCCACCAAAAGGATCGATAATCATATTTTTTTCAATTTCGTAGCTATTATTTAAATCATATGCCATTGCATTAATAGAAAAATCTCGTTCATATAGATCTTCCTCTATTTTTTCTCCCTTGATTTTACTAAAATCAAAAGTTCCTACATTTTTTACTACCACACGAAACATTTCATGCTCTTTGCTCATTTCAACTACTGTTCCTCCAAATATGCATGCAATATTTTCCGCAAGCTTTTGTGGTTTTTCAATAGTAACAAAATCAAAATCCTTTATAACTCTACCAAGTAGGCTATCGCGAATAGATCCCCCTACTAAATATGTTTTAACATTAAATGATATTATAAACAAGAAAATCTCTCTAACGATTTCATCCATCTAAACCATCTCCTCATAGATAATAATTGAGCGAATTTGATTCTTAATAAAAAAAAATTGGTGTTTTAAAAAGTTTTTGTTGACTTTTTATTACAATGCTGGTACTATTTAAGGAGAAGGTGTCGAAACTTGTAGAATCAGAAACAAAGTATGATTTTACAAGTAAAAATAACATTTACTAAAAGGAGGATTTTTTGTGAAATCAACAGGAATTGTAAGAAAAGTGGACGAGCTAGGAAGAATTGTGTTACCTATCGAGCTTAGAAGAACTTTAGGTATCAAAGTAAAAGATGCATTAGAGATTTATGTGGATGGCGCGAGTGTAATTTTGAAAAAATATGAGCCAGCATGTTCTTTCTGTGATAATGCATCAGACATTACTGTGTACAAAAACAAAAATATTTGTGGTGAATGTTTAACTGAAATTAAAGAAGTTTAATCGTACTTAGTTAATATTCATATTTCTAAATGAGTCCTTTGGGGCTCTTTTTTTATGTGTTTCACACTCATTGTATACTCGTAGGCGTTTTTATCCACTATATATTCAAAATCTATTTTTATACTTCTCTCTTAGTCCTTTTTCTTAGTTTAGCAACATCCTTAATTGTCTATTTCTTACTTGTCCCATTTTTTCATTAATAAAACCATACATCCTCTTAAGTCTATTTCGTCATATTCTCCGTCCTTTTGCTTTTCTAACTCCTCTTGTTTCAAAAAAATTCAGCACGATCTTTTATCATACTATTTATTATGAGGCGCATCGTAAAACCTATCGGCGTAGGGCATATGAGTAACTTCCCATCTCTCACTACTAACCCTCATTTTCTATATTTCTTTTTTTATACATATCCACTACTTTTCTTGTGTAATTTCCATCCTCATCATAAATAATTAAAGGATCTAACATTTTCACTTCGGGTCTTGCTGCTTTTGTGCATTCTACAATTAACAAATTAGGCTTTTTTTCACGCATTGGTTGAATAAATTGAAGCTTCTTGGGCTCTAATTTGTATTTTCTACAATACAGCATAATATCTACTATTCGTTGCGGTCTATGGATCATGTAAAACTTCCCATTATGTTTAAGTAGTTTCGCTGCCATTTTAACTACATCTTCTAGCTTACATTTAACCTCATGTCTTGAAATAGTTTTAGCCTCTTCCGTATTTACAATCCCATTCGCATGCATATATGGAGGGTTTGTTGTAACAACGTCAAAACTATTAACTTTCAAATGTTTATCTGCCATTTTCAAATCGATGTTTAATACGTTAATGCGCTCTTCTAGATTGTTTAGTATAACGCTTCTCCTTGCCATGTCGGCTGCTTCTGCCTGAATCTCCAGTGCTTCAATCTTGCTTGTGGTGCTTTTGGCTGCAATTAAAATAGGGATAATTCCCGTGCCCGTCCCAAGGTCAACCACCTTTGAATTTTTTTTCAAAGACACGAAATTGGCAAGCAATACTGCATCTATCCCAAAGCAAAATCCTTTACTGTTTTGAATTATTCTAAACCCTTTCGTCTGCAAATCATCTATTCTTTCATTCTCTTTTAGATATTCACCCATATTTAGCCTCTTCATATCTTTTACATAGCACCTTTTGGAGAGCATTTATCTTTATTCTTCGTGCATTTACCGCAATTAGGTTTTTTAACTATTTTTTTCACTTCATCTAAGCTATAGGTAGTTACAAATTCTGTTTTGTCTTTATCTTTTTTTATTCTTACCCTTACTCTTTCTTTTAGCGTTTCTATTCCTATAACTGGTCCTTCGCCCTCTTCCGAACGCACTATTGTACCTATTCTAGGCATTCTTTCTAAGATTTCATGATATGTGTCATACTCAAACTTCAGGCAACAAAATAGCCTGCCACATATTCCAGATATTTTTGCTGGGTTAAGGGATAGATTCTGGTCTTTGGCCATCTTTATTGACACGGGCTCAAAATCGCCTAGCCACGATGAACAGCATAAATTTTTACCGCACGGACCAATTCCTCCTAACATTTTTGCTTCGTCTCTTACTCCAATTTGCCTAAGTTCAATACGTGTTTTAAATATTGAGGCTAAGTCTTTTACTAATTCTCTAAAATCGACCCTACCATCTGCAGTAAAATAGAAAATAATTTTATTGTTGTCAAACGTGTATTCTGCATCAATTAACTTCATGTCCATCTCATGTTCTTCAATTTTTGATAGACAAGCTTCAAACGCTTCTTTCTCCTTCAATTTGTTTTTCTGGTGCAACTCCTTATCTTGCTTAGTCGCAACTCTAATTACACTTTTTAAAGGCGCAATAATACTTTCTTCTGCTACTTCTTTTAAGCCTACTACTACTTCTCCAAACTCAATTCCTCTAGCTGTCTCAACTATTACACTGTCATATTTATTAATAATATTTTGTTCAGGATCAAAGTAGTATATCTTGCCTGCCTTCTTAAATCGAACGCCTACGACTGTTACCATAATTTTAAGTCCTCCTGTATGTTTAAGAGCATTACTTCTAAACTAAGCTGATAATTTGCGTTGCTATTAATATTTGCTCTTGTCTCTTCAATCATGAGAATAACATCTCTTATTTTGCTAAATTCGTTTTTTTTCGATTGCAAAATTATTTCTTCAATTTTATCACAATTAATAACATAATCCAACTGCTCAGTTTCTTTATAAATTATCAAATCGCGATACCAAGTTACTAAAATGTCCAAGATTTCAGATATATTCTCTTTTTCTTCATTAAAAAACTCGGCGCTTTTTAAAACATCGAATACACTAGCTGTGCTTATTCTATCTATTATATCAAGAACTAATCCCCTTCTTTTTACATAGGTTTCATCTTCTAAGGTTTTCAATGCTTTTCCAATAACTCCATCTGATAAGGATGCTACTATCTTACTCTGATTCCATGACACATTCTTTTTTTCGTTTAAATACTTCCTCATCTCTTCTTCTTTTATTGGCTTTAGTTTTATTAATTGGCATCTTGAAACTATTGTTGGCAATAATCTATTTGCATTTATACTAGTGAGTATTATTACTACTTTTGCAGGCGGCTCTTCTAGAGTTTTAAGCAATGCATTTTGTGCTTGTACCGTCATTTTATCTGAATCGCATATTATATACACTCTTATAGACCCGTCAAAAGTTTTTATTTTTATTTCTTCTTGAATGTTTCTTATGGATTCAATTTTTATTACTTTTTCTTCCTGAAGATAGATGATATTTGTATTTGTACCTCTCTCAGCTTTAACGCAACTCTTACACTCACCGCAAGGTTTATCTTCTTTGCTCTCACAACAAAGCCCCTTTGCTAATTGATAGGCTAAGTTTTTTTTGCCAAGACCTTTTACACCCTCAATCATATAAGCATGCGTTGTTTTACTTTGTATTAATGTTTTTTCAAGGTACGATACTACTCTGCCTTGACCCACCACGTTTCTAAATGGCATAAACATGCCTCTCCTTCTTTAGTAACTTACAATTTTACATATTTTTCTATATCCATAACAAATACAGTAGCACCCCCAACTTTCACTTCAACAGGATAAGGTATAAATGTTCCCGGAGCTCCAGTAACTGGTGGTTGTGCTGTAACAATTTGTTTTCTTGTTTCACAGTTGTTTTTAATAATCTCCATAACTAAATCTACCTGGCTATTATCTATACCAATAAATAGTGTTGTATTCCCTGCCTTTAAAAATCCACCTGTACTTGCTAATTTCGTTACTTTAAATTTGCTAGCCGTAAGTTCATCTACCAAAAATCGTGCATCTTCATCATGCACAATTGCAATCACTAGTTTCATGTTTATCCCTCCTGAAAAAATTTTTCCATCGTTTTAAGTATTTTCTTTTGTGCTTAGTAAGTTTTCTATTATCAATTCTATGTCTTTTCTAATTTGCTTCACAGATCTACTAGCATCTATCCTTATTATTCTATTTGGAAACATTTTTGCCAAATCTCTGTATCCATTATGCACTTCTTGGTGGAAGCTTAGTTTTTCTCTCTCAAGCCTATCTCCTTTTTTCTTTGCATTAATTCTCTTTAGGCTTATTTCTGGCTTGACATCAAACAAAATAGTCAAATCTGGCTCTAACTGCCCAGTAGCAAAATCATTTATTATTTTAACAGCTTCGTACCCGAGCGATCTTCCTCTCCCTTGATATACCATACTTGAGTCTACAAACCTATCACATATAACAATGTCTCCTCTTCTTAATGCCGGGACAATAGTTTCTTCAACATGTTGAGCTCTAGAAGCTGCGTACAAAAGTGCTTCTGTCCTATCACTCATTTCAATATTATTTTTGTCTAAAATAATATTTCTAATTTTCTCACTGATTCTAGTACCGCCTGGCTCTCTTGTTATTGTCACTGTGAACTCTTTTGTTTGCAAGAATTCTTTTAGATATTCAATTTGTGTCGATTTTCCCGCCCCATCAGTTCCTTCTACTGTAATGAAAAGACTCTCCAATTATTTCACCTCGTTAGTATGTATTATTTCTATATATTCCATGTTAGTATCCTTCATCCCTAACAGTTTCGTTTTTTCTCTTTTGATTTGTTGAATCCGATTAACTGTATCTTCTCTAATTAACTCGCCTGCAACAATCAGTGGTATTCCTGGAGGGTAGGGGATTATGCTTTCACCGCATACAAGACCTACAGATTTTTTTAATGATATAGGCTTTTTTTTCATGTAGTATGCTTTTCTTGGAGCATAGATGCATTTTGGTACAGTGCTATAGAGGTAGCAATTGTTATTTGTAATAAGACTTTTCCATGTACCTTCTGAATTTTGCTCTTTCGAATAGTTTTGATATATTTTTTCTATTGCGATTGCTAGCTTAGAAAAATCTTCTTTTTCATTTGCTATAGAGGTTATTCCTAATACCCCCTTCTCATTAGACATTTCCATCTGAATAGCATAATCTTTTCGTAGAACTTGCTCAAATCTAGACCCTAAAATACCTCTTAACTTAATATATATTTTTGTTTGGTCTATTGCCTCTACCGAGTTTCTTTCAGTTATTTTTTCATCTAAAAGAGTAACTCCTTCTACGTTTTTTATCCTGTTCTTAAATTCTCTTATATTATAAAGCAAATTATCCATCAAATAATTGCCTTTTTCTTTATATATATTCGTAGCTAAATCAAGCGATGCCATAAGTATATACGAAGGGCTACTGCTTTGGTGAACCCTTAACATGAATCTCAGTTTTTCTCTATCAATCCGATTCCCCTTAATATGAAGCATCGAACTTTGAGTCAGCGAAGGTAATGTTTTATGAGTGCTTTCGACTACCGCATCTACACCACATTCCATCGGCGTGATAGGAAGTTTTTCACTTAATCCTAAGTGCGCTCCATGCGCGCCGTCTACCAACATTAGTTTATCATATTTATGTGCTATTTCGGTTATTTTTTTTAAATCACTAGCAATTCCATAGTAGGTAGGATAAGTAATTAAAACTGCTTTAATTTCTTTGTGTTCCACGATTAATGCCTCTACCTTCTCCGGGGAAATGCCAAGTGTAATTCCATTTTGCACATCGACTTCCGGGTAAATATAAATCGGTTGAATATCACCCAAAATTAGTGCATTAATAACTGACTGATGACAGTCTCGTCCTATAATAATTTTATTTCCAGGTTCGATTGCCGACATAATCATTGCATATACTCCTGCTGTACTTCCATTTACTAAAAAAAAAGTCTCATCACTGTTAAATGCTTCCGCTGCATTTTCTTGTGCTTTTTTTATTATTCCTGTAGGCTGATGCAAGTTATCTGTCCCCGTCAACTCTGTAGTATCAATAATTGTCAGGTTTTCTAGAATTCTATCACATTTTAATTTTGCAAACATTTTACCAAATTTATGCCCAGGAGTATGAAAAGAGACTTTCTCTCCACTGGATATTTCAATAAGTTTTTCAATTAGTAGAGTTTCTTTCAACTTGTTCACCTATATTCTCGAGGCTTTGATTATTTAACAATTTTTAGCCTCTTCCTGTCCGTTTTTCTGTTTATCTTTTCACTCTGTTTAGTCAAATATCTTCTCTTGTTTTTGTTTACATCGTCTGCTATTAAGGAAATAAGAGCAATAAAAACCCACCCTATTGGTACAAGTAATAAGGCTAAAAATATGATTGAAAGCCAATAATTCAACATGTCACTCACTCCTAACAGCTTGTCTATCTTATATATACCATTATCAGAGCAATTATATCATAATTCTACATTGTTCTACTAATATTTTGTTTTATTTTGTAGAAATGCACTTCGAAAGATGATAAAATATACATGTACTCAAATAAATTTACACAAGCAAAGTTTAAAATCTTGCATTTAGTTGTTTTTATTATTTTATAAAAGGTGGACAAAAAATGAAGAAACTAATTTTTTCTCTTATTGTTATTGTTTTACTAATTGGCATTTCATATTTAGGTTTTTCTTATTATATAGGTGCTGAGCTTCCTTCAATGGTCAGTAGTTTACTGACTTCGCATCTTTCTGTTTCTACATTTACAGAACCAGTTGATATAGTAATTCCGAAAGGAAAATCTTTGAATTATGTTTCTAATTTACTTTATGAAAAAGGCGTTATCAAAAATGCTAGCTGGTTTAATTATCAAGCACAGCTTTTGGGTGTTGATACAAAAATTAAGCCTGGCTCTTATACTATAGAACCCACTATGACTTTTAACGATATTTTTTCTTTAATTCAGAGAGGAACTCCAATAAAGCCAGTAATCTTGTCTATCCCTGAAGGACATACAATTTTTCAGATAGCTGCCGAAGTTGAACAAATGGGATTTGGAACAGCTGAGGAGTTTATTATTGCTACTGAAGAAATTTTTGCTCTAAAAGATTTATCTTTTAATACCGAAAACTTGTATTTTGTAATGGAAGGGTATTTACTACCTGACACATATCATTTTACTATTACTTCTACGCCAAAGGATATAGCTCTTAGAATGGCAACTACTATGTCTGAGTTTTTAGAGAGTAACTATATAGAACGAATGAATGAGTTAGATATTTCTACTCATGAAGTTCTTACAATAGCTTCACTAATCGAAAGAGAAGCCTATTCAGTGGATGAAATGACAACTATCAGTGGGGTTATTCATAATAGACTAAATATCAACATGTTACTGCAACTCTGCCCGACAGTTATTTATGGGTACGGCAAAGGTGAAGAACACCTTTCACGCGTTTTATATTCGCATCTACAATATGAAAACTCTTTTAATACTTATTTAAATTTAGGTTTGCCTCCTGGGCCAATAGCAGCACCAGGGCGAGATGCTATCCACGCTGCTTTGTTTCCTGAAGATCATGACTATTTATTCTATGCTTTGTCTACTGATGGTCATGCGTTTAGCAAAACTTATGCTGAGCATTTAAGAAATGTTACTAAATTGAGGCGTTTGCAGGGTGATAATTAGGACTAAGTGTTCGCTCCGTCCTTCTTCGGTCGGGCGTGTAGTAATAGGTCAGAGTTGAAAAGCTGACTTGTTTATTCTGTCTTATTGTAATTCAACTTTTTAACCCTGACCCCTTCGGTAAATCTGAACATTTTAATAAGCATGACAGTTTAGGATGCCCCCAACTGTCACGCTTATAGTCTACATTTTTTTTTGTATTAATTTGTTTGTTATTGTTCCTATCACCAGTGCTACTAATATTGAACGCACTAGTACTATAAGAAATTCGATCATGCTAGGTTTGAATAATTGAGTCAACCAGAATAAGAAACACAATACAAAAATAATAATGTAATCTTTTTTTCTGAAATTTTTCATTAATACCTCCCATTACATTACGGGGTAGTGCAATACCTTTGAAACTACCTAATTCCTGAATTCCACGGCAAAATAAAATATCACTCATTTGAGCATGACTTATGAAGAATCAAGGTGAAATTTACTTAATACTATCATATCCAACACCTCCTT
>NVVX01000034.1 GCA_002733545.1 Alkaliphilus sp.
CTACATGATAAACAGGAATTGTTTATACAAAGGTTAGTTTTCGTGCTCTATGGCACACTTATTTGTTATTTAAAATAGCAAACGGCACATCTTATAATGCGGGTAGTTTTACCTACACCACTCACCTCCCCGTGCTCTGTAGTGTATCTGCTTATCCAACTATATTGTATCATTATTAGAAGTGTTGAGGGAGGAACACTTTCATTAAATATTTGTGCCTTGAGCGCAGCGAAAGGAATGAACCTTATAATGAGTAAAAAAAGTATAACCATCTTACTTGGTTTGATAAATATTAACTTGCTGTTTTTAACTATTAGTATTTATCTTTCTTCAAGCCAACTATCATCATATATAGACCAACTTACTGACACATATGCATCGCTAGATTACTACATAGTTGAAGGCTCTAGCGATTTAATAAGGATTAGTATTATAATAAATATTGGAATTATAATGTTTTCTCTTCTACTTGATACAATGAAGATATTTCCAAAATACTATATGAAATTAATTAAATGGTTAAAGGATTAAAGTTTAATTGTCAATCATCCTCACTGGTGAAACATGTGACGAAAACTTGCATGAATAAAACCATCAGGGACGGTTCTTTTAGGGATCATTCGGAAGTTTTGCCCCAGAAATGGCACAACCATCAGCTTTGCAGCTATTGTTGTGCCTAACATCATACTTATTATCTCGGAAGACACTGGGGACGTTTCATCTGTCTTCTTTAATTGCTCGCTCAACTAGTGTTTTCCCTATTCTTAATACTCTGCTTAATTAGCGTATGCTTATATGTTTATTATTAAGCATATTATTGTAAATGTCATCGATATTAACAAATGTGCAGCACTAGCCAAATCTTTACCAACCTAAAAGTTACCCCACCTATTGTATTTTTTTTATTTTATATAAGTACATTATATGTTCTTCATTACCCTCACATATAAATAAATCATCACCCAACAGAAAAATTAAATATCCAATATTCAAATTATTTTCATCTTTTATAGTGTATCTATAACCTTCACTGTACTTTGAAAAAAGAACTTCTTTTAAAAAATTAGCATTAACGTAATCTTCAATAAGTGCATCAGTTACTTCCTCTTTTATATAAATAAGATTCGACCAGTTCAAATATTTGCTTCCCTCAGACAAAAAAGTACTATCTTCTGGATATATTATGGTGAATTTATCATCCTCTATTATATACTTTATTCCTAAGCTTAATTCATCCCGTGCTTCAAATGTACTGGATGAAGCTGAGCTTAAGTATATAAGTTTATCAAATTCATATTCCCCGAAAATTGATTGTTCGGCTGGACTGTTAGAATTATCGCAACTAACGAATAGTATTGTAATTAATAAAAATAAATTGAATAGCCTTAATTTTTTCATATTTTGCTCCTTCCCCGAAAGTTTCAAACGGTCATTTGGTTTTTTCCCGTTTGAATCTTTTAAATCTATTCTATAATAAAACGAAAGTTTTAGAGCTGTAATTATATCAAAATCTTTCACTTTATTCGTTTATTGATTTTGATACTCTCCGATGTCATTCACTGCAGCTAATCGATACTTCATTATTTTGCATATTAACAAGTTATCTCTGTGCCCCTTAATTATTACTTCTCCTGACTATCTGCGAGACCATTTCTACATGTGTTTCGCGATATTTACATTTTACTCAAATAAACTTACTAAACTCGACAATAGGGATTTTACTAACATACCCTTTTCCAATTTCCTTCAGCAAAACATGATTCAAAATACTTCCTTCTCTTTTCTTGTCATTAGCAATTTCCTTTCTGATTTCTTCGTAATATTTCTTGTCTATTTCATAAGGAAGATCGAATTTTATCAATATCTCTTTTATTTGTATTGCGGCACCCATTTTACTTAACTCAAGCTTTTCACTCTGGATAGTAATGAGATGCATTCCAATTGCTACTGCTTCACCGTGAGTATACTTTTCATACTTGAATATTTTCTCTATAGCGTGTCCAATTGTGTGTCCAAAATTTAGTAGCATTCTCTCAGATTTATCCCTTTCGTCCCTTTGCACAATTTCTTTCTTGATTTCACAACATTTACATATTATATCTGTAATATTATCATTTAGTTCTTGATTGTTTTTCACTCTCAGTAGAGTTTCAAATAATTTCTTATCTTTAATACACGCATATTTAATCACTTCCGCCACCCCATCATTAAAATAGCGTTGATCTAGAGTTTTTAACAAATCTGGATCTATTAAAACCATTTTAGGATGATAGAAACTACCTATTAAGTTTTTTCCTTCTTCGAGATTTATTGCCACTTTACCGCCCACACTGCTATCAACTTGCGCAATCAAGCTAGTGGGAATCTGAACATAGGAAATCCCCCGCACATAAGTTGATGCAGCAAACCCCGCTACATCTCCCACTACTCCGCCACCTAGTGCAACTATCATATCGCTTCTAGTAGTTTGGAATTTTATTAGCTCCTTATAAATTCTATTTAGTGTTTCTGAGTTTTTATTTTTTTCGCCTGGCGGAATTATTATAACATTAATTATAAATCCCGCTTTTTCTAGTATTTCCCTTAATCTCTCTCCGTATAATAAATTTACATTATCATCAGTAATAATAATAATTTTTTCGCCATCAAAAATTTCTTTCACTTTATCGCCAGCAAGTTCTAGGATTCCTCTTTCAATGTAAATAGAATATTTTTCATTCGTTAATTTCACTTCAATTTTTTTCATTTGCCACATCCAAATTTTCTATTATTTATTGTCATTGCCCTAAACTAATATTTGCAATTTTTCAGTAACAACATACTTAACATTCAAAGTACTAAACAAATCATGGCTAGAGTTTTTTATATGTATATAGTATTACATCATATATTCATTTAATTTACAAGCTAGAAGGAATTTTTTTCGCGCTGTCATCTTAAATAATAGATAAAAATTATAATATCATCAGCTCTTCAATTTCATAAAAGAGAATAAGCTTTTGTTCTATAAATATTAGTGCAATTTCTCAATATGTATGTTGTAGTTCTGCAGAATTTTTATCAATGTTGGGACACAGAGCATGGTATCCTTATATCCAGCTTCTATTCTCCTTCTAATCGCTCCAGGTGTAAAATCTAGGGTTCCTGAAAATATCCCCCCTAAACTCTCTTGAGGTACAATCTCTATTATACGAGACTCTGAAAATTTATTGTGATCTACTAGATTGCTTCTACTTAAATGTAAGACAAAAATCAACCTGCAGCCTTCTTCATAAAGCGGGGTAATTGGTACATTATCTGCGTTAGGCACAGGTATTCCGCCGTCAATATATTTCTTCCCATCAATCTCGACAGGGGCGTATAATAGTGGCAGCGCAGATGATGCAAGTAGTATTTTCGTTATTCTTTCATTGCTGCATCCATTCAACTTAAAGTACTTAGCTCTTAGCGATCCTGTTTCGCAACATGTAACATATGATAAAATATCCGACCTGGAAATACATGAAAGATTAATATCGTCATCAATAATTGTCAATAGTCCTTTTCTAGAAAACCAACCATGATGCTTCAACTCAGTTATCCAAATAGCAAGTTTCTCTAATCCGATTTCTGCGAGCTTAACTGCAATTTTATCTAAATTATGCGACATGATTTTCTCTTGAGATAGCGAAAGCCAAATTTCTTCTGCTTTATTATAATCTCCTTGAATAAAAAGCACTGCGTTTAACGCACCAATTGAAGTTCCTGAAACAGCATAAATGTTTTTATCAACACCAAATTCTCTCAAAGCTTTCCATACTCCTATATGATACGCACCTTTGCCTCCCCCACCTGTTAATACTAGCCCAATTTTTTCACGCAATTTTACCCTCCTTAAGCTACTCTACTGCAATCACTGCCTATAAGCTGAAAACAACAGTACTTGTCAACGTATTCTTCTTAATAATTACTATGATAACCTCTGCATTTTATGCCGACTAAATTATAATAATATGGCAATTCTTTAACTGTTGACCTGTTTATCTATCTATTATGTTTTAGAGTCAAAACTCCCACTTCTTCAAGTGGGAGTTTCCAATCAGGTAGGGTAGAATCCAAATCGAATCAGTATATCTTTATAAAACTATTTTTTGGAGAAAGAATCTGTCATCCCACTTTTTTTGTCAAGTATTTATTTTAACGCCAGTTTCACTCATAATCCTCTTTACATTTAAAACGTCGTTTTTTTCTGCATCTCTTATATGATTAAATGGATACTCAAAACCTAGCTGCTCCCATTTAACTTTGCCAGTAGAGTGATATGGCAAAATATCAACTCGCTCTACATTTTTTAGCGTTATAATAAATTCAGCAAGATTTATAATGTCAATTTTACTATCAGTAATTGTTGGCACTACAACATGTCGTATCCATACAGGTATATTTCGTGCGGATAAGTATTTTGCAAATTCAAGTGTTTTTAAGTTTGAAACTCCTGTAAGTTCAATATGTTTATCATTGTCTATGTGCTTTATATCCAACAAAAATAAATCAACATAGTCTATAATGTCTTCTATTGTTGACATGTTGACGTACCCAGAAGTATCAATGCAGGTATGAATACCTGCATTTTTCAATTTTCTTAGAAGGTCTTTTAAAAATTCAGGCTGTAAAAAGGGCTCACCACCACTTATAGTTACTCCTCCACCTGATGACGCGAAAAAATTCTCGTATTTTTCTATATCAACTATTAGTTCATCAGTACTCATTTCAGTGCCACCGCATACACTCCATGTATCACGATTATGACAGTATTTGCACTTAAGAGGGCAACCTTGAAGGAAAATCACATATCTAATTCCAGGACCATCTAAAGTGCCAAAAGTTTCGACTGAATGAACTCTTCCTTTAACAGACATAATATTCTCCTACCTAATCACTAAACAGCACTATGAAAAGTTCTATTAACTACATCAATTTGCTGTTCACGTGTTAATTTAACGAAATTAACGGCGTAACCAGATACCCTGACTGTCAGTTGAGGATATTTTTCTGGATGATCCATCGCATCTAATAGTGTTTCTTTCTCAAATACATTAATATTAATATGATGTCCTTCGCTTGCGAAATAACCATCTAACAAAGAAGTTAAAATGTTTACTCTTTCATCTGCCGTTTTACCTAAAGCGCTAGGTGTAATTGAAAAAGTATATGATATTCCGTCTAGCGAGTGATTGTATGGTAGTTTAGCAACGGATGATAATGATGCGAGCGCACCTTTTTTATCTCTTCCGTGCATCGGGTTAGCTCCTGGTGCAAATGGTTCACCTTTTTTTCTTCCATCTGGTGTGCTTCCTGTTTTTTTACCGTAAACAACGTTTGATGTTATAGTAAGTATAGATTGAGTAAGAATCGACTTTCTGTAAGTACTATTTTTATTTAATGCAGCCATAAAATCCTTAACAATCTGAATTGCTATTTTATCAACTGCATCATCATTATTCCCGTACATTGGGTAGTCGCCCTCAATTTCAAAGTCTACAGCCAAGCCTTGCTCATTTCTAATAACTTTTACTTTAGCATGTTTTATTGCACTAAGCGAGTCTGCGCAAACCGAAAGCCCCGCAATCCCGCATGCCATAGTTCTTTTTACATCTCTATCATGTAGAGCCATTTGTAGGCTTTCATATGCATATTTATCATGCATGTAATGTATAACATTTAATGTGTTAACATACAGCTTTGCCAACCAATTACTAAAAGAACTGAATTTAGCCATTACTTCGTCATAATCTAAGTATTCAGATGTAATAGACTCGAATTTTGGTCCTACTTGCATACCTGTAATTTCATCTCTACCTCCGTTAATAGCATATAGTAGGGCTTTACCTAAGTTGCATCTTGCCCCAAAGAACTGCATTTGTTTTCCTAGTTTCATTGCAGACACGCAGCAAGCAATGCCGTAATCGTCGCCCCAATGCTCACGCATAAGGTCATCATTTTCATATTGAATTGAACTTGTATCAATCGAAACTTTCGCTGAAAAGTCTTTAAAATTCTTTGGTAGTCTTTCCGACCACATTATTGTCAAATTTGGCTCAGGTGCTGCTCCTAAATTATATAAAGTGTTTAGTACTCTATAAGAAGTTTTAGTTACTAGAGGTCTTCCATCAAGACCCATTCCGCCTATGCATTCAGTTATCCACGTTGGGTCTCCACTAAAGAGCTCATTGTATTCTGGCGTTCTAAGAAAACGTACCATTCGAAGTTTAATCACAAAATGGTCAACTAGTTCCTGCGCTTCTTGTTCTGTAATTAACCCTTCTTTAATATCTCTTTCAATGTATATATCTAAAAATGTTGAAACTCTTCCTAAACTCATTGCTGCACCATTTTGCTCCTTTATTGCAGCAAGGTATGCAAAATATAGCCACTGTATTGCTTCAAAAGCATTTGTAGCCGGTTTAGAAACATCATATCCGTAACTCTTAGCCATTTCTTTAAGTTCTTTTAGTGATTTTATTTGTTCAGCAATTTCTTCTTTTAGTTGAATTGTTTCATCTCTAATATCATCAATTACAAGAGATAATTTTTGCTGAATTTTGTCTTCAATCAATCTATCCACCCCAAAAAGTGGAACACGTCTATAATCTCCGATAATTCTCCCTCTACCATAAGCATCAGGTAAACCCGTTATTATCCCAGCTTTTCTAGCTGCTATCATGTCAGGTGTATAGGCATCGAATACTCCATCATTATGAGTCTTTCTATAATTATTAAAGATAGTCCTTATCTGTTCGTCTAGCTCATAACCATAAGCATCACAAGCTTTTTCAACAACTTTAATTCCGCCATATGGCATTACCGCTCGCTTAAGTGGTGCATCAGTTTGAAGTCCTACAATTTTCTCTGAGCCTTTATCAATATACCCTGGCTTATGAGATATAATCGTAGAAATTGTTTTTGTATCAATATCTAGTGTGCCATTATTTTTAGCCTCTTCTTTAGTAAGGTTACGAACTTCTTCCCATATTTTTTTTGTGCTTTTGGTTTCTTTTTCAAGAAAACTTGAGTCGCCAAGATATGGTAAGTAGTTTAGTTGAATAAAGTTTCGCACATTTATTTCATCGTTCCATTTACCTTGTTTAAATTTAGTTGTATTTTGCATGTTTATGTTCCTCCTATTCATCCTACTTCTATTTTCACGTTCACCGATGTTCAGCGTAGCTGGACGAGTTCACTTTAGATTACATAGTTTAAGTGTCCTCTATTTAGAAAACACTTTTATTATATGCATATAAATACAAATTCATAATAGAACTTGATATCCGTTTTCGATTATAACATTATAATCGAAAAAACCAAGAGTTTGTTTAAAATTTATCAATTTGCTGTCAGTTTGTCAGTGAGGAAGCAACATACTCCGCTCCCCACTTTACATTGACAGTAGCATTAAGCTTTTCTATCTATCTCTGATACTAATTCGCCAACTAAGTATTCCAATGTAATATTTCCTCGTTTTGCTATCATATCCAAGCTAGCAATCCCTGACATTGTTTTATATATTAGAGGGTTGTTGATTTTCTTAAATTTTGGAACTAGTGTTGACAAAAATGTTTTAGTGAAAGGGTATTTTTTCACCATGTCTGCAAGTATTGTATCTCCATTCAAGCCATACTTGTTTTCAAGCGCACCCACCTTATTTTCAGCTTGCTCTTCTGATTCTTCAGTATCAATATTTTCTTYTTTACCCCATGAAACCAATTTTTGAGACCCCGTTAGTGTTTTGATATTCTTAATATCTTGCATCATTTCTAAAACTCCACGGAATTTACCATTTTCGTCTCTAACAGCAGTATACACGATATAAACAAATTTCTCACCCATATCAAGCCAAAACTCTGCTGTATCTTGTCTTCCCTCACGAAAAGCTGCAATTATTTCCTCAACTTTATCAACACTATCTCTTGGATGGCAATTTTTCACATGTCTTCCTATTAYGCCTGGACTTCTAGGAAATACTCTATGAAAAGTATCCGTATAAAATTTCATAATATCATTCTCATCAACGTAAGAAAAATCTACAGGCATGTGTTTATAAATAAGGTTTATTTGTTCTAGCGTAAGTTCGCCTCTGCTTACTTTTAGTAAACCACCGCTATCCGTGCCAGTGTTTTTATCAAACTTTTTTAGTACAGCAGCAAGTTCATCGATTAATTGCTCATTAGTTGAATTATCATTAGTTAGACTATTATCACTTTGTACTCCTTTAAAGTTTGGCGGAGTAGGTATAAGACAATAACCTATTTCGTCATCGCCTGAACTCATTTCTATAAATTCTTCTTCGGTAATCATTTCTATAGATGTTGGATAAAGAATTTCTGTTTCTTTTGACAGAATATCTTTTACCATTTCAATTACTTTGCTTTGCATATCAATAAATTTATCTACTTCATTATTTACTAACAACTCTCTTGCAGTTTTTATAATATCTCTTACATCATTATCTATTGTCCACATAATTCTAGAAGGTCTGTCAAATCCTTTTTGCTCTAGTGGCGTATATAGCTGATTTTGCTTTCTACTAAAATGCAAATTAATCTGTGCTAAATTTTCATAGAGTTCTAACCATTGATTCTTAATAAATTTTTTCTTCATTTCTTCTTCTATAGCAGCAAGGACTTTTTTAACAGCAACAACTTCATCCTGATACGCTCTAATTGGATGTCCAATCTCTTGCAACTCTTGCTCAGATTGAATTAAATCATCCATTATATAAAAAATATCATCAATTTTAGAAGTGAATTCGTCATCACTAATTCCATGCTCTCTTACATATTGCTCCGAGAGTGCAAATTCTTTTGCTGTTACCATTTCAAAAGCTTCATTCATTCTTCTTTTTGCCTCTTCTTTGGAAGTAATTCCACGTAGAAAATCTAGCTTTATTGCCACTAACGTATCTATCCGTTTAGAGTCTACATCTAAATGTTGTTCCATATCGACACTATCTACTTTGGTCTCTTGAAAACTTACACCAGTATTAGTTATTTTTGTCTTGTTTTTCATATATTTCACCCTTTCATATTTATGAAATCTTGATAATGATTATCGTTTATGGTGTAAGTATACACCCCATAATCATTTATGTCAACCAGTTTCCTCATATATGAAAGCTGTATTTCTACATGCAAACAGGGACAGTTCTTGACTTGCCTCAAAAAGCATTTTTAAATCAACAACTCTAATCTCTCTTGCAATTCTCTTTTAATCTCTACTTTATCCATCTTAGTTTCTTGCCATATTTCTTGTGAAGCTAGTGCTTGTGCTATTAGCATTTCGATTCCAAAGATAACTTTACGTCCTTTTTCTAGCCCTAACTTAAGAAACTTAGTCAAATGTGGTTTATATACTATATCGCAAAGTATAGCATCTTCATTTATCAGTTCTAAGTCAATAGGTATTTCGTCTATGTTAGGAAACATGCCTATAGAAGTAGCATTAATCACTAGATTAAATTCTCTAAAACTTTGTTTCTTAGAAGCATTTGAAAAAACTACTTCATTATTTATTTGAGTTAATTCTGCAATTAGCAAGTCTGCTCTTTCATTTGTCCTATTTCTAACAGATAAATGTGATATTTGCGTGCCTGCGAGTGTAATTGATATTGCTCTAGCGGCACCTCCTGCTCCTAATACTAAAATTTTTTTCCCGCTTAACTGCACTTCGTTTTCTTCTAGCATATCTAAAAATCCTATTCCATCGGTGTTATAACCTATTAGTTTGCCTTCAACAATCTTTATTGTGTTTACAGCACCTATCTTCTTCGCAGTTTCGTCGAGATCGTCCAAGTACTTAATAACGTCTATTTTATGCGGTATTGTTACATTGATTCCTACATATCCCAGAGCCTTAACTCCTTCTAGTACGTTTAAAAGAATTTCTTTACTCACCTTATGTGCAATATATATTTTATTCTGATTTAAAAAATCAAACACATAGTTATGTATAAAAGGAGACAAAGATTTTGCAACTGGATTTCCTATTAGTGCATATATTGTTGTATTTGTATCAATTTTCATAATTTGTTTATCCCTTCGCTAAAATATCCTATAAATACATTACTATTTTATCATTTTGCACACTACATTAATAGCAAATTATTTCAATTGTTCTGAAATTAAAAAAAGAGACAGATTCAAACATATCTGCCTCTTTTAGTAGTCTGGACCAGTTCTCGTTTTGCCTTTTTAGTTAAAGACTGTACCACTAAAAGACAAAGCAAGAACTGTCCCAGTTTGCCTTGTTTTCTTCCGCACTTTTTTTGCTTCTATACTGGGTATTTTTCTCTCGCAGTATAATGTGTATGCAACAACTCATGTGCTCTACGTCCATTTGGTTTCCCAAGATAATCTTCATACAATTTCTTTATCAATGGGTTCTCATGTGATTTTCTGTATTTCATTTTTGTATCTTCTGTATACAGAGCTTTTGCTCTTTCAACTCTTATATCACAATCCATTTTAGTTTTAGCTGTTACGTGAGGTTGCCCTCCTCCAGTAACGCAACCGCCACTGCATCCCATTATCTCAACAAAATGATACTCTTTCTCTCCAGACTTTATCATTTCAAGCAGTTTTTTTGCACTACCCATACCATGAGCTATTGCAACTTTGAGTGTTTTCTCTCCAACCGTAACTTCTGCTTCTTTAATATAGCCTATCCCACGTACTGCAGAATACTCAATTTCATCAATAGCTGCACCTTTTAGTACATCTGCAACTGTTCTTAGAGCTGCTTCCATCACGCCACCAGTAGCCCCAAATATAACCCCCGCTCCTGTTGCTTCTCCTAATGCTGGATCATACTCAGAATCAGGTAGTTTAGTAAAATTGATTCTTGATTCTCTTATCATTTTCCCTAATTCTCTAGTTGTAATTGATATGTCTACATCTTTTAATCCTTTTACAGCCAACTCTTCTCTAGCTGCTTCTGATTTTTTAGAAGTACATGGCATTACCGAAACCACACATATTTTTTCAGGGGCAATTTGCTCTTTTTCAGCGTAGTAAGATTTAACAATTGCACCGAACATTTGCTGCGGAGATTTACAAGAAGATAAATTTCCTAAAAATTCTGGGTAATTAAACTCACAGTACTTTACCCAACCTGGCGAGCATGAAGTAATCTGTGGTAGTATGCCTCCATTTTCTATTCTATCTAATAGCTCATGCCCTTCTTCCATAATTGTTAAATCTGCACCAAAGTTTGTATCAAATACTCTGTCAAAACCAATTCGTTTTAGTGCAGTTATCATTTTACCAGTTACTCTGGTGCCGATTGGCATTCCAAACTCTTCACCTAAAGCCGCTCTAACTGCAGGCGCAGTCTGAACAACTACATGAATTTCAGGATCTTCTATTGCTTCCCAAACTCTTTCAATATCTTCTTTTTCTCTAAGCGCTKCTACAGGACAAGATACAATACATTGTCCGCAATAAATACATGGAGTGTCTGCCATGCTCTTATTAAAAGCAGGTGCAACTTCTGTTTCGTACCCTCTGTTTACAAATTCTAATATCCCAATCTCTTGTACGTTTTTACATGTGTTTACGCATCTGCCACATAAGATGCATTTGTTGGGATCTCTAATTATTGAATGCGATTTAGTATCTATTGCTTTAAGTTCTCTGTGTGCGTCAAACTCTATCTCTTTAATATTCAATTCTTCCGCAAGAGACTGTAGTTCGCAATTTTTATTGCGTGTACACATTAAACATTCTCTATTGTGATCTGAGAGAATTAGTTCTACTGTAGCTTTTCTTGCATCTCTTAATCTCTTCGTATTCGTTTTAACTGACATACCTTCGTATACTGGGTATACACACGATGCCTGCAATGCTCTRGCACCTTCAACTTCTATAAGACAGACTCTGCATGCCCCTACTTCATTAATGCTTTTCAAATAACAGAGTGAAGGTATATCGACTCCAATTAGCCTTGCAGCTTCTAAAACTGTTGTTCCTTTAGGAACTTCAACTTCAGTATTATCTATGGTTAAAGTAATATTTCCCATTTTACCTCTCCTTCAAAAAATATTGTTTGCCTACTCTTTAATTATTGCTTTAAACGGACATGCATCGACACAGGCGCCACATTTAATACAGTCTTCCTGTCTAATGCTATATATTTCCTTGCCCTTGACTCCATCAATACAAGAAGCAGGACATTTCACAGCACATATTCCGCATTTCTTGCATAACTCATCAATAACAACAAATTGCAATAATTCTTGGCAAACTCCAGATAAACATTTTTTATCGTTAATATGAGATTCATATTCATTTCTAAAATACTTGATAGTAGATAACACTGGATTTGGTGCAGTTTGTCCTAGACCACAAAGTGAAGATTCCTTAATATTTTTCGATAGTCTTTCAAGCTTTTCAATGTCTCCAGGCTTACCTTTACCCTCAGTAATATTATCTAATATTTCTAGCATTCTTTTTGTTCCTATTCTACAAGGTGGACATTTACCGCATGACTCTTCTACAGTAAAATCCAAGAAAAATCTTGCAATGTCAATCATACAATTATCTTCATCCATAACTATCATTCCGCCCGAGCCCATCATCGAGCCAAGCTCAATCAAGCTATCATAATCAATAGGCGTGTCAATATGCTCCATAGGTATGCAGCCACCTGACGGCCCGCCAGTTTGAACTGCTTTAAAAGCCTTTCCGTTAGGTATTCCACCACCAATATCATAAATCACTTCTCTAATGGTTGTCCCCATTGGAATTTCAAGTAGTCCTGTGTTATTTATCTTTCCTCCAAGAGCAAATACTTTTGTCCCTTTAGATTTTTCAGTCCCAATCTTTGAAAACCATTCTGCACCATTTAGTATTATTTGTGGTATGCTCGCATATGTTTCAACATTATTTAATAAAGTAGGCTTGCCCCAAATTCCACTTTGAGCTGGAAAAGGTGGTCTTGGTCTTGGCATTCCCCTTTTTCCTTCTATTGAATTAATTAAAGCTGTCTCTTCACCACAGACAAATGCACCAGCACCAAGTCTTATTTCTATGTCAAAATTGAAATCAGCTCCAAATATGCCTTTACCTAACAAGCCCTGCTCTCTTGCATCGTCAATTGCAATTTGCAAGCGTTCAACAGCAATAGGATATTCTGCACGTACATATACATAACCCATGTCAGATCCCACTGCATACCCTGCAATTGCCATTGCTTCTACAATAACATGTGGATCACCTTCTAATATAGATCTATCCATAAATGCACCAGGGTCTCCCTCATCTGCATTTGTTGCAATATACTTTTGATCCCCTTCAGCTTTTGCAGTAAATTCCCATTTTAGACCAGTTGGGAATCCTCCACCGCCTCGACCTCTTAAACCAGACTCTTTAATTATCTCTATTACTTCTGTTGGCTGCAGCTCTGTGAGTACTGTAGCTAATGCTTTATATCCATCAAAAGCAATATACTCTTCGATAGCTTCAGGGTCAATTACTCCGCAATTTCTAAGCGCTATACGAAGCTGTTTCTTGTAAAAACCTACTTCTTCTATTGCTTTAATTTTATCTTCTTCTACAGAATCTTTAAATAATAAACTTTTAACTATTCTTCCTTTTAATAAATGCTCTTCAACAATTATATCAACATCTTCAGGATTGATACGACTATAAAAAGCTCCTTCAGGGTACACTATTACGATGGGTCCGGCTTCACATAGCCCGAAACAACCAGTTTTTACAAGCTTTATTTCTCTTTCAATCCCATGTATTTTAAGTGATTCTTTAAATTTTTCAATAATTTCATTACAGCCCGATGAAACACATCCGGTTCCACCACATACTAATACATGTGCTCTGTACAAGTCCATTATATACCTCCTTGAGTAAGTTTAATCTACGTGAATACTATATTATCTCTCATATGCCCCTATCGTATATACATCAATTATGTTTCCATTAACGATATGATCTGAAACAATTCTCTTTGCTTTTTCAGGCGTAAGATCAACGTAAGTTGTTTTACCTTCGCCTTCTTTATATACATCAATCATTGGCTCTAATCTACATGCACCAACACATCCTGTTTGCGTAACAGTTACGTCATGAAGATTTCTTTTCTTAATTTCATCAAGCAATACCATCATGATTGTTCTCGCTCCAGAAGCAATGCCACATGTTGCCATTCCAACAACAATTCTTGTACCTTTTCTATCTTTTCTAAGACTAATTTTTTCTAATGTTTCTTTTCTGATTTTTTCTAATTCTTGAATAGTTTTCATTATAACCCTCCATATCAGCAAAGTTTAATCTTCATTCTCTATTTCATCTTAATATTTATTTACTATTTCTGGAATATCTTCTATCGTTAGTCTTCCATAAACATCTTCATTTACCGTAAGTACAGGCGCTAATCCACATGCTCCAATGCATCTAGTTGCCTCTAAAGTATATTTCCCATCTGGCGATGTTTCTCCAACTTTTGTATTAATAAGTTCACTTATTTTATCAACTATCAACTGAGCATTTCGTACATAACATGCTGTTCCTAAACATACACCAATTACAAACTCACCTCTTGGCTCTAAAGTAAACTGCGAATAGAATGTTACTACCCCATAAATCTCGCTAAGTGGCATCTTTAATTCTTCTGAAATTTGTTTTTGCACCTCTAGCGGGACACAACCAAATATTTTTTGCGCTTTATTAAGAACTGGTATTAACGCTCCTTTTACTTCTTTGTGCTCATCAATCGCTAGCTGTAGATTTTTAAAATTGTCTTGAGTCAAAATCTCTTTTATCAGCTTCATGATCTTCCTCCTCTTATCAAGTTTGTTAAAAATTTATTTTGTTGTTTGCATGACTTTGACCGGTTGCTTTAGCAACCGGTACCTGTTGATTTTATTCAGTTTGTTTTTTCACCAAAGTAATTATACATCATTAGCTATTATTAATCAACATCTATTTTACTTATATGCACCGTGTTTCATGCTAACCTTAATTGCAAAAGTAAATTCCACCCATGGCACAACATAGAGTGGAATTAATCTTAGAATCAATTATTTAATCTGTTTCTTCGTATCTATCAATTTAAGTCAAACATTGATAATCTGCGATCCAGAATAGTTATACAGTTCTCGTCCTCGCGTACATAGCACTTCCCAATATACCAGCATTATTTTCTAGTTTAGCAACTGCAATTCTATCTCTAATGTCATAATCAAATGTAATATGCATATAAGTTTCTTTAATTAATGATTCCATTATATAATCTACTGCTTTGGACACCCCTCCACCTAATAGAACTATATCAGGATCGAATATGTTAAAAATGTTGCCTATTCCAATTGATAAATACTTGACAAATCTCTTAACTGATTTTAAAGCTAGTTCATCTCCTAATTTAGCGCATTCAAATACTAGCTTTGCATCTATTTTTTTATAATTACCTTCAACTTTATCTCTAATCAAACTGTTTTTTTCGTCTTCTTCAAGAAGTTTTTGGGTGTATTTTATAATTGCTGTAGCAGATGCAAAAGTCTCTAAACAACCATTGTTCCCGCAGTTACAATCATAATAGTTCTCTCCTATAATCATATGTCCTAACTCACTACCCATACCATTGCTTCCACTAAAAATCTGATTATTAATTACAATACCACCACCTACGCCTGTTCCTAGAGTGAGCATAACCACGTTTCTCTTACCTTTTGCTGCACCAAACTCAACCTCACCAAGCGCTGCTACTGTAGCGTCATTCTCAATGTAAACATCAATATTCGTCAGTTCTTTCAATCTTTTAGCAAACTCTACATTCTCCCAAGACAAATTTATGGCCGAATACATTAGTCCGTCTTCACTACAAGCACCGGGAACTCCAGCCCCAATTGCTTTAATATCACTTCTATCAATTTTTGTTTTTTCTATAATATCACTAATCATTAAATTAATAGTGCCAACTACCGCTTCAAATCCTTCACTGACCGGTGTGCTTCTTTCTAACTTGCAGATTATTCTCCCTTCTTCTGCAATCAATCCTATTTTAATTGCTGTTCCACCTAAATCAACTCCAATAAAGTACACTATCTTCTTCCTCTCTATTCACTATCATAATTTAGTTTTTTCTCAAACTCTCTTGCAGCATGGTAGCCCATCTCTTTTTGTCTATAATTTCTTGCAGCAACTTCAATCAATAGCGCAATGTTTCTAGCAGTTTTAACAGGTATTACAACTTCATCTACTTTCATCCCTAATATATCTCTCTTCTTCTCGTCTAATCCTAATCGATCATAATGTTTGTCATATTCCCATTCTTCAAGATTTACAATAAGATTAATGCTCGTTTTTTCTTTAATGGCTCCCATTCCGAATAAGCTCTTTATATCCATAATACCGATTCCTCTAACTTCTATCATATATCTAATAATTTCTGGAGCAGTTCCTACTAAAGCTTCATGCCCTAATCTCTTAATTTCGACTGCATCGTCTGCAACGAGGAGATGTCCTCTTTTAATTAGCTCTACTGCTGTTTCACTCTTTCCAATGCCGCTTTTGCCCGTAATTAAAACACCTACTCCATTAATTTCCATCAATACACCATGTAATGTTTTGGTAGGTGCCAACTCACTTTCTAAGTAATTAAATAGTTTGCTAATAAGCTTTGTAGTATTTCTTGTGCTCCTCAATATTTTTCTCTCATATTTGTTTGCCATACACATCATTTCTTCATGTATTTCTAAATTTCTACTTACAATTATGCACGGAATATTCTTTGAGCATATCTTTTCAAATCTTTCTAGCCTGATTTCTGGCTCTAGTGTTTCCAGGAAACTATGCTCTACTTTACCAATTACTTGAATTCTTTCATACGGAAAATCGCTGAAAAAACCCGCTAGTTGCATACCAGGTCTATTCAACTCAATGGAGTTTACCCACGCAGTTTCATTGTCAAAATGGTTAACTTCTTCTAGTTTTAAATCTTGCGCAATTTTTTTTACTGATATATTTTTATTCTTCATAGGCATTAAAAATCATCTCTATCATTACGTGTTTTATGAAAAACTTCATCTGGTTCTACTGGGATAATAAGAGCTGCAGCAATATATGCTATAAGACCAAAACCATAAAAAAGTGTTGTAAAAACCCAAAGCAATCGAATAATTGTAGTGTCTGTGTTCATGTATTTCGCAAGCCCTCCGCATACTCCCGATATCTTCTTATCAGTTCTTGATAAATATAATTTTTTTTGTTCCATGTTCATCTACCCTTTCTTTTTTTATGTTTTTTTAATTATACTTTTTTGTTTTACAATTTTCTAGCACCAAAAAAACCATTAATGCGCATCGCGTCTTGTTGGTTTATTCCTTCCACATTATATAGTTCTTCTACAGAAGCTTCCTTTATCCTCTTAATATCTAAAAAATACTTCATCAATATTCTACTTTTTTTCTCACCTATAAACGGAATCTCTCGCAGAGTACTCGCTAACATTGATTTATTCCTTAGGGATTTGTGATAATTTAATGCAAAACGGTGTGCTTCATCTTGAACATATGCAACAAATCTATAAGCAGCACTATGCGTGGGTAATTTATACTCGATTTTGTCAAAGTACAATCCTCGCAACGTATGTTTGTTATCTTTTACCATGCCACATACCGGAATGTTTAGCCCTAGCCTATTTAGTGATTTTTCAACACTGGTTACTTGTCCCTTCCCACCATCAATCATAATGATATCTGGAAACACAGAAAACTTGCTTTTGCTCAACGAAATATTGGCATTTACAATTTCCTTTGTTTCTTCTAAACCTCTCTTAAATCTTCTAAAAATAATTTCTTCAATGCTTCCGTAATCGTTTGCTCCTTCAATGGTCTTTATTTTAAATCTTCTATAGTCTTTTCTTATAGCATCACCATTCTCGAACACTACCATAGAACCGACAGACTCAACACCAGAAATGTTCGATATATCAAACCCTTCGACTCTATATATATATTCCTTAATCCCTAATAGCTTCCCCAACTCCTCACTGAAAGTTTTACTTTCTTCTGCTTCCTTCTCTTTTTCAAGTAGCAAGTTACTCAGCATAATATCGGCATTTTTTCTAACTAAATCTAACATCTTCTTCTTATCGCCTTTAATAGGAATGTTCACTTTAACCTTATTTCCTCTTTTATCACTTAGCCATGAATCAATTACCTCTTGCTCCTCAATCGGTTCTTCTATAAATATTTCTTTCGGAATATCAAATGTTGCGTTATAGTACTGCTTTATAAATGCAGAAATTGTATTCTTTCTCTCATTTACGTATTCATCTGTCAACGTAAAATGCTCTCTATGAATCAACTTACCGTCACGAACAAAAAATATTTGCACGCACGCTATACTACCCTCAGATGCTATAGCTACATAGTCTTGATTAACTAATTTGTCTGAGTTTATCTTTTGTTTTTCTTTAATTCTATCTAAAGCAATAAGCTGATTTCTACATTTAGCTGCTAGTTCGTAGTTTAATTTAGATGCAGATTCTTTCATCTTTACTTGAATTTGATTAATAAGTTCTTGGTTTTTCCCACTAAGAAGCATTATAATTTCGTCTATCATCTCTAAATATTCTTTTTTGGTTTTATATGATCTACACGGTCCAATACATTTTCCAATATGATAGTTTAAACATGGCCTTTCCCTTCTTGCTAACATACGTGCAATGTTCTTGTTACAATCTCTAATCGGATATGCTTCTTTAATAATTCCTAATACGTCGTTGATTTTATCTAATACTGTATACGGGCCAAAATACTTCGCCTTATCTTTTAAAACTTGTCTTGTTTTCATTACCCTTGGATATTCTTCGTTAATTGTTACTTTAATATATGGATACGTTTTATCATCTCTAAGTAAAATATTATATTTCGGGTCATGCCTCTTTATAAGATTGCATTCCAAAATAAGTGCCTCAATCTCGGTATCTGTAACAATGTATTCAAATCGGAATATGTGGCTAATCATTGCATTAACTTTAGGTGTTCTATTACCACTCGCATGAAAATACTGTCTCACTCTATTTTTTAGAGACATTGCTTTACCTACGTATATAATCTTGTTGGAATAATTAAACATTAAGTATACACCTGGTTTATTCGGCAAAGAACTTAGCTGTTTTTTTATGTCTCCCATCAGTTCACCTCTTGATATTAAAAATTAAAATATTTCTAGTTTACAAACCTAGTTTTTGATGTATAATATAAGTATAAATAGCAAGTTGCTAGCCTGCAATGGCTGATCCTTTAACTATTAAGTATTTTGATTACCCTAATAATCGCCAGACAACAGGGTAATCATTTTTTCTGCCTTCTTTGAGATACACTTATTATCATTACAACTAATGTTGCAAAAGAAATCATAAGTAATATACTTTCAAATATCGACATATGCCTCACCCCCTTTCAAAGGGAGCTTTTGTCAAGAAAAATTATCTTTTTTTTAAAGTTTTTTTACTCTCACTTCTTTTTCTTTTTACAGATTCTTTTATACTCTTCTTGGTTCTTTAAAACAATTTTAATTTTATCCAGATCGTGAATAAAAATTTCTTCAACAAAATCATCGTACATTTTCTTGCACAGTATAAGAGCATCTAAATGTTCTTTTGCATTTTCTATTACTCTTTTTTCTGCATTAATTTCCTCACTTCTAATGCTTTTCTCTAAATCTAATATGCGATTTTCAATCATACCAATTAGAATTTCTGCTTCTTCTTTTATTGCTAGATACTTTTGTTTGTCTAAGTTTCCTTTTCTATATTCCTCATACTGAGACAATTTTTTAGCTTTCTTAATTAACAACTTTTTTTCTTCTTTTTCTATTTCAAACATTATTCTATTTTCTTCGTTTTTAGCTCTAGTCGATTGAAATAACTCATTTATGGAAACAATATTTTTTATATGTTTTACAAGAACTTCAAAGACGTAGCTTTCAACATGTCGAACTAAAATGCTCTTATCAAAACAGGTATTGTCAATTGATACTTTTTTATTTCTACACTTAAACCTAGGACTTTGTCCTGCCCTTTTTAGTATGCTATTACATCCACCGCACCTTACACGTGTAATTACATGTTCATCTTGTTTTTGTTTTATTTGCTTTTCACTTGTCTTTGTTGTAGTTCTCCTGTTTCCCATTAATTTCATGACTTTAGTAAAATCTCTTTGGGATACAATTGCTTCATGCATACCACTTACAACTATATAATCTTCTTTAGCTACATAATTATGATTTTTACTTCCAACAAACTTCACTTTGGTTGTTCCATTGACACTTTTTCCAGTATATCGTTCATCTTTTAGCAGTCTTAGGACTGCATCTTTTTTCCAAAATGATTTTTCATAAGCTGTTGGAGAGTTAAAAGTACTTCCTTTTTTCTTTTTATATTTCGCTGGCGTTAGTATTCCTTCTTTATTAAAAGTAGATGCTATTTCAGAAATCCCTATACCTTCAAGATACATTTTGAAAATACGTTCGACAATAATCGCTGCTTCAGTGTCACGTACTAATTTATGTTTATCTTTTTCGTCTTTTGAATATCCATAAATTGCATGTGAACTTAAGAACTTTCCTTGTTTCATTAGTGATTCTTTAGCACTCATAATTTTTTTAGATATGTCTTTAGCATAAAAATCATTGACTAAATTCTTAAAAGGAATCTCAATTGCTTCTGCATTTATTGAATTTTTAATACTATCATAATTATCATTAATAGCAACGAACCTAATGTTCATAGAGGGTAATATGTGCTCTATATACCTACCCACCTCTAAATAATTTCTTCCAAACCTAGATAGGTCTTTTACTAGAACACAATCGATTGTGCCATTTTTAATATCTTCCATCATTTCCTTAAATGCCGGTCTTTCAAAGTTTGTTCCTGAATATCCATCATCAACAAATGCTATGACTTCAAACTTAGAAAGTTCTGGAGAACTATTAATATAATTTTCAAGTAAATTTTTTTGATTTTTTATGCTATTACTTTCTTTGTCTTCATCTTCTGATGATATTCTTATATACATTGCAATAGTTGATTCTTTATTTGTCATTGAATACATCCTCATTATTGTTATAATCTAAGATATATTTTAAAGCAATAATTTTTTCTCTTGTTTCTGATTCTAAATCAACCCCATCTACACTTACAAGGAACGTTTTAAATCCAATTTTTTCAACCACTTCTCTAATCTTAAACTCTTCAGACTTGTCTAATTTCAAAACCAATAACATTAACTCTAAAACTTTTTCTTCTTTTGTCTTTAGATTCTTTTCCATTTTTTGTTCCCCCTAAATTGATTTTTTTAGTTTACATTTTGAATTATTAGTGTATAATATAAATATAGATAAGTAAAAAGCAAGTTGCTTGCCAGTAATGGCTTATCCATTGGTTATTAAGTAATCATATTACCCTATAATTGTGGGATTACAGGGTAATCATTTTTTTTGCCTTTTTTGAGAGACACTTATTATCATCACAACTAACGTTGCAAACGAAATCATAAGTAGTATACTTTCAAATATCGACATAAGCTCCACCCCCTTTCGAGGGGCATCGCCATTACCCTGAAGCAACTTGCTATAAACAGTATAACATATTTTTTTGTTTTTCTTTACACAACTAAATGTTTTTCCATTTCTTACTTCCAATCCTTAATTGTAAAACTAAATTCCACCCCAATTATAGCTTCTTCACTTTGCTATACTCCCCAATCGCTTTAATCTCTTCTTCATTTTGCAACTTAATCTCTATTTTTTTACCCCTATAAAGTATAATTTCTTTAAACAGAAGCAAAACTATTTCTCTTGTCATGGAAGCGTTCTTGTATTTGTTTAAACTTATAATCAACTTCTCAATTAGTTGATGTGTTAATTCTCGCTTCTCTCTTTTTTCTCTTAATAACAATATATTTTTTAGTTTATCATTACAGCTAGCAACAAGTTCCATATAATCTGCTTTGCTTATAATGCCGCATTTATAGTCTTTATATGTTTTTAGTTTGTATTCTCTTATCCTTGCGCTCTCAATTTCTATCTCAGCATTTTTTATATCCTCATTGCCAAGACTAACAAAACTGTTTTTAAATTCAACAAGAATTTTCAGTTTTTTTTAACTCATCAGAAACAATTAAGAGCAACTCTTTTTCAGTTATGCTATTAGGAACACATGCACTTTTCATTTTCTTATAACGAGTAGTACATTCTAATGTATTAGAGTACGACATTGTTCTTGACTTTACTTTTCTTGTTTTAACCCTTAAACCACAATGCCCACAAATTACTACCCCTTTAAATATTTTTTCAGGAGACACCGTGGCTATGTTTTGCTTCGTCTTTGTACTTTTATCGAAGTTGATTTTTTCCACTCTATAAAACATCTCCTGGGTAATAATAGCTTCGTGGGTATTTTCAACAACATGCCATTCTTCTTTAGCAACTTTTTCTCTCTTTTGACTTCCGCATATCGTTGTTTTAGTTTTTCCCTGCTCCATATGACCTAAATATACACGATTTTTTAATATGTTCGTTATCCTTGAATCTGTCCAGAGAGCATTTATATACTTATCATTTTTTATAATCCCGAGCTCTACTAAATGCTTATAATGTGTGGATACTCCTTTTTCGTTTAGTTTTCCTGCAATTTTAGTAGTAGCTTTTCCTTCCACTCTCCAACGAAAAATATTTTTCACCACTTCAACAACCGTTTGATCAACAACAAGCCTATATTTAATTTCTGGATCTTTTAAATATCCGTACGGAGGATATGCTCCAATATAATTACCTTTTTTTTGTTGAACTTTAATTTGACTTTTTACCTTTTTTGAAATATCTTGCGAGTATGCTGAATTAATTAAGTTTTTAAGTACTAATATAAATCCTTCGTTTTTCTTAATATCTATACTGTCATAATTATCATTAATAGCAATGAGCCTAATGTTCATAGAGGGCAATATGTGCTCTATATACCTACCTACCTCTAAATAATTTCTTCCAAACCTAGACAAGTCTTTTACAATTACACAATCAATTTTGCCATTTTTAATATCTTTCATCATTTCCTTAAAAGCCGGTCTTTCAAAGTTTGTTCCTGAATATCCGTTGTCACAATAAACTTTTATAACTATAAAATCTGGTTTTTTAGCTATATAATTCAGCATAATATTTCTTTGATTTTCTATGCTGTTGGTGCTTTCTTTCTCACTACCAATTGACAATCTAATATATAGAGCTGTATCATATACTAACGATTTGCTGCTTACCTGATTCGCTTCATATTTATTTTTATTGATTTTTTTTCTGCTAGTTCTAGCCACTTATTCACCCTTGTTTTTCTAATTTTTCGCTTTCTATAAAACCTTTAATTTTTTCAAAAATATCTTCATATCTAAAAACAACTTCTATTCTTTTATCTTCGTACACCCGAACTTCATCTACTAGAGTTACTAACAGTTCACGGGTTAAAACTTCTGTGTTTCTATCTTTTCTAAACAATTTAATCCAATCACTCTTAGGCGATAAGTTTTTTTCAATACTTTCAATTTCATCATGCAAAAATTTTATTATCTTCAGGCTTTGCCTTTCCTTTTGATCATAGAAATCAACAAGCTCTCTATAATCTGATTTATTAACTACTCCATCAGTAAAGTCATCATATATACCTGATTTAATTTTTTTTGTTTTATTTAATTCTTCTTCTACAACTTTAATCTTATTCTCTATTTTTACCAACTCTTTTTTCTTGATCATCTCAACATTTAATACTTCTAAATCTTTTTTTATTGAAGCAATATCTTTTATGCGCTTCTTAATTGCACTTAAAGTTGCATTTTTCAATTCTTGTCCTTTTGTCGTATGTCTACTACACTCTTTTGTTGTGTTGTATGTTATGCAAACATAAGTAATATATCTCCCATTTTTATCAGAAATTCTTCTCATAGAATTTTCACAATCTCCACATCTTAACATTCCAGACCACAGATATGCATGTGTTTGTCCTGAAACAACCATTACATCTTTTAATAGCAAACCTTGAACTATAGCAAATGTTTCTTTAGATATTATTGGCTCGTGCATGTTCTCCATTATTGTCCATTCTTCTTTTGGCACAGCTATTTCTTTTGATTTGTAATCAAGCTTTTTTGTTTTTCCATATATCATTACACCAGTATAGGTTCTATATTCTAGCACTCTTCTAACGGAACCAGATGACCATGTTGCTTTTTTATGTTTTTGAAAATGTGACTTTCTTTTTTTTTATCTAATACATAGCCAAAAGGCATTGTTTTTTTTACTAGGTCACCTTTTTTTATTCTTGCTTCTGACGCACTTCTTATTTTCACAGACAAATCTCTGCTATATGCTTCGTTTATAAAATTTTTAAATGGGACTATCATGCTATCTACAGTAGAATTCTCACTAGTATCTATATTGTCATTCACTGATATAAATCTTATTCCTAAAAATGGAAATATTTTTTCTATATAAAAACCTGTTTCAATATAATTTCTTCCTAGCCTAGATAAATCTTTTACAATTATACAATCAATTTTGCCCACTTTAATATCATCTATCATAGCTTTAAATTCTGGTCTATCAAAGTTTATCCCTGAGTAACCATCATCTATTCTAATTGATGTTATATCAATATCGTTTTTGTCATTAATGTAATTTTCTAGCAATCTTTTTTGGTTTGTAACACTATTGCTTTCGCTCTTATTTAGATCATCTTTTGACAGTCTAATATATAGAGCTGCATGGTATATTTTCTTCAATTTCAACACTTCCTTTCTTTTTCTCTAAACAGCATTTTTCTATAGCAATTGTATATTTAAATAAGCTTGCAACAGAAAAATACTGTTACGATTTTAATATTTATTAATCACATTTGAGGCAAGCTACGGTTATAGCTCTCATAAAACAGCACAGAGTGACGTTTTCCCCTTTTTCAAACGGGCTACTATCCATACGATGCGTTAGGACTTAGCAGAAGTATCATTTGATTTTCCATTGCAGATTATGGCGAATAATCTCATTACCACGAAATTATTTTAAGTCAGCTTTTATCGCTACAGCACGGTCACGGCGAAGCTACTTATGTCGCTTTCCTTTTCACAGATTGCAATGTAATGTACCCCAAATATGAAATATGAACGATTCCTCATTGTTTTTCAAAGAACTCTATGTCAAATAAATTGAAATATTATTGCTCTATTTCATTCTACAAAAATTTCAAAACAAATGTCAAGGTTTCGCCCGTTTTATTTTTGAATTATTTTTTTTGGCAAACAATAAATTTATCCTGGACAAGCAAATTCAAATATTTCTCCTGAAGTATTTCCGCACAAAAACTTATATTACAAAACTAGCATTTATTTTTCACTCATCAAAAAAACTCAGTCTTTTTTCTCTTTTTACAAAAATTCATCTACGTAAATATCTTTGAGCAATATTACTTCAGCAATGATTTTTTCTCTAATAATTATATTTTTTTGATCTATCTGTTTTGACTATTTCTCCCTAGTATAATACAATAACTAGTATATAGTTCTATATATATTTCTTTTCAATAACCTAGGTCTTAGTTAGACTATATAATTCAAGGGGTGCCAAATTTACACCCTCGCCCTGCCACAAACCTATGAAAACACCCACTTAATTGTATCCATTTTTTTAATCGCACCAAAGTGGAATTGAAACTTATTATATTTCTCATATAACCATTTCCGGACTCTTCAGGTAAATCCTCGTCAACTTCATGGAGTCCATAGACGTTTACATCAACTACATTATTTTCATCTCTTAAATAAGCATCTAAAGGCTCTTTTTTGCTTCTGTTTTTAGTGTCACCCTCTTCATCACAAACTACTGGGTTCTTTTCGTCATAAGATACCTGGTTAATCTCTACTGCATTTCTCATACAACCATTTTCAGGTTCTTCAGGTAAATCCTCGTCAGCTTCACGGAGTCCATGGACGTTTACATCAGCTGCATTATTTTTATCTCTTGTAGAAGTATCTAAAGGCTCTTTTTTGCTTCTATTCTTAGCGTCACCCTCGCCATCATAGTTATTGAAATCGACTTTAACAAAAACAGGCTCTGGTTCTTCTAATAGCGTATAGAAATTAGATCGTTGACCACCATTTTTATGAAACCTGCTTTCTTTTTTTACAAAGCCTTCTTCTACTAGATCTTTTATTGCTCTAATAGCAGTTCTTTTTCCCATGCTGCACTCTCTTGCTATAGTCCCAACAGCAGGAAAGCAAGTTAAGTTTCTATTTACTCTATTAATTAAATAAAGAGCAACCGCAGTTGCTCTCTTTGTAAAATTCGCCGCATATACAAGTTCTATTAGTTTACCTTTTTTCATTTTGAATTCCTCCAATTTATATTTTATAATGTGTTTTTAGAAATATATTTTTCGAGAATCTTATTCCAAACATCAATATTTTTTCTATCATCAAACAAATCCGGCGAGTATTCAGAAAAGAACAACTCTCCATATTGCTTCTTTAGCTTTTTTTTAATTACTTCATCCGCAAAAGAAAACAACGTATGAACTTTAGTTTCACCTAGCAAGTCTAATGCTCTTTTGTAAAAATCAATCTCATAAGGCTTGGTCGTAGCACACAAAACAATCTCGTCAAAATTAGCTTTAATTGCATTAATTGTTTTTGTTTTAATCTCTGCAGTATCGTAAATAATAAAGTCGTATTCATCTTCGCTTTGTGAGCTTAAAGTTAAATATTTTACACCTTTATAAATAATAAAATCGTCTTTAACTTTCATTTCTTTGTTTGCATTTGCAATCATCCCTATATGTCCACTCTCATTCGCTTCGACGTAGCAGACACTTCCGCCAATACTTGCTAAGTAATTGCATAAAGTTATAGCAGCTGTAGTTGTTCCAACTTTACTTACTGCACCTACAACTGCTATTTTAATATTTTGCTGCTTAAATAAGTATTCAGGAACGTAATAATCGTTAACTCCTGTTGCATCATTTAGTTTTTTTAGCATCTCTTTTTTAGTAATTCCGCTCTCGCTTATAGCTGCTCTTATTTCTTCATTTAATTCTTCCACCACATCTTCAGATACGATATTATATACTCCAGCTTCTATGAGAGCTTCTACTAGTTTTACATTTTCCTTGATATCCCCCTGTGTTAGGATAGTTGTCAGATAGAACTAAATCGTATATAGTAAAAACAACTACCGAATACAGGAGGATAAAATGCCAAACAAGTATAGTGATGAAGTAAAATTATTAGCAATAAAACGAATGCAAGCACCAGAAAAGATGCCAGCAATCAAATTAAGCAAAGAAATGGGTATTTCAACAAACACTCTTTTGAAGTGGAAGAAAGAAGTGAAAGCAAAGGGAGATGAGTTTCCACAATCAACTAAAAGACCGTATAAATGGAGTTCGAAAGATAAATTTCATGTTGTGATTGAAACAGCTGCAATGACAGAAGAAGAGGTCTCTATTTACTGCAGAAGCAAAGGAATTTTAAAAGAACAAATAAATGAGTGGAAATTATCTTGCAGTAATGCAAACAAAAAAGAATACGTAGATGTTAGCAGCCTAAAAAGCGAGTTAAGCACTGAAAAACAAACAACAAAAGCCCTTAAAAAGGAACTACGAAGAAAAGAAAAAGCATTGGCAGAAACAGCAGCATTACTAGTTTTGCAAAAAAAGGTCCAAGCGATCTGGGGGGAGCCAGAGGACGATTAATAAAACACTCAGATCGCGTAAAAGCAACCGAATTAATAGACGAAGCAAGAGAAGCAGGAGCAAGATTAATCCCAGCTTGTAAAGTGCTAAATATAAGCGCTAGGACTTATAGCAGGTGGGTAGGAAGCGGTAGGATTGAAGAAGATAAAAGAAAAAATGCATGTAGATTAGCTCCTAAGAATAAACTCACAGAAGCAGAAAAAAAGGAAATTATTAGAATATCGAACACAGCTGAATTCACAAGCATGCCACCGTCAAAAATCGTCCCAAAGCTAGCAGATAAAGGAGTTTATGTAGCATCTGAATCAACTTTTTATAGAGTATTGCACGAAGAGAAGATGATGACAAAAAGAGGGAAAGCAAAGTCTAGTAGAACAAAAGTGCCTACAACACATATTGCAACTAAGGCAAATCAAGTGTGGACCTGGGATATAACATATTTACCTGGCTTCATA
>NVVX01000035.1 GCA_002733545.1 Alkaliphilus sp.
ATATGGCTTTATTCACTGCCAGAACGCCTAATAATAATGTGGAAGTAGTACAAGCTCCATTTAGGGTAGAAGCCTTAAAAATCGACGTTATAATGACCGTGGGGAATACATTTATGCCACGACTTAATAATTTCGGCAATTCAAATGCCTTAGCTGGAGATAAAATATTCTTTACAATCGAAACAGAAGGCTATGCTGATTGTTTAGAATTAATTGTAGATCCTGAAATTATTGCTCAATACTATAAATCAGAAAAATGGTATACAGCAGTAGATCATCCTATTGTCCTTCAGGTAAATGAGAATGTTTTCGCTAAGACGGATATAATGTCTTATATTGTTAGAGTTGCAGTCGATGAAACTGTAGAAAAAGACAATATATTAGACACTCATGGAATTAGAGTAAGAACTCCATACACATTTATTGTCCGTGCATGGAGAGGATCAACTTATAGAGAGGTTATTTTGTTCCTGGATATAACCGGAGATGTAAGACAACTATTGCGGCCAGGGATTAGAAGAAGTAGAGATAATTAGAAAGTAGAGAAATATAATTAAGCCACTTAACACTAGAGCCTAGAAGAGCTTTTTGTTGTTGAGTGGCTTTTTGTTTTTGCTTTGAAGTAGGATGATGCTTACCGGCTTCTTTTAAGTCTTCGATTCATTAATTTTTTCCATATCATTCTAAATGCATGCGTTGTGTCTTGATTAAGTCCAAGATGCTCATGTAAAACAGCGTTGTCGACTATATCCAGGAGTTCATTAATATCTTTTTTGTTACTAATATAATCATCAACAATTTCAAGTAATTCATCGCATACTCTACTGTCCATGCTTTGAATCTCAGGTAAAACAACAGAGCCAACTTCTCGTGGTAATATTTCTAAAACACCACCACCGTAACTTCTTCCATTTATCTCGGTAAAAGCAAATGTAATACTATTATAGTAAGATAATAATGCCTTGCGCTTATTGATATGCTCTTTAAATTTTATTCGGTGCATAGTATCTGTAGAAACCGCATTTATTTCATTCAATACGAATTTTGGAAATTTATTATTCCTCCTGAGAAAGAATGCATCAGGTGTCCAAATCGAAGGAATTATATACCATCTGTCTCTAATTCGGCATTTATATCCTATGTTTTGTTCTGTGTTTTCTCCCAAATCAATGTAAGCTTTATGTTCCTTAGGATACTCCTCATATGGAATATTCTCTGGAAATAATATTAATTGAGCTCTTTTATCTTTTGCAATATTCTTTTTCCAATTCTCCTCATTAAAGAATAATCCATCTGCGTGAGCACTTCGCCCAATAAGAGGTAAAACTACATTTTCAAGATTATACTTTTTTACAATATCTCTCTCAACTGAAAAGTATTTATTGTTCCCCGTTGTAATACCAACATTAACTAATGCAATTTTATCAAATGTAGTAAATTTCATATGATTTCTATACTCATAAACAAGGTTGTTTTCTTCGCCATTCAGAAAATAGTGTGTCCACTTTTCTTTTGTATTTTCAATTCTTTGATACTCAATTTTGCTTATATCGTGTTTTAACATATCAACAAAATTATTATATTCAACGACAGATATAACTGTTTCTTCATTCAAAACTGTATAATCTTTTTCGCCAATAAAAACGACAATTTCCTGTTCTATTTTTGGGAATACCAACTCTTTAAATGTAAGCAATGTAATCTTCGCTAAATGATTTGACAAATATTGTCGTAAATCTTCTGCGTATACAACTTGTAATAGCTCTGCTGGGATTACAAATCCTATCGATCCTTTATCAGCTAACATTTCAACGCTTGCCACTAAAAAGCAAACCCAGCTGTTTATAAGTTTATTAGATTTCATTCCATTGTTCGTTAGGATTTCAGACTGTATTTCCCTTTGTTTTTTGCTGAGATATTGATATCTTATATAAGGTGGATTACCTACAATTAAATCATAACGCTTATTTTTGTTGTTATGATAAAAATCTAAAAAATCAGTGTTTATAATTTTATACTTTTTCCCATAGCCACGATTTTTAACTTTCTTAGCTTCTTCATTAATTATTTCAATGGCTTCTACAGACTTTATCTGTTCATCCTTGATATATTCAGAAATACTCTCTAAAAAGACCCCATCTCCACATGAAGGTTCAAGTATTTTCATATTGTCTTTCTTCTCAATATTTTTTACAATAAAGTCTGCTAAGACTTTCGGTGTATAGTATGCACCTCTCAACTTTTGAGTTGAACTGTCTTTTTTAAGTTTCATTTAATTCAATCCCATCTAAAATATAATTTTATCAGTTGGCTTATCAGCATTCCTCTCTACAATGCCTGCTTGCTCAAACTGATGAATTGTTTGTCTTCTTATAGATTCTCGGCTGTTTTCTGCATATACATAACCGTAGTTTTCTTTTATGAATGAAATAATGTCATGTATACCTATTAGTCTAATTGTGCTCTTATCCCAATTGTCGCTATCTTTTAAATCAAGTAACGCGAGCAATGTATATGCGCTTCTGTTATTTTGTTGTCCGTTAGGAAGTTTTAGTAATCTTAGAATGTCTTTTGCTTCTTCTAGTTTATTTTTGTTTCAATATTGGTTTTCTCATAAGTGTATCTACTTTTTCCCAAAACACGGGACAATAATTCTCGTTGTCATAAATTGTATTAAAAATTAGTTGTATCTCTTGAAGCGCTGTACAATAAAGAATATAGGTTTTAGCATTGTATGATGTTTGTGGTGTTTTTTCTTTTACGCCAAATTGTGCCAATTTGACATTTATCTCTCTTATTATATTTTCATTCCCAAATATGCGTAGCCGCAATTTTTTTTGTTTCTTCTTTCTAATACTATAATCAAGACATGAGTGAAGTTCTATATATGCTCTTAGAAAGTCTCTATAGCAAGACAATACAGGCAAATACCTGAATTCTCCGTTTCTCCTGGTCCATTTATTTTCTTTAAAGTCTTCCATGTTATACATGTAACTTTTTAAAACATATTGGGGCTTTCCTTTTACGGTAAGTTGCCCTATTTTGTTGCAGGGTGTTATTTCTTGTAATTCTTTTATGTGATGAAAGCTTTTACTTTTAAAAACCATGGCTTCATCGCTTGGAATATAAGAACCTATACTCCAAAATATACCTTTTTGATAGTTGGAAAGGTTTTTATACACTACTTTTTTTTCTTCGTTGTTTTTAACAAAATCAATAATTTGTTCTTCTGAATAATAACGATGTCCTCCTTCTGATACATAATTTGCCTTCAACTTTTCTTCTTTTTCCCACCGTCTCAAAGTTGAATCACTTTTTTTTATTAGTTTTGCTGCTTGACCAATCTTATAAAGTTTCACACACTCCACCTCACGCTAACTTCTATTTAAAAAATTATAACATATTTTTTTAATAAAATCATTAAAATGTCTTGACATCATAGCATTAAAATGCTATACTTATATTAAGAGATAAACAAATAAAAAAACAGGAGGAAATGAAAATGAAAAAAGTTGAAAAAGCTAAGCAAATGTTAGAGGAAAAAGAAAAAAACAGAGAGCATAGAGCATAGAACAATGTACATAAGCACACAAGTGTCTGACGCGAGATACACAGACAAATATTTTATAAAGTTTCATAATACACACGCAGTAAGAGAAAGTTTTAAAACAATAAAAGCAATGATGAACTATATAGAGCAAATGTAAAATAAAATAAAAAACTAGGAGGAAATGAAAATGACAAAGAAAATTAATATTGATATTTATGACGGTGCGGAGTGGGACAAAGTAACTAACGTAGATTTTTTAAAAGGAATAGCAAGCATAGATAAAATAAAGGAATTGCACGAATGCGGATTATCAAAATTACAAGTAATTTATGAAAGTGGTGAGGAAATTTTTTACTCAAACGTTCACGGAACTTGGGGATTTCCAACAAAGATAAATTAAATTGAAAGTGCTAATCAAATGAGTTGGCAGACCTCCAAAACTGCCAAATAAAAAACTAGGAGATTATAAAAATGAAAATAATAACAAGTTACGAGGAATTGTTAATATTAGAAAAAGAAAATAGGTTAGGTGTATTGGATAGTGAAGAATGTGAAGTCGACATAGAAGAATACGAGTTCGACGATTGTGATATAGAAGACTACAGTGAACTAGATTGTAGTGATATCGCTGAGATTGAAGTAAAACTATACAAGATAATTTCTGACAAATACAATAGATTCACAGAAAAAAACAAACACAGGTTATATGTTTTTACAAAGGAGAGTAACGAAAAATTTGATGGATCAATTGGTTTTAGAATCACAAATTTTAATGTTTAGGAGATGATATTATGAGTGATATTGTTAGAACAACTCTGAGAATTCCAAAAGAATTATTAAAAAAAATAAAACTAATAGCATTGAACGAAGAGAAAAATCAGAATGCTATAATTCTAGAAGCAATAGAAGAATTTATTAAAAATAAAAAAAGGAGAGATATTAATGTATTATAAGTATAATTACAAGAAAGTAAAAGATTGGGCAGAAAAGAATTCAACAAGAAAAAACATAACTTACGAAAATTATGATCCCAAAGCAGATTGGAAAAGCACCGCTTATTTCTCACAAGATAGAGAAATAATAGAGTTTTGTAAGCGGGGATATTTTATATACTTCGCAAATATTATGTCGCTTATAGAAGACTCCTCCATGGAGGAGAATGCTTGGAACAATCTAAAAGTAATTTTAGATTGGGAGAGTTATTTTAAACCTATGTTAGAAGAGATGGAAAAGAAAAGAATGTAAAAACATATAATTACCTATTCTTATCTGAATGGGTTTTTTCTTTTTATCTTTTTTATTTTGGATAGGTTATAATAACTACAGAAAGAATCAGGAGGTCTAGTAATGAGCAAAAGAATGAAAGTTGAAATTGACAAAACAGCATTCCAAGAACAAGAAATATATATGTATCAAGTTAAAAAAATAAATGATGAACACTTTGCAAGGACTGGGGACAGAAAGAAACATCTCACTGTAACCTACGGTTGTCAAATGAACGAGCACGACTCCGAGAAAATAGCAGGAATGCTGCAAAAAATGGGCTATGAAGAAACGCAAGATAAAAATGAAACTAATTTAATAATATACAACACTTGCTGCGTGCGTGAAAACGCAGAATTAAAGGTATATGGCAATATAGGAGCATTAAAGAAACTAAAATCAGAGCGCGATGATTTAATTCTTGCTATTTGCGGATGTATGATGCAACAACCGCAGATAGTAGAAGAAATAAAGAAAAAATATCGTCATGTTGATTTAGTGTTCGGAACACACAATATTCATAAATTTCCTGAACTCCTTATAAATACAATGCAATCTGACACTACTTTAGTTGATGTATGGAAAGAAGAAGAGGGCATTATTGAAAATGTTCCTGTTATCAGAAAATATGGAATTAAAGCTCTAGTAAATATTATGTATGGTTGCGACAACTTCTGCACATATTGTATTGTGCCTTATGTCAGAGGAAGAGAACGAAGTAGAGAGCTTCAAGATATAGTTGATGAAGTTACTACACTCGCAGGAAATGGCACTAAAGAAATTACCTTGCTTGGTCAAAATGTTAATTCCTACGGAAAGACTTTAGTTGGTAAAATTACTTTTGCGGATTTATTAAGAAAGCTAGATATAGTTAAAGGAATTGAGCGAATTAGATTTATGACTTCTCACCCTAAAGATTTGTCAGATGAGCTTATTGATGCTATTTCCGAATGCAAAAAAGTGTGCGAACATTTGCACCTGCCTTTCCAAGCAGGAAGTGATAAAGTTTTAAACGAAATGAATAGAAAATACACAAAAGAATCTTACTTGGCATTAGTTGATAAAGTAAAAACAAAACTGCCAAATATCGCTTTAACCACTGATATTATTGTTGGTTTTCCAGGAGAAAGCGAAGAAGATTTTAACAATACACTAGAAGTAGTAAATAAGGCTCGGTTCGATTCAGCATTTACATTCTTGTATTCAATACGTACAGGAACTCCAGCAGCAACAATGAACAATCAAATAGATGATGGAGTTAAGCATGAAAGATTCAACAGACTTCTTGAATCAGTTAATTCAATTAGCGAAGAGATGAACCGAAAATATCAAGATAAAAATGTCGAAGTTTTGGTAGAAGGAAACAGCAAAAACAATCCTAACAAACTAATGGGAAGAACAAGGCAACATAAGTTAGTTAATTTCGAAGGAGATACTTCTTTAATTGGTCAGTTAGTGAATGTAAAAATAACAGAAGTGAAAAGATTTTCATTAAATGGGGTTATAGTGAATTAAATAGTTTGAATTCGTAAAATGGACAACAATGACATGACAAGATTTTTCTTGACTATTGCAACATCGTGCAATACAATGAACATATGTATTATTAAATAGACATGTGTTTAATTAATTGAACGAATGCATTGATTAAAGGAGCTGAACTAACTTGATAGAAGATTTGTATAACAAAGTACCGTTACAAGTGTTTTCCTATCTGACAATGCAACCAGAAAAGACTGAATGTACTGTTACAGGTATTGCCAAAAGATTAAATGTTAGTAAAGGAAGCGTTTCTAACGCTTTGAAGAAATACAGCGCTTTAGGACTAGTACGCAAGACTAGTGTTGGTAAATCTGTTATTCATGAAGCTAGTTTGGACAATCCTATTAACAGTCAATTTAGAAAATTCGATAATTTGTTAAGATTACAGCCTTTAGTTAATGCAATTAAAAATAAAACTAAGAGAATAATTCTATTTGGGAGCTGCGCAAATGGGACAGATACAATTAATAGCGATATGGATCTGTTTATTTTAATAGATAGTGAGTGTAAGATAGAAGTCGAAAGAGAAATAAATAATTATGAGATTGATAGAAATATTAGTCTTTTAATTGTAGATGAGCTTGAGCTTGTTGATATGGAAACAGAAGATAATGTGTTTTACAAAGAAATATGTAAAGGGATTGAGATATGGGGAGGTAAAATTTGATGCTAGACGATTTGGTAAAGAGAGGTAAAATTAAGCGGGCAAATATATCAGAAGAAATGTATTTGAAAGAATTCAACGTTGGGGTGAAGGATCTAAATACTGCAGTAGAGACTTTCGAATTAGGAAATTACAAATGGGCGACAATTCAGTCGTATTATGCCATTTTCCACGGGGAATTGTTATTGATTCATAGTATTCTATTGTATCGATATATTAAAACATGAGAGGAGATTAGAAATGAAGTTTCTAGGCAATATTATTTGGTTTATTTTCGGGGGATTATTTACAGCCATAGAATGGTTTATAGTTGGCTTGCTACTCTCAATTACAGTAATTGGCATCCCTTTTGGTCTCCAATGTTTTAAAATTGCATGTCTCGTGTTATGGCCATTTGGCAAAAAAGTTGACTTAGGAARTTTCGGTGTAGGAGGATTACTATTAAATGTATTATGGATTTTGTTAGCAGGCTGGATACTAGCCTTAACTCATATCACTATAGGATTTCTTTTTTGTATAACTATAGTTGGAATACCATTTGGCTTGCAACACTTTAAATTTGCGCGTCTATCCTTTTTGCCTTTTGGTGCAAAGATTAGTTAGTAGTTTGTTTATACTGTCCTCACATGTGGAGACGGTCTCGCAGATGATTTTAAAAGGGAGCAATCAAAAACTTAATTTGAAATATATTTCTTTTATTCATCTCATCGCTATGCTTACACCTAAACAAAGATTTGTTCTACATTTGAAAATGATTAGAAAAACAAATAGTGACCGACAGTAGCATGAACTAATTATACTCTACCCCTCAAAGAGTTGTTACTTTTAAAAAAGTGGGGTATACTGTATATCAAGAGGTGATTAGTTTGAGTTTGTTTATGAGAATGATTTTAGAGGAATCCCAAAGGAATTATTTAATGCAGCAGCAATATGAAAACGAGATTAAACTACTTCCTAAAGGAACCGTTATTTTGAAGAAAGTAGGGAACCATGAATACCATTATTTGAAGTATCGAGAGGGAAAAAAGACTATTACTGATTACATCGGAAAAGACAAGGCAAAAATTAAGAATGTACGAAGTAAACTTGATAAATCGAGTAGCTAGAAAATAGGATAGTCGACCCTATTTTCTTTGCTCTCACAGAACCGGACTTACGTTTGCCGTATCCGGCTCCTGAAATTTCTAATCAAACTATCTGTAGTTTGACAACAATCCAACTTCGTAATCGCATAAGTCGATGAGTTTAAGGTCTCTAAAATATTGATTAGAAAGTAATCTATGAATGACGTAAGTCTTTGAGTTCTTCCATTTTGTCACTGCCATTTTTAATCCATTTCCCTTGATTCCTTGTCTTCTCATTTCTTTATGCATCTTTTTGTACGTTTTCCACTGTTTCATTTTTATCATCCTGAGCCTTCTTCTTATCCATCCCATTAGACTTTGAGCTAACCATTTGATATTCGCTGCTCTATAGTAGTTCAGCCATCCACGAAGTACTGGATTTAGCTCTTTAATTATATCTTCAAGCTTTCTTCCTGCATTTCTTTTGGTTATTCTACGAATTTTATCTTTAAATCTTTTTATTCGTTTTGGCTGAACTGTTACATCTTCTTCCCAGATTATAAAGCCTAGAAACGCCACTCCTTCATAAGCACTTGTTAAAGTAGTCTTCTCATTATTTACTTTTAACTTTAACTCTTCTTCTAAAATTTTAGTTGCAAWGGTTTTGTAGTTTCCAGCTGTTCTTTTATCTTCTGCGAATATCAGAATGTCATCAGCATAGCGCACTATACGAATGCCTTTACTCTTCATCTTTTGATCAAAGTAGTTAAGATATATGTTGCTAATTAATGGCGAAATCACCCCGCCTTGTGGAGATCCTAATTCAGTTTCACTGAATTCTCCACCTAACATAACTCCAGAATTCAAGAACTTTCTTATTAAGTTCAAAACACTTCCATCGCTTATTACTTCGCTTATAGCATCAATAATTATATTGTGATTCAACGTATCGAAGCATTTACTCAAATCCATATCCACTACATATTTAAGACCATATTTATTCATAAAGAGTTCAGCTTTTGCTACTGCTTGTTGTTGCGAGTGTTTTGGTCTATACCCATAACTAGATGGATGAAATATCTTTTCAAAATGTGGCTCAATAACATTTGCTACAGCTTGTTGTACTACCCTGTCTTTTACTGTTGGAATTCCCAAAAGTCTTATTCCTCCGTCGAGTTTCTCTATTTCTACTCGTCTTACAGGGCTTGCTTGGTACGTGTTGGTTTTCAGTTGCTCATGAAGTAGGTTMATATTTGCTTCTAGACTCATTTTAAACATAGTGACAGTTTCTCCATCTATTCCTGGAGCTCCATTGTTTCTTTTGACCTTAATGAATGCTTTCCGCAAATTTTCTACCCGATATATTTTATCGATTAGGCTGTACAACTTCTTCATTTGCTTATCCTCCATTGTTGCTACATCTTCCTATGTTTCGTAGTCTAACTATATGTTCTTCACAAAGCTAACTTGACGTCTCTAGCTCTAAGGCAATCTTATCTTTGTTATTACTTTGCTACTTCATATTTCTGTCGTCGATTAATTCGCAAGTTTTTTTATGCCAACTAAACGTACCTCAAGGCATTTCAGCCTTCATTTAAACAGTTTCATCATTCTTTGAAATATCATTAAATGTACTTTGAAATCTCTTCCGTCCTTCGTATCTGAAATAAGCTTTCGACCTATATCAGTCACATCAACAAGTGATGTGTCACCTATATTTTGTCCTCCACACGATTACTCGCTTTCTTAGGTATAGGTTTAATAACTACTACGACATCATCTGCATACTGTCCCCTAATGAAAGCTCCTTGCTTCCACTTGGCGCTTCATCTACAGCAACGGGTACAGTACTTCCAGGGTTAAGTTACTTCGCCTGTTACAGAAACGACCATCCTAACACATGTGATTTAGCTAATATTTGGACTTTCCCATTTCGTGGAGGGTCATCCATCACATATGCCAACACTGGTTTGCTTGCGCTCCGCTCCAGTAACCGCCATCAGCTTCCTTCAGACCCTTTCGTCGCCGAAAGCGCCCTTGCTTACAGCTTATCTTCCCATTAGCTAGGTGATAGGTTTTCTTTCAAACCATTGGCTCGGCAGCATGCCCCGCAAACACGAAGGCATTTTGAAAAAATGCTTGTTGAGCTGAAAGAGGAAGATAGATTAATACAAAAAGTGGTAGGAGGAAGCATATGATTTTGTACCATGGTAGTGACGTGGTTGTTAAAAAGGCAATTTTATTAAAATCAAAACGCACTTTAGATTTTGGGGCTGGGTTTTATACGACAACAAATAAGAAGCAAGCAGTAAGCTTTGCGCATAAAGTGATGATGAGAAATGACAGTCAAATCAAAGTGGTTAGTATATATGATTTTGATAGAGTTAAGCAGAGACTAGATGTCTTAGAATTTGATGTGCCAAATGCGAACTGGCTGGATTTTGTTTTTGCTAACAGACAGGGAATTTATAATGATAAACAGTATGATATTGTTATTGGAGCAGTTGCAGACGATGCAATATACCGGGTTTTTGGTCTGTATGAAGCAGAACTCTTAAGCCGTGAAGAAACTCTAAAGAGGTTAAAGATTCGTAAATTATACAATCAAGTAACTTTTTGCACGGAGAGAGCATTGACTAAATTAAAATATATTGGGAAGTTGAATTTGCATAATGAGGAGGGTGAATGATGAGTGAGGTAAGGGAATTTCAAGCTGTTTTGCAGGTGATAGTTTCACGATTGGTACACATGATTTCAAAAGAGATGAAAATTTCAGATAAAGAGGCACTAAATCTTCTTTACTCATTCAAACTTTACGAAAAGCTAGAGCAGGAGGAAACAAAGGTTTGGCATTTAAGTGTCCCAACGTTATTTAGTTTGTTTATCGAAGAGCAAGAAACAGGGAATATTACATTTCCAGAGGAGGCATAATCGTGAATGATAAATTAGATTTTTTAGTTTATTGTATTGAAAGTTATAAAAATGCAAAAGGTCTTAAGGGTAAAGAAACAATAGAACTATTCAACAAGTATCGTGTTCTTGATTATATCAATGCGAGTTATGAGGCACTACATACCACAGGAAGAGAATATATTGTAGATGATCTTAATATTTATATAAATGCACGGGAACAGATTGATGCAGGACCACTACATTAAGTTTAAGCTTTTACTAGAAATAACCTTGAGTGTAGCATACGTTTATTTAGGAATCTATCTATTGCTACCAGCCCCTCACATGTGGAGACGGTCTCGCAGATGATTAAAAAGAGTGGTAATTAATAAAAGTGAATAAAGCAGAATTTTATTTATCGCTTTAAAACCCTTGCAAAACAAACAGTTTAGTGATAGAATTGCACTAAACTGTACGCAATCAAATCAAAAAGCGGATAATGAGGTGCGACTATGATAAATAATGATATTATTTATAATGAATTCAGTAAACATGGTGGAGTTTTGAAGACATCAGAGCTTAATTTAATCGGGCTTACAAGCAGACAAATTAAAAAGCTTCAGGTGGATGGATTTATTACAAAGATTAAGCATGGTTATTATGAATTAGCAGACAGAATTTGTCCAGAGGAAGTAATTATTGCAAGGTTGTTTCCACAAGCGGTGATTTTCCTTGAAAGCGCGCTGATATATTATGGATATACAGATAGAGTCCCTTCATCGTGGCAAATAGCAGTTGATCGAAATAGCGAAAAAAGTCAGTATAAAATCACTTATCCACCTATAGAACCTTTCTACATAGAACCAAAGTTTTTAAAAGTGGGGATAAACGCAATTAAAGTTAGAGGAGTAACAGTTAATATTTTTGACCGTGACAGAACCATATGTGATGTTTTAAGGTATAAAAATAAATTAGAGAGAGAAGTATTTAGTAACGCAATCCAACGCTATGTAAAAGATCAAAATAAAAACGTGCGCAAATTACTAAAGTATGCCGAAATATTTCATATTAAGAAGAAGGTGCAAACTTATATAGGGGTGTGGTTGTAATGGCTAGCACTGTAGCATCGGTTTTGGCTAAATTAAAAAACAAGTCAATAATAGAGGGCATTCAGCTGCATCAAGTTATTAATTTATTTTGCCAAGAAGAATTCATAAGAAGACTATCACATTCCAAATATAAGAAAAATCTAATATTAAAAGGTGGATTTTTGTTATATTCGCTTAGTGGTTTTACAGCAAGACCGACTGTCGATACAGACTATCTCTTGAAAAATTATCCTAGTAGTTTAGATACTATAGAGAAACTTGTAAGTGAAGTTATTTCTCTGCCTAGTAAAAATAACTACATTAATTTAAAAATTAGAGGGTTTGAAGTAATAGGTGAGACTAGAGAATATCATGGTGTTAGAGCAAATATTATAGGATTAATAGGGCATACAAAAACCCCTTTTAGTATTGATTTCGGGATTGGTGATATTGTTATACCGTCAGCAGTCATAAGGAGATTGCCTGTTATTTTGCCAGAGTTTGAACAACCAGAAATATTAACATACTCATTAGAGTCTATTGTGGCAGAGAAATTGGATGCCATTATATCCTTGATGGAAGTAACAGGAAGAATGAAGGATTTTTTTGATATACATTACCTAGCCACGACATTTGATTTCGATGGTAGGAAATTGCAGGAAGCTATCTTCGTAACTCTGTCTAATCGTGGAACACCATATGAGCAAGACACTGTTAAAGATATTTTAAGGTTAGCAGAAGATGTTGAAATTCAGAATAGGTGGAAAAATTTCTGTAAGAAAGTACTGAAATACGAATTGGATTTTCGCCAAGTAGTTGAAGTGCTAATCGATTTTGTATTACCGCCATATAAATCAATGATTTATGAAAATGAATTTTTCAAAACATGGAGGCATAAAGACAGAAAATACATATAGCAAAACAAGGTATAAGAAATTTTCTTCCGCTCCTTATCTAATACATGTGGAGACGGTCTCGCAGATGATTAAGAAAAAAATGGAAATAAAAGAAAAAACACAAAAATAGACATGACTAAAGAAACTAAAACAAAAAAATATTAGTTTCTTTTTTTATGCAAGAAGATCTAGCAGCTATACCTAAATAGATAATAATAGAAATTTCATCAAGCCTCTATTGCCTTTTGCGTTCGTATATGATAGCATGAATACGAACGTAAAAGGAAGAGAGGTATAATTGTGTGAGAAAAAAGGAATTGGCTTTAGAGTTGCTGAAAAAAAATAATGGAATTTTGGAATCGAAGCAAGCTGCAAAAGTAGGGATTGACAATAAAACATTGCAACGATTAAATCAGGCAGGAGAAATCGAGAGAGTTGGAAGAGGAATCTATATCGATGCAAATCAAATGAAAGACGAGTATCTTATTACACAGTATAGATGTAAAAAAGGAATCTACTCTCACGAAACTGCATTGTTTTTTCATGATTTGAGCGATAGAACTCCGTTTCAGCTAATGTTAACTATTCCTTCTGGATATAACACTAGACTCTTAAAGGATAAAGACCAGTATAAATTTTTCTATATACATAAGAATTTTCATGACATTGGTAAAATCACTTTACTTTCCCCATATGGGAACGAGCTTGTTGTATATAATAAAGAGCGAACAATTTGTGATTGTCTCAGAAAAAAAGATCAACTGGATACTGATTTAGTAATTACTGCAGTGAAACAATATATGAAGGGGCAAGGAGCAGATTTTGCTAAGCTACTAGAATATGCAGAAGTTTTTAATGTAAGAGAATTAGTACGGCAGTATATGGAGGTATTATCATGAGTGTAACTAGTCCAAGACAATTAAAGGACTGGATTAAGAACATGGCTAAGGAAAACAATTTGATAGCTAATACTGTACTACAAAACTTTATGATGGAAAGATTGTTAGAAAGAATTTCTGTCTCTCAGTACAAAAATAATATTATTCTCAAAGGCGGATTTCTAATTGCAGCTATGGTAGGAATAGACATGCGAAGTACTATGGATATGGATACAACAGTAAAAGGAATCACAGTGAAATGGTAGAAGCAATAATATCAGAAAACACATTTAAAGTGTCTAATTTGAAAGATAGGAGTATTGAACTTGATTCATGTGTTTGTATTGATGAAGCTAAGGTTAATGACTATCTCCAATATGAATTGAAAGAAGGCGATGCTATAATTACGACTGTTGGTTCTTGGCCAACTAATCCAAATTCTGTTGTAGGTAAAGTAGTTAAAGTTTCTGCTGGAGCTGAAGGAACTCTTTTAAATCAGAATTCATTGTAGATGCACAGAGAGATATTTTTAAGGATATTAGAGACAAGAAATCAGCATGGAGTAGGGCTACGTCAGAAAAAATATTACAGATGTGAACCGTGAGAAGATACAAAAAAATTTAGATGCAATCAATAAAAGCATAGTAAAAAACAGTCCAATTTTAGAAACTATGAAAAAAAACTTGCAACTAGCAACTGCAGATAAAAACAGTATTGTTGAAATAAGCCCATTAACTAAGGATATTGAATCATTGTATAAGGATATTGAATCATTGTATAAGGGGATGAATATTTATTATGGCAATAAAGAGGCACTGCCTATTTCGGTAGAGAATTTAGGAATGGGTATTAGAAGCTGGGCAGTTTTTTCCACAATAAAAACCAATATTAATTATCAGACCGAAAAATTTAAAAATGTTGATAAGGCCTTCTATCCCTTGCTGTTAGTAGAGGAACCAGAAGCACACATACATCCGCAAGCGCGCTATGCATAGTTATGTAAATGCAAATAACCGCATCGTCAATCATGGAAGGAATTAGCTTTAGTTATGCAGTATTCTGTTCGTTCTTTTACGAAAGGATTTTATCGAGCAAAGAGAAAGATCTTGTGAGAGAAGAAATTTTTTCGCTAGAAAAAAGCAAGCAGCCAGAAGATGAAAGAATCAAGGTACAAGAGTGTCTTAAAGAGTCTGAATCATTTAAGTCTATTGGACGAGAACTCAATCGAGACCCTACTACTGTTTCGAAGGAGGTGAAAAACCATATTCTCTTCAAGAGAGTTGGATCATACGGCAAAGCTTTTAATAACTGCCTTCATAGGTGTTTATGCTACTGGAAAAGTAGGTCCACCTATTTTTCTTTATGATTACCGAACAACAAGAGCAAAAAAGCACCCCCAAAACTTTCTAGAAAAGTTCAAAGGATTTTTGCATGTTGACGGATATAGTGGGTATCATGATATCCCAGACGTAACACTTGTTGGGTGCATTGCTCACGCAAGGAGAAAATTTGCTGACGCCCTAAAAGCGGTGCCAAAGGGAACGGATGTATCTAACCTCCCTGCTAGCAAAGGACTTGAATATTGCAATGAACTCTTTAAACTAGAGAGAAAATTCAAAGACTTAGAACCAGACGAACGTCATAAATTGCGCAAAGAGCAAACACAGCCAGTTTTAGATGCCTTTTTAGAGTACCTAGAAACCAGTAAGAAGCAAGCGTTGCCAAAAAGTACATTTGGAACAGCCATAAATTATTGCTTAAATCAGTGGACTAAACTTAAATCATTTATGGCTGATCCTAACTTAGAAATTAGCAATAATAGAGCTGAGAGAGCAATTAAACCCTTTGTAATCGGCAGGAAAAACTTCTTATTCAGTAATACACCAAGAGGCGCAACTGCTAGTGCTATTATATATAGTGTTGTAGAAACTGCAAAGGCAAATAAACTTAGTCCGTTTCACTACTTGAATTACCTATTTGAAAAAATGCCAAATACTAATTTAGAGAATGTGAAGGAACTAGATAAACTGCTACCATTCTCAGATAGCCTTCCTGATTCTTGTAAAATTCCTATAAAGAAATAATATCACAGCCTCCACCTTGTTCATAGGTGGGGGCTGTTTTACGCTTACGATGAAACTGATAAAATGAAATTTGGAACCTATAAAATCGACTTCGAAGATAACAAAAGAAGTCTGTTTATCCAAGAGATGAATAGACAGAAAAAAATTAATCCTGACTCAAAATTGTTATTCTTCAGAGATGTATTTGAGTGGTTTGATGAGGATTTAATTACTATTTTTCCAGATCAACCAATTACTAGTTTTGAGTATTTTTATGGTGATGGTGGCAGCTTAAAAATTAATCAACTTATTGAAATGTTTGATACAGGTATTTCAAAGGTTAAAATTGAGAAGATTGCAGTGGCTGATTTGAAAAATAAACTCCCTAGCAATTTAGCAGAAGAAATAATTGCTGCATTCAAAAGAAAGCTAGATGAATCTTCTGATGGTGAAAAAGCAATGTTATCTCTTAGAACTGAAGATGCATTTTATAATTTGAAAGGGTTGAAAGGTGAGGAACCCATTATCACAACGATTATGCTTGAACACGGAAATGCATTTAGTGATTTTGAGTTTTCAGAGGGATCTGATGGTACACGCAGATTATTCGATTTGCTTGACATCTTAATCAGTAATGAAAAAAATAAAGTTTATGTGATTGATGAATTGGAACGCAGTTTACATCCGAAACTTACTTATAAGTTTGTAGAACAGTTCTTTGAAATCCTAAAGAAAAACAAAATTCAGTTAATTTTCACAACTCATGAATCCACAATTATGGATCAAGATTTGTTAAGACGAGACGAAATATGGTTTGTTGAACGAAATAAAGATAATGTATCTCATTTGTATTCGCTAGATTGTTTTAAAGAACGTTATGATAAGAAATTAAGTAAAGCATATCTTGAAGGTCGATATGGTGCTGTGCCAATTTTTAAAAATTATCTTTTAAAGGACGGTGATGAATAATGGCACCATTACGTGAAGCACGATCTTGGACCGTAAGATATGAAGAAGAAATTGAAATAGAGCCACTAAGAAGATACTACTTAATCTTCGAAGGAGCTAATACAGAAAGGAAGTATTTTCAAGGTATAGAAGGTTACAGGAAAGAACTTGGAATTAATACTTTGATTGAGTTAGTTATACTTCATAAGGAAGGTGAGATTCGAAACTATAGTCATCCACATAAATTGCTAGAGCTTATCAATGTTAAAAAGGATGAACTTAAAGGTGATGGCAATTTTGATGAAAAAATTGATCAATTTGTCATTGTTTTTGATAGAGATAGTTTTGAAAAGAAGGATGATTATTTTGAATTTCTAGAAGTTGCAGGTAAGAATAATAGTTTTACTATAACGAGTCCATATTTTGAGATATGGTTGCTTCTACATTATGATGACGCTATAATAAAATACATTAATCCAGAAAGAACAAAGATTATTGAAAATAATAAAGTAAGTAGTGCTCATTCATTTACAAGTAAACTATTTTCAGATATAGCAGGCGTGAACCCAAAGAGAAATGTTAACTTTCCCAAAATCAAAGAACATGTTAACTTGGCGATAGAGCAAGAAAAATTGCTAGTTCAAGATAATATTAGTATGTTTGAAGAGATTGGATCGAATGTTGGTATTCTAATTGAAGAAATGAGAAAAGATCCGCGTGAAATTATTTTCTAGGAAAAAGAAATAGGGTCAAGCTTGGAAAATTGACGAATCCAGAAGAGAGATGTCATGCAACACCAATTAATGTCGAGGATCGCATGGAAAAGCAAAATATAAGTGATAAAAATGACGAAGATGTCCCAACACCAAGCAAAAGTGAAGTGCTGAAATATTTACTTGTCTGGGATAGCCTTGAAAATTACACGCTTCAAGAAAACGCTCTTGAAAAATTATTTTTTAGGACTTATCCAAAAAAAATATAAGGTGATGATATGGCAATCAACTATAAGAAATGCCCGCAATGTGGGTCTTTGAATGTTGTGAAAATATTATATGGGATGCCAACCCATGAATCATTTCTACTATCTGAAGAAGGTAAAATAAAGCTTGGTGGCTGCTGCATCACTGATTCAGATCCGGAATACTTCTGTAAATATTGTGAATATGAATGGGACAAGCAAGAAGCTATTAATCATGCTTATAATGAAATCAAAGGGATCAAGGCATCAGTCGGAGGATATTTTGATGGATATTATGAGGTTGAGATAGATTTTGAAAGTAGACTACTAACCTGGAGACATTTCAGCGATTATTACGAAAAAACGATTAGGCAGTCCAGCCTTGATAGATTTGTAGAAGCATTGAAGATAATCGATATACTCAACTGGAAATCAAAATACATAGAGTCTGGAATTTGTGACGGAACTCAGTGGAGTATTGAAATTATGAGAAATAGGCGGAACATCAAGGAATACGGAGATAATAAATTCCCCGATGAATGGGCTGAGTTTTGTAGGTTAATAAGAAGAGTAAGTGATAGAAATTTTGGGTGAAACTATATTCTGTGATAAATATCAAATATTATAATTATTTGATATTTGGTTTATGACAATCTTTTTTATAAAAACGTTATAAATGAATCAGAGTTGTTCAAAAAAACATTTTAAGACATTGACAAATTATATCATGTGTAGTATTATTTTCATATGGGAATGAAGTTCTCCCCTGGTTAAAAACCTAAACCGCTTATAAAGCTGATGACTTCTGCGACAAAATATCGCAGGCTCATTGGCTTTTTTTATTGCCTGCGCAAAGATGGGAGAGAATTTATATGCTATTATCACTTGCACTAATATTTTTGAGCGGGATGGCGCTTGGAAAAGTTTTTGAGAAATTTAGACTTCCAAAGTTACTAGGAATGCTATTAACTGGTATTTTGCTAGGACCATATGTTTTGAATTTACTTGATCCTACAATTTTGGGAGCTTCTACAGATTTGAGACAAATTGCTTTGATTATCATTCTAACTAGAGCGGGACTAAACCTTGATATTAAAGATTTAAAAAAAGTTGGTCGTCCTGCTATACTAATGTGTTTTGTACCGGCTTGTTTTGAAATAATCGGTATGTTGATTTTGGCACCTAAGCTTTTAGGAATTAGTTTGTTGGAAGCTGCTATAATGGGTACAGTTGTTGCTGCAGTCTCACCAGCAGTTATTGTACCACGAATGCTTAAGCTCATGGAAAGTGGATATGGCAGAAATAAAAGTATTCCTCAAATGATTATGGCTGGTGCCTCAGTAGACGATGTTTTCGTAATAGTTCTTTTTACAGCCTTTACTGGATTAGCTCAAAGTGGAACCATTACACCAACTCATTTTTTAACTATACCTACTGCAATTGTCTTCGGTTTAGTAGGTGGAGTGATTGCAGGGCTTATCTTATCACTGCTATTTACCAAGTTTCGCATCCGAGACACTGGTAAAGTAATTATTATCCTTTCGGTATCATTTTTACTTGTTACTTTAGAACATGTAATGTCTGGTGTAATTGGATTTTCAGGGTTATTAGCCGTAATGGCACTGGGTGCATCTATCCAGCAGAAGAAATACGAGGTTTCTAAACGTCTTTCGGGTAAATTCTCTAAATTGTGGGTTGGAGCTGAGATGCTTCTTTTTGTTCTTGTAGGTGCAACTGTTAATATTGGCTATGCTTTAGATGCAGGTGTTTTATCAATTTTGCTAATCGTTGGGGTAATGCTATTCCGAATGGCGGGAGTATTTATCAGCCTTATCAAAACAAAACTAAATTATAAAGAACGAATTTTTACTGGTTTTGCCTATATGCCGAAAGCCACTGTGCAAGCTGCAATTGGTGGATTGCCTCTTGCAATGGGCCTTGCTTGTGGAGATATTGCTTTGACTGTGGCGGTAGTATCTATTATCATTACTGCACCTATTGGAGCTATGCTCATTGATAAGTCATACAAGCAACTTCTTTCCATGGAGTAAAAACCTAATAAAGCTCTACCCAAAACCATTTTGGGGGTGTTTTCAAAAAGTCAAGTCTTATATTTGTTTATTGCTTGGTGTTGAATTTTAATATTTGCAAAATATTTTATATTTCTAATAATATTAGCTATTTTTATCCCTATCGGGGTGAAAATCGAGTAGGAGGTAATTAATTATTTTAATTATCTCCTACTTGATTTAGTAGATCCATCTTTTTTTGATGTTATGGGTGCTGATCATAAACAGTGCCATCCCGTAACCTATAAGTACTAGAAGACTGAGCCATGGATTGATGGAACCTGTTGAATTGATTGAAAATTTAAGCATGTCTGCACCATAAGTTAATGGCAAGACATAGGATAATGGTCGCACGAAAACTGGAAGATTTTCAATCGGAATAAATAAGCCGCACAGAAACATCATTGGAAATCTGAAAAAGTTGGAAAATGTTTGAGCTTCAAAAACTTCACTTACTGACACGGCTATAAACAGTCCGAGGAAAGTTGAAGTGACAGCAATCAAAACAACACCAATAAATGTTGACAACCAATTTATATCAGACAGATCGACCATAAATGAAGCGAACAATACTGGAATAAAAGCATTGATAATCCCAAAGAGAATGGCACCTGTTGTTTTTGCAAGCATCAATAGATTTAAACTAATGGGAGCAAGCAATAGTCTTTCGAATGATCGGCTTTTTCTCTCGAATGTAATTGTGACAGCGAGCATAGATGTTGTTCCAAAGAGAATGGATAAAGCCATTACACCGGGCAATATACCGCGAATATCGACCTCGCTGCTAGAACGCATAAAAAACATAAGTGTCCAGGATATAGGGAAAATAATACCCCAACTGATGTTCGGTGGCTTTAAGTAATAGTTTTTCATGTCTTTCATCAATATGCTCCAATAAGCTAAGAGTTTATTCATTTCTTTTTCCCCTCCTTTTCCTTTTTCAACTTATCAATTTCAATGCCTGTAATTTTAACAAATACTTCTTCAAGTGAAGGATGTATGATTTTTGCTTCACTGATTTTGATTCCCTTTTTATCAAAGAAATTCATAAATGGCATGAGTTCTATTTTTTCAACAGAGCTGATGCGTATGCTATGGTCAGAACTCGATTTAAGGGTTATATTGGGAAAAGTGCTAATTAGATTATTTTCTAGATCCAAGCCATTTGAATCAGTTCTAAATTCAACGATATTTTCTTGCTGGGCTTCAGTCATTAATTCTTGAACTTTACTAACCTTTATGACTTTACCCCCGACGATAAAGCCGATTCTGTGACACAGTCTCTCTGCATCTTCAATGTAATGGGTTGTCAAAAAGATAGTTGTTCCGTTATCATTAAGATCTTTGATCATTCGTCGGATCTGCCTTGCACTTTCAACATCGATTCCTGTAGTTGGCTCATCTAAAAAGAGTATTTCTGGTTCATGAATGATACCGGCAGCTATGGTCAGTTTTCTCTTCATACCTTTTGAATAAGCTTTAAATGGACGGCTGCCTGTATCATCCAAAGAGAACTGTTTGAGTAATTCCTTTGCTCTTTTTTCTCGCTGCTCTTTTTTTATTCCGTAAAGAGAAGCGCAAAAGACAAGATTATCAAAACCGCTCATATCATCATATAGATTGCTTTCATCAGGGACGATGCCAATGATCTGTTGTACTTTCTTGATATTTTCAATCCCATCTTGGCCTGAAATCATTATTTCGCCTGATGTTGGTTTTGCAAGACCTGTAAGCATATTTATAGTTGTTGTTTTTCCAGCACCATTAGGACCGAGAAAGCCGAAGACTTCCCCTTTCTCAACATTAAAGCTGATGCCTTTAACAGCCTTAAAATCATCGAAACTTTTGTTTAGATTTTTTACTTCGATTATGTTCAAGCTATTACCCTCCTTGATTAATTGAAATGAACAGAACTCATCCTTTGAATTCTGCCCATTTCAAAAATAGATTAGTTAAGCATTTTATTTGTCATTTTCATTGCAAGGGTGATTCTTATCCTTGCAATGACATTTTTTAATGAGTTCATCACTGCATTTACCGTTTTCAGGTCGCAATTCAGGATGATCACAATTTGATTTACACATTTTTCTTCACCTCCTTTCTACAACATGAATGATTCTTAGAACCGGTTTTTGTACACTCCGTTTCAATTTTTTCTAATTCAGTCAATTCAACAATTTCTTTTGCAGCTTCTTTTAGTAAATCCCGGTCGACGTAATAGTGGGTGAAATATCCTCTTTTATCGCCTTTAACAATCCCGGTATTTCTAAGAATCTTCAAATGCTGCGAAACTGCAGATTCAGAAATATCAAGACGTTTCGCAAGTGCGCCAACACAATAATCATGCTGTAAAAGGAGTTTAATTAAATTGTACCTAGTTTCATCAGCTAAAGATTTCATGATATCAAATAGTTCGGGCAAAGTTATCACTCCTTTATATAAATAAGTAGATACTTAATTAAACAATAACACACTTAAATAAATATGTCAATCGTCAATTGTATTAAAGTAGGTTACGTATAAGTGATGACAATTTGGTTTATTATACTCCATAATTTTAATAGTAGTAACTGTAATAAAAGGTATACTACCACTTGCTTTAGTATTTGCAGAAGCGACTTTTATTGATTCAATAATTAAGAACAATGAAATGAACATTTGGTCTTCGCAACTGTTAGGACCTTTTATTGCACTAATTGTTTTAACTTCAATTAAGTGGATTGCTAAAACCGTAGACTCTAGTTTTCAGATAAAACTTTTAGCTAGGATGTCGTGGGGACGTTTCGCTCGACAGGTTCCAGACATCACTTATAGAACCTGTTGATAGCTATAGACACTGTAACTAGAGTTCACGCTCCAGCACACTTATCCCCAGGGGAAAGGTTATTTATATCATCAGTGGACTATCTGCAGTTTATAGCAGGAGTTACACCGGAGAAGCGGTGTGGCCTTCCGAAGAAAGAGGGACCGTCTTTAGAGTATCATAAACTAAGAAAGCCAAACAAATATAGTATCCAACTAGCAATGCTTTCTAGCCTGCTTGATGAAAAGCTGATCTCAGAAAGAGAGTATGCGAAAATTAAGGTAGAGCTAGAAAGAAAATATAAAATTAAAACAAAGATAGCTAGATAAAGAAATGTGGTTATGTTAAAATCAAAATGAGTAGTGGGAATATAGTTTGAAAATAAAAAAATATTTAAATATAGAAGATTGGAGAATAGAGATGAAAAAAAACAATCTACAAATTAGAAATAGTACTGCAGAATTTTTAATATTTACGTCGCTAGCTGGCGAAGATTCTATTGAAGTTATGGTAGTAGATGAAAATGTATGGTTGACTCAAGATATGATTGCAAGTCTTTATGGCAAAGGGCGTTCAACTATAACTGAACATTTAAAAAATATATTTTTAGAAGGTGAACTTAATGAAGATTCAGTACGTCGGAAATTCCGACGTACTGGTTCTGATGGTAAAGAATATAATACTAAATTTTATAGTTTAGAGGCAGTAATTTCAGTCGGATTTAGAACGAATTCTGAAAAAGCAATTGTTTTTCGTAGATGGGCATCAGCTATATTGAAAGATTTTTCTATTCGTGGATATGTAATGGATAAAGAAAGGCTGAAGAACGGATCCTTTTTAAATGAAGATTATTTTGAATATTTACTCGAAGAAATAAGAGAAATCAGAGCAAGTGAAAGAAAATTCTACCAAAAGATAACTGATATTTATGCAACATCAATGGATTATTCATCTGATGCAAAAGTGACTCAAATATTTTTTAAAACTGTTCAAAACAAGCTTCACTTTGCTATTCATGGTAATACTGCTGCAGAACTTATTGTGGATAGAGCAAGTGCGGAGAAAAAACATATGGGTCTAACTACATGGAAAAATTCGCCTGATGGAAAAATTCTCAAAAGTGATGTGCCGATTGCTAAAAATTATTTGGAATTTGGAGAGGTAGATTTATTAAATAGGGTTGTAACAATGTATCTGGATTATGCAGAATTACAAGTTAGTCGTAGGATGCCAATGACAATGGAAGATTGGTCAAGTAAACTCAATGCGTTTTTACAATTTAATGAATATGATTTACTTAATAATGCCGGCAAAGTTACTGCGAAAATTGCAAAAGAGTTTGCAGAAAACGAGTATGAAAAGTATAGAATTATTCAGGATAGATTATTTGAAAGTGATTTTGATAAATTAATAAAAGAAGTTAAAAAAGCTGATAAGTAAAATGAAATAACCAATTTGATATTGAGTATTATATAAATTTAAAGATGGAGGTTAATTATAGGAGTATTGCAACTATACAAAATTCAATTAATCAAATAGAGAAAGAAATTTTCAGATTTGATAAAAGTTTGGCCGATGAGTTGAAAAAAGAAACAGACAAACAAAAAAAGATTTCTGATTTACAGAGTTCTATGTCTAAGAGTAAATCCGAATCAGTTATTAAGAGTAAGTTTTCTCAAATACAGCGATATGGAAAAGAAATAGTAGGTATTTCGAAAAAAAAGACAGATACAAATAAAAAAATTATTAATAAACGTAGCAAATTGTTAACTTTGAATCAGCAGTTGAAAAAAGAGCAAAATAATGAAATGAAAAAAGAGAGGAAAAACCAAGATGATATTAGAAAGTCTTACGAAAAAAGAATTCAGATGTTAACACAACAAGCAGAACTTGCAATATCAAATAACTTTACAAGTACTAAATCAAGTTCAGTGAATTTAAGTGAAGAAATTATCGAACATGATGTGTTTATATCACATGCTTCTGAAGATAAGGAAGGATTTGTAAGAGAATTAGCTGAAATATTAAAAACAAAATATGAAATCAATGTTTGGTACGATGAATTTTCTATACAATGGGGAGATAGCTTAAGAAGTGTGATTGATAAAGGATTAGCTAATTCGCGATATGGAATTGTTGTTATTTCAAGAAATTTTATAAAAAAGGGTTGGACGAATTATGAATTGGATGGATTGTTTCAAATTGAAATGACAAATGGAAAGACTGTTTTACCTATATGGCATGATATTACAAAAGACGAAGTTCAGAAATTTAGTCCTAGTTTAGCAGGTAGAAAAGCACTTAATACTGCTATGTTTACGGTGGATGAAATTGCAGAAGAATTGCAAAATATTTTGAGGATTGAGAAATAGTACTTACATATGGGTAAATTCATGTTTGGAGGTGCATATTATGCATGATGTAGAAGTTATTAAAGCAAAAAAAAATAAATTTGATGATTCCAAAGGAAAAAGAGCTACTAAAATAAGAGTTGCACCTTACTGTAGAGTTAGTACAGATTCAGCTGAACAACTTGCAAGTTACGATTCTCAAGTGGCACATTATAAACAAAAAATAGAAGAGCATCCAGACTGGGAACTTTCAAAAATATATTCGGATGCTGGTATAAGTGGTACTGGAATAGAAAAAAGAATTGGATTTAAAGAAATGATTAGAGATGCTTTAGCGGGTGAATTTGATTTAGTCATTACTAAAAGCATCTCTAGATTTGGGCGTAATACTAAAGATGTCCTTGAATACACAAGACTACTTAAAAAACACAATGTAGCAGTTTTATTTGAAAAAGAAAATATTAATACATTTACAATGCAAGGCGAAGTAATGATATCTGTTTTAACATCTTTGACCCAGCAAGAAAGTGAAAGCATATCGGCAAATGTTAAAATGGGACTTAAAATGAAAATGAAACGTGGAGAACTTGTTGGTTTCCAAGGATGTCTCGGTTATGATTATGATAAAGCTTCAAAAGATCTTGTAATTAATGAAGAAGAAGCTGTGGTAGTACGTTATATCTTTGATAGATACAATCAAGGAATGGGTGCTAGAATCATTTGTAAGGAGCTTATGGAGCGTGGAGACAAAACTAAAAGAGGTAGCACTAAATGGGGCGACAGTACCGTTCGTGGTATTTTAAAAAACGAAAAATATATGGGGGATTTATTGCTTGGTAAAACTTTTACGGTAGATCCAATAACCAAGCAACGCCTTGATAATAAAGGTGAAGAAGAAATGTATTACATTAAAGATCATCATGAGCCAATTATCAGCAAAGAAACATTTGAAATAGCTCAAGGGATAAGAAATAAACGTAACTGCAACATGGAAAAAGGACGTGCCGTTAGATATAGCAGACAATATACATTTAGCAGTAAAATCAAATGTGGTTTCTGTGAAGGTACTGTAGGAAGACGTGCTTGGAACTCTGGCTCTAAAAGCAAAAAGGCAGTTTGGCACTGTATAAAATCGAGTAAGCATGGTAAAAAGTATTGTCCAGATAGCAAAGGTCTCTCTGAAAGTATTATCGAACAAGGTTTTGTAAAAGTTTTTAATGAAATGTGTACCAACAATACAGAAATCACAGAAGCATTTATTTTAACTGTAGAAAAGAGTATTGGTGAAAGCCAGAGTAAAAAAGAATTGGGAAAGTTAAATAATCAATTAGCTCAACTAGAAGCCAAAATCCAGAAGTTAATAGATCTTCACCTAGATGGTGCTATTGATAGAGCGAACTATGAAAATAAATTTATCGATTTAAATCGTGATAAAGAAAATCTGGTTAAGGAGCTAAATGAATTATCATTTACAGCAAGTGAAAAAAAAGCGATGACAGATAGACTGAAAGTATTTAGAAAATACTTTGATGATAAGAAACCGCTAAAGAAATTTGATGCAGATGTATTTAATGCTATAGTTGATTATGTAATTCTTGGTGGTGTAGATGGTAAGAAAGATCCGTATCTGCTTACGTTCATTTTAAAAACAGGATTGAAACCAAGGATTAGCGTGAAAAATGACATTAAAAAAGAATCAAAGAACAATAGGATAGGAAAAGGCAAAAAAATATATTCTCAGTTGTTGGACGACACATGTGGAGACGGTCTCTAAGTTGAAGCGATTGTAAGAAGTTAGACGGATGTGTTCGCGCAAAAGTAGAAATCGACTAAGGATACAAAAAACTATAAACAACTAATGATCAGTCAACTGCCAACTACCTTAAAAGGTAGTGGCTTGTGAAAGCAAGTCAGTTGATTAGCCTAAGTCTTCTGCCTGTGCGTTGCACGCAGACAGGTAACTGACTACGTTACTTAAGAATGATATAGGTACTTTGGAATACTTCACAAGTTCCAAACTCTACGGGTAGTGATTAAACATCTCTGATGGCAGGAGAAGTGTTGCTACTAGATGAACCAACAAAGTGATTCACACAAAATCAAAGATTTTGGTTCTCTACTTTTAGATGAACCAACAAAGTGATTCACACAAAATCAAAGATTTTGGTTCTCTACTTTTAAAAACCTTTTGTAACATTGGCGATGTGAACCTACCACTAACTTGTTTTAACACACAGTGTGAACAAGGAAGTGAGTCTTTATCCGAAAGGATGTTATAATTTTGATATACGTATTAGATATTAATGGTATTACATTAATGCCAACAAACAATGCGAAAGCAAGAATACTACTTAAAAAACAAAAAGCAACCGTTGTTACACTTAAACCTTTCACTATTAAGTTAACATATTGTACTAATACACAATATATGCAACCTATTATTTTGGGAATAGATAGTGGTTATCTTAACGTAGGTTTTAGTGCTGTTACAAAAGAAAAAGAGTTAATAGGTGGAGAAGTTAACCTGTTAACAGGAATGACCAAAAGAATTTCTAATCGCTCTATGTATAGAACTAATAGAAGAATTAAATTAAGGTACAGGAAGCCAAGGTTTGACAATAGAAAAATAGAAAAAGGTTGGCTTGCCCCAAGTATTATGCACAAACTAGATAGTCATATAAGATTTATTGAGCAAATAAGAACAATCTTACCAATATCAGAAATTGTCATAGAGGTAGCAAATTTTGATATTCAAAGAATTAAGAATCCAAATATTTCAGGGGTAGAATATCAACAAGGGGAACAACTAGGATTTTGGAACACAAGAGAGTATGTATTACACAGAGATAATCATAAGTGTCAAAATCCTAATTGTAAAAACAAAGACGAGGAGCCTATTTTAGAAGTACATCACATATTGTTTGTGAGTGGTGGTGGAACTGATGCTCCTTCTAATCTGATAACTCTTTGTAATAAGTGCCATACGCCAGCTAATCACAAAAGCGGGAAGTTTCTACATGAATGGCAAACAAGTAAACCTAAGCTAAGAGGCTTTAAAGGTGCTACATTTATGACTATGGTGAGATGGAAAATGTTAAAAAT
>NVVX01000036.1 GCA_002733545.1 Alkaliphilus sp.
CATCGGCTTTGGCCTGCGCAAACACTCCGCATCAAAGAGTCGTGAACGCGTCGCCGAGCTGCTCGCAATAGTTGGCTGTTTGTCCAACAGAAGCATTAATATGTGCGCTTAGTAAGAAGAGCGCAAACAGGTTTTTCCCTTATAGAGCAAAAGGGGTAAAAGCTGAAGAACTAATAGATTAGAATTTTGTAATAATGAAAAATGATGGTTGTATACAAATGTGATCTAGGAGAAAAATAGCAAGAAAAAATTGAGGGGTGTTATATATGTGGAATGACTTAAATGTTCCGTGGCAGGAGGCTTTTGCATTGGCTTGGGAGTCGTATAAGAAAAAAACTATACCAATTGGTGCTGTTATCGTAGATGAAAACCAAAAAATCATTGCAAGAGGGAGAAACAGAATATTTGATTTAGAAAGCTCGAACTGGTTAGCTGGAACAAATATGGCACATGCAGAAATGACGGCTATGGTGCAATTAAAAGAAGGAGAGCATCCTAATATACGAGATTATACTTTGTATACTACAATGGAACCTTGTCCAATGTGCGTTGGAACAATTTTAATGATGCATATATGTAAATTAGAGTATGCAGCAAAAGATGGATTTGCGGGAGCTATTGCTCTGAAAGATAAATTAGAATATACGAAGAAGAAAACTTTGCAGATAGGACGAACAGCAAAGCATGCAGAGATTTTCCAAATTGCATTGATAACAGCTTTCGAGAGCCAGAGAGAGCCTAGAAAAAAAGAATTGATTCTAGATAGCTGGAGAGTTGATTGTCCAGAAGGAGTTAAATTAGGGGAAGAGCTATTCACAGAAAAATATTTCGAAGAAGCAGCTGAGAAAAATGTGGATGTGTCAGTAGTTTATGATTTTGTACGTCATAGATTTTGAAAGGGATATGTGAAGAAAGCAGATTGACGTTTAAGAGATGGTGAGAAGGAAATACAAGAATAAAGGGGGAGCGTTTAAGTTGGAATTTATAAATTCATACATAAATCAGCTTGAAAAAGATAGTGAAAAACGAGAAGAAGTGTATCAGAGCAAGTATTTCAAAGAATACAATTATCTATATGATTGCATAAATGGGGTAGTCACTAATAAACAAGATACTCAAAATAGTATTGAAAAAACAATAGAAGAAATGCATGCAAAAGATGTGCAAAAAATGCTTAGCTGTGCAAATATAATTAAACAGGAGATTCAAGAAATAATGAATCGACAGTGCGATTTTAGTATTAAAGGAGCAATATTGTTGTTATCTGATGGCAGTATAGATGGGCATGGAATCCTTGTTGATGGTGAGGCGTATGTTTTTTTTGACCTAAATGCCATTACTAGAGGAATAGACAAATACAATATAAAAGCATTTGTATTCCATGAAATTATCCACGCTGTTCATTATGGTCGCAACATAGAATTTTACTTAAAGAACCATATAACGACAGAAGAGCATTATTTTAAGCGCATGATATGTGAAGGAATAGCAACGTATTTCACTGGTAAAAAAACTGCAGAACCAGCTGAGGATGTCTATTGGCTTGGCTACTTAAATAAAAGTGAAGTTAATATTTGGACGAATAAATGCGAAGTTATGCGGAAAGAAATTGGCGGGAAACTAGCCGAATCGATAGAAAAAAATGTCTTAGATATGGATTTATATTCTAAACTATTTAGTGTGATTAACATGAATGATATGACAAGTTCAAGAATGGCGTATTACTATGGCTCAAAAATTATTGAAGAGCTGAGTACTAATCACTCCTTTGAAGAAATATTACAAAAAAACTACTTAGAAATACGCAAAATTGTTTGGAATTATTTTTGTGCAACTGTTTAAAAGTGATTATTTACAGATTTTATATTAATAAAAAGTAGAGAGGACAAATAATCAAGAGGAGAACATATGATATATAACGAAGCAATCGAATACGAGATTGGTGGAATTGAATTAGTTGTAGTTCTCCTTCACCCCATGTTGACGAACCTAGAAGTACTAAGTCGTAATTAACAACTTCTTCTATTTTAGCCTCTGTCACATTTTTAAGTTCTGCTTCAAATCCCGCTTCTTTTAACCCTTCAACAATAACTCCTGCAAGCATTTCTGTGTTTCCCATTGTAGATCCAAAAATAACAATCGCTTTATCCACTAATCTTCCTCCTCTAAAAAAAATTCGCTAATGGCGTTATAAAGTCATTTGAGGACAGTACTTTTTATCAACCAGTATATATCAAAACCAAATAGGTATTTTTTGATTAAGCTGCTCGATAAATGTCCTATTTATAAAAACTTCTTCATAAACATTCTCACACATAAATCTTAAATTCTTAATTGACATATCTATTTCTTCTTCTATAACTTCCATAAACTCATTTTCTATATCCTTAATTACAAAATCAACAATCTCATTGCTATTATTGAAAACCTTTACAAAAAGTTTTTTTTCACTATTTCTATCGAAATAATCATTGAAATTTTCACAAAAAGAATTTACCACGCGCCACTTTTCAGTTTTACCTAGCATGAAACTGTCTAGCAACTTTTCATTCATGTCACGCATACTTTTAATTTCTGTTGGAGTCGAATCTCTACCTTTTGTAATTTCGCTTATTACTGTATCAAAATCAGATAGTGGTATGAAAAAACCATCAACATCCCTTGCACCCCATGTAAGTAGAGCCGCCGGCAAAAAAACATACGTTAAAAAACCCAACGCCACATCAATGTTTTTATGGCAGCTCCAGCCCGATTTCAAAATTCCCTTCTTCTTGTCAAGAATTCCAATGTAAATAATAGGGGTTTCTTTCGTTATTTTTATCTGTTCTTCATTCCCTATTAATATGTCGTCGGAATTTCTTATCTTGTTTTCCCAAAAATAAAAATTCTCTACGTTAGCTTTTTTATGCATATTATTCCCTCAAACAAACTATATTTTTGTACTTTACATTATTTTAGAATATAATTCTACAACCAAATGATCTTTGATTTCAATAGGCACTTCACTTCTTTCTACCTTCTTCACTAAAACAGCAGAAAAATTTTCCTTATCAATCTCTACATAAGATACTGTGTTAAATGCTTTTTCCATAAAGTTTTCTCTATACACTTCATTCTTTCGTGATTTTTGTCTAAGGGTAACAATATCACCTACAGAAAGAGCAAAAGACGGAATGTCTACTTTTTTGCCGTTTACTTCCATGTGCCCGTGAGTCACCATTTGTCTAGCTTCTCTAATAGAGCTTCCAAAATTCATTCTATATACCATATTGTCAAGTCTGCACTCAAGCTTCCTAATTAGTGAATCGCCTGTCATTTCATTATCCTTCATTGCTTCTTTAACATAGCGTCTAAACTGTTTTTCCATAACTTCATAGTAGCATTTAAGTCTTTGTTTTTCTAAAAGCTGTATGCCATAAGGCGATAGTTTTCTTTTTTCTCTGCTTTGACCGTTATCTGCTCTTTTCATCGCTTTCGGATGTCCGCAAACATTAAGCCCTAGGCTTCTACATTTTTTAAATCTTGGGTGTCTCATTCTTGCCATTTTTTCATCTCCAAACATATTTTTTTGCCACGGTAATGTAACTATTAAAAACTATTATAACAGAAAAGCAACTCAATGTACATGAAAATAATAATCATTTTCACAATATGTGCAGCGAAACGAAAACTCAAAATATATTTAACTTCATTTCTGTATTTGAAAAACAACAAAAAACAGCATGTTTGCTGTTTTTTGTTGTTTTTATCAAGATTTCATATTAACTTCATCACAGTTTCTAAAACCAAAGAATCTTATCCGAAAGCGCCGCTTCAAACATTGAAACTGCAGCAAAAACATTCTCTTCGTCAGCTACGTTTCTTATTTCCTACTTTCTCAAATACACTCTATGCTTTTTCTTGCGCTAATTTATAACGCTCGTTAGCTTTATTCCAATCTACAATATTCCAGAACGCGTTAATGTAATCTGGTCTTCTGTTTTGGTATTTTAGATAGTATGCATGCTCCCAAACATCTAAACCAATAATTATAGTTTTACCCTCAGAAATTGGCGAATCTTGGTTTGCAGTAGATGTTATCTCTAGAACTCCATCTTTAATTACTAACCATGCCCAACCAGAACCAAATCTAGTTGCAGCTGCTGCGTTAAACTTGCTTTTAAAGTCCTGAAAAGATCCATAAGTCTTAACTATATCTGCTCTCAATTCTCCTGATGGTTCGCCTCCACCGTTAGGTGAAAGAATCTCCCAAAACAGGTTGTGGTTGTAATACCCACCACCATTATTGGTAACTGCAGTTCTTATTTCTTCTGGTAGTGAAGGTAAGTCTTGCAAAAGCTCCTCTATTGACAAATTCAACTGACTATCTTTTAGTGCTACATTCAACTTGTTTTTGTATCCTTCATGATGCTTAGTGTAATGTATTTCCATTGTTTCTTTATCAAAATGTGGCTCTAGGGCATCATACCCGTAGCCTAATGCTGCTAACTTAAATTTCATAGAAAACCCTCCTAAAATTTGATTTTTTACTTCACTTTTTCTGTTAATGATAATCTTTATCATTTGTTGATTTGATTATACTATTTATTCTTCTATTTATGTGTATCTGTAGATACTTAAAAACTCATTTGCTGAAATTTGTAAAAACTTTTTCTTCTCACTATTTAATAGCATGAATAGGTTTGTCAACTGCTCCATGGGCTGCTTCCATTACAATTTCAGATAAAGTTGGGTGTGGGTGAACTGTCTTAGCTAGGTCGTGTACTGTACCCTCTAGTTCCATAGTTGCTGCTGCTTCAGCAATCATGTCCGTTGCATGGGATGCTACAATATGCACTCCAAGAATTTCTCCGTAAGTTTCATCAGATATTATCTTTACAAAACCAGAGCTTTCTCCTTCTGCAAGTGCTTTAGCATTAGATGTCAGCATAAATTTACTTGTCTTCGCCCTATATCCTTGTTTTATGGCTTCATCTTCAGTTAATCCCACAACTCCAACTTCTGGAAAACTATATATGCAAGAAGGGATTTTATTATAATTTATAGTTGTTTTTTTACCAGCTATAGCCTCTGCTGCAACTATACCTTCTGCTGAAGCGACGTGTGCTAGCATGTACTTGCCATTCATGTCTCCAATTGCATATACCCCTTTCATACTTGTTTCCATATATTCATTAGTGACTACTCCTTTTCTCGTAGTCTCTATATCAAGTGCCTCAAGGCCCTTCAAGTTAGGATATCTCCCTAAACTGACTAAAATAAAATCGCTTGTTAGAGAGTGCTTTTCTCCTTCAACTTCATAATTAACCATATTCCCCTCGACACTCTTTAAATCAACATTTGTTATAATCTTAACACCCAGCTTATCCAATTCTTTTTTCATAAGTATTTGAATATCGCGATCTAAAACTTTCAAAATTCTGTCTGAGCGTTGTAGTAAAGTTACTTGTGTCCCTAGACTCTGATACAAAGTAGCAAATTCAATAGCTATCACACCGCCACCTAAAATAGTCAGTGTTTTTGGTCTTTCTTTTAAAGAAATTGCTCCCGTGCTGTCAATTGCTCCACCAGATTTAAAAGCTTCACTAAGCCCAGGTATATTTGGTATGCTACTTGAAGATCCTGTCGCTAAAATTAGATTTTCACAATTATATGTTTCGCTTCCTACTTTCACTGTGTTCTTATCTATCACATTAGCATGCCCATTGATTAAATCAATTTTATTGTATTTTATTAGTTGCCCAACGCCAGAAACTAGTTTTGAAACAATCCTATCCTTTCTGTCCATCATGTTGTCCCAATTGATACTAACATCTTCAGTCCTTTTTATATCAATCCCAAATTCAGAGGCTTTTAGTAAGTCTGAATATAGTTTTGCAGTTTTAAGTAGCGTTTTAGTCGGCACGCATCCATAATTTAGACATATTCCACCTAACTTATGCTCTTCAACCAAACCCACACTTAGTCCTAATTGTGCAGCCTTAATGGCAGCTACGTAACCACCAGGACCCCCTCCTATAATAATTACCTCAAATTTTTTCATAAACCCTCCAATCTAAGTAAACACCATAAACTCCTATGTTTACTATTTACACACCCAACTTCACTGTTAGTTAAGAAGTAGCAGATTTGTATTCATTAACAATTTCTTCAAAGTTTGCATAAACCTTCCTGCATCAGCACCATCTACAATTCTATGGTCAAATGACATGGATAATGGAAGCATATGCCTAATCACAATTTCATCAGCAACTACAACAGGTTTTTTTACTATCAAACCTATTCCTAAAACTGCAGCATCAGGATGATTTATAATTGGAACGCCAAAGCTTGCTCCAAACGCTCCATAGTTTGTCACTGTAAATGTACTTCCTTTTATTTCGTCAAGCTTCAACTTCTTCTCCTGCGCTCGGCTGCTTAAATCTTTAATTGCAAATGCAATCTCTAATACACTCAAATGATCAGTCCTTTTAATAACAGGAACCATTAGACCTTGAGGTGCATCAACAGCTATGCCTATATTCACAAATTTCTTTATTACTATTTCTTGCTTTTCTTCATCCAGAGATGAATTCAGTATCTCGTGTTTTTTAAGAGCAATCGTAACTCCCTTAATTATTAGACTAAGATATGTTAACTTATGTCCTTCTTCTAATAGCATCTCTTTGGCACCGTCTCTAAAAGCTACTAAATCTGTAACATCAACTTCATCCATAACAACTGTATGAGGAATCGTAAACTTTGATTTTACCATATTTTCTGAAATAGCTTTTCTAATCATACTCATCGGTATACGTATAACTTCTTCATTGCTTTTTACTATAGATGCCTTTCTCACTGGCTCTTTGGTTTTTTCTATTTTTGCTACTTCACTCATTTCTTTACTAGCTGCATGAATATCAGCTTTCATAATTCTGCCTGCAGGTCCCGACCCTTTTAACTTTTGAATGTCAACACCTAAGTCTTTTGCTAGTTTCCTTGCTACAGGAGTCGCTAATATTTTCTTAGTGCTAGCATTTAGAATCTCGCAATGTGACTCATCGCTAGACTTTATAAGTTCTGAAGAGACTTCAATTTCTCCAACAACACTTGCTCCGCCCTCTTCTTTTTCACTTTCAGCCTCTACGCCTTCTGCTTTCATTGGAGTATTGCTCGGCGTCTCTTCCCCATCCATTTGCATGTTTGAAAGAATCTCAGAAGAGCCATCTTCTATAACAATAATTGTATCTCCAACAAATATCTCATCGCCTTCTTTAGCATTAACTTTTAATATTTCCCCAGATACTGGCGAAGTTATATCTGCAGTCACTTTATCCGTTTCTACTGAAAATAGCACTTCACTCTCTTCAATTTTATCACCTTCAATTGCGTGCATTTTAAAGACAACACCTTCATGTATGCCTTCCCCAATATCTGCAAATTTGACATTGAACATACTCTACCTCCTAGTATTTCAGAACTTTTTCAAGTTCATCTTTTATAGTATTTTTGTTCACCAGATAATGATGCTCTCCCTTTGGAAGCGGGACAATAATATCTGGTGACGCTATGCGTGTTGGTGGTGCTTCTAAATACAAAAATGCACCTTCATTAACAATAGTTATTAGTTCTGCTCCAGGTCCAAATGACTGAGCAGCCTCGTGTACTACTACAAAACGACCTGTTTTTTTAACCGATTCAATTATTGTTTCTCTATCTATTGGTGATATAGTCCTTAAATCAATATGTTCTATAGAGAACCCTTCTTTTTCAATAATTGCAATAGCATTTTGTACATCTCTTACCATAGCTCCCCAAGAAACTACGGTCAAGTCGTTACCTTCCTTAAGAATTTTTGCCTTGCCTATAGGAATAACATAATCATCTTCTGGCACTTCTTGCTTAAATGCTCTATAAATTCTCTTCGGCTCAAGAAATATTACTGGGTCTGGATCTCTTATTGCTGCTATCATCAACCCTTTGGCATCATATGGAGTCGACGGTATTACTACTTTTAGTCCAGCTATATGCGCAAATAAAACTTCTAGACTTTCAGAATGATGTTCTAGCGCACGAACTCCAGCTCCATATGGCATACGAATAACCATTGGGACGGTATATGCACCTCTACTACGGTTTCTCATTCTGGCCGCATGTGTTACAATTTGATTGTATCCTGGAAACATAAATCCAGAAAACTGCAACTCTACAACTGGCTTCAAGCCATTAATTGCCATTCCTATACCCGAACCAATAATAGATGCTTCAGCTAAGACAGTGTCAAAGCACCGTTTTTCGCCATACTTCTTTTGCAGCCCCTTTGTTGCTCTAAATACTCCACCTTCAAAGCCTACGTCCTCACCAAAAACAACTATGCTATCATCTAAGCCCATTTCAACATCTAATGCGTCCGTAATTGCTTCAATCAAATTTAAAACCAACATGCTATTTCGCCTCCCTTGCTTCTCTCGCCTTTATGTTATTGTATTGTTCTTCAAGTAGTTTAGTCTTAGTAGCATAAGTATAGTCAAACACGTCTTCTAAAGAGACAAATCCTGATTTTTCAACTTTTTCAAACTCTTCTTTAATGATGCTCTCTTTTTCTTTTATTAATTGCTTTTCTTTTTCTTCATCCCAATGCCCTTGCGAAATTAAATATTTTCTAAATCTATCTATTGGATCTTTCTTCTCCCAAGCTTTAACCTCTTCATCATCTCTATATACAGTTGGATCATCAGCTGTTGTATGTGCACCTAATCGGTAGGTATAAGCTTCAATTAAAGTCGGGCCATTTCCTTTTCTTGCATTTTCTACAGCTTCTTTAGTAACTGCATACATAGCAAAAACATCATTCCCATCAACGTATCTTCCCGGCATCCCATATGCTACAGCTTTTTGTGCTAAAGTTCTTGATTTTGTTTGATTAGTACGTTTCGTAGAAATTGCGTACTGGTTGTTTTGTATTATAAATACATTAGCCGTGTTTTTAACAGCTGCAAAATTTAAAGCCTCATGAAATTCTCCATGTGAAGTCCCACCATCTCCTACATATGCAAGTACTACATCATCTTCCCCTCTATACATACTCGCATAAGCTAATCCTGTAGCATGCTGGAACTGAGATGCGATCGGCACATTAACCGGAAGCACCCTAACTCCCTCTGGCATTTTCATTCCTAATTCATTCCCATACCAGTAAAGTAAAACATTATATAGAGGTATTCCTTTGTGAAGCCAAACTCCTAGCTCTCTAAATGCAGATGCCACCCAGTCTGACTTATTAGCGGCAGAAATGCTCCCTACTTGCGTAGCTTCTTGCCCAAAATTTGGTGCATAAGTTAGTATTCTACCTTGCCTTTGATATTGAACAGTTTTGGTGTCAATTACGCGAACAAAAACCATCGTCTTATACATCTTTATCATTTCTTCTACAGTTAGTGTCGGCATTAAATCCGGTCTCACTATCACTCCATCTTGATCCATTATTTGTATCATTTCGTCTGTTTGTGGATTATGCTTGTCAAACAACATATTCTCCTCCTCTTTTAATTCATTGTCTTTCAATTCATTTTCTTACTATCCAATCCTCTTTTAATTCGTTACCTTATTATCCAAATTATTCTTAAATCAGGTTTTTTTCACTCTCAATTGAAATGAATAATCATTGTCATTATTATTGTACACCATCCTCTTATATAAGTCAAGTTCTCCTCTCCGACTTTAAACGCCTAATATTATATTGCTTATCAATTGATAAGCAACGTTCTATTCTTTCTTTACTCAGAAATCCTTCAATCTCATCTTGCAATTTCTAGCTATGCACCTAATATTGTTGTCTATAAATTCTTTAGAGCTCAAGCATCAAATAATCCTTGATGTCTCTTTTAACATCCTTCTCGAAGTTGATAGTTTCGCATTTCGCCGCTAGCTTTTTACCAACAAGCTCTGTACCAATAATTACATCGGCGAATTCCTTAAATCCGTCAATAAATAGGGCATCTGAATAAATTGAAGCTTCTACGATTTTACCGTCTTTTAAGTTGAAATTAAAGTCAACAATCCCCCAATCAAACTTCTTCTCTAATTGAATTGTAAATGAAGGAGAATCTGAGTAATTCCATTCCCACCTATTATATTTATCTGCCACAACAATGWTTTTTATGCTTTCTTCATCATAATAGTCTATCTCTCCTGTGCATTTATATTCGTCTCTAAAAGCATCTACTAATAAATTCTTCATTTTTGCGATAGTCAGGGTATTGTCAATGTCTTTTAAATTAATGACCCGTGACTTTACAGATTCAATGCCTTTAGATTGAATTTTTATCTTAGATATATTTAGATATTTAGACAGCGCTTTCATGTCAACATCAATCAATATTGTTCCATGCTGCATACGATTGTTTTTCTCAACAAGAAACGCATTCCCAGAAAATTTGCTTCCATCAACAACTATGTCATTCCTTCCACTAAATTCTGCATTAATCCCTACCTTACTTAGTGCTGATAAAATTATCCCAACTTGTCTATCTAAATTATAATTCTTCTTATGTGATACGAATGTAAAGTTCAAATTACCAAGATCATGATAAACTGCTCCGCCACCTGATAAACGCCTAACAAGTTTAACTGCATTCTCCTTCATTAAGTCGAGCCTACATTCTTTCCACGGATTTTGATTTCTACCTATAACTACTGTATTCTGATTTTGCCATAAATACATAACCACTGTCTCTTCATCTACATTAGCGAGAAGCCATTCCTCAAATGATAGATTATATGCAGGGTCTAATGAAGAAGAAATTACAATTTTCGTTTTTAGTTTGTCCATATCCATACCTCCTCTTAGAATTCAACATTTCTATTTTTAAAATTTTTTAGGATTAATTCCCACACAGTTTGATTCTTTTTATAATCTTTTCCTTTTAAAAATAGTTTTTCCACTTTTAATTCTCTTATCTCGTCTAAGCTAACTAGCAAAGGATTCTTATTTAAGATTATCATATCTGCATATTTACCTACTTCCAATGTTCCTCTAACATCTTCGTCAAATGTTGCATAAGCTCCATAATACGTATACATTCTTAAAGCTTCTTCCATCGATAATGCTTCTTCTCTATTATAGTGATTGCAAGCATTATGAATTCCTTCTATTGGATTTGGCACAGTAACTGGTGCATCTGAGCCTGCACTTACAGTTACACCTGCATTAATCATAGATTTTAATCCATTTAATCTCTCAACTCTATCACCAAGAATTTCTTCCATATAGTCATATGGTTCTAAGTCCCAGTCTATAAAGCCAGGTTGCACAGACAAGTGAAGACCTATACGACCTGCTCTTTCTAGTTGTTCTTTGTTTGCTAAACAAGCATGAATTATAGTGTGCCTATGATCTTCTCTTGGATAGTTCTTTATAGCCTGTTCGTAGGCAACTAAAGCTTGTTCAAAAGCAAGATCTCCAATAGCATGTACTGATACTTGCAAATTCATATTATGAGCTTCTTCGATAAAATCATTTACTTCTTGATCTTTATAAAAAAGAATTCCTGTATTATCAGTTCCAGTATAAGGCAATGATATTGCTGCATCCTTTGAACCAAATGAGCCATCTAATGCTGTTGCAAAGCAACCCCCAAGTCTTTTAAGACCCTTTTTCTTAGCTTTTTTAGCATTTGTAGTTTGAAAAAATATTCTAATGTTAAAAGGGTTCATCAAGCCTTTTGCCAACAACTTAACAATGGTAATATCTAAATCCATAAAAAAACCAATGCCTTCAACTGCGTGAACTGTGCCAATTCCATAGTCAGCTAATTTATCTATACCTGCTAACATACTTTTAACTAGCTGAGGTATCGAAACTTTGCTAGTTGCAAAATCAATGGTTTTAGAAAACCCTTCTTGAAATAGTTGTCCTGTATCACTATTAAATCCCCTAAGTTTTCTAATTTTTTCAGGAATCATGTCTAACATCAAAGTATTTACTACACATGTATGCCCATCAGATTTAACCAGTAAAACTGGTGTTGAAATAGGCATTTTATCTAGTATCTCTTTAGTTATTAATATTTTTTCTTTAACTGACCTATCAGATATACCAAAAGCAAGCATCATTTTCGGTTTATGCTGTTTTTCATATGCTACTAGTATTGACTCCAAATCCTTAAAATCTTTTATTTCTCTTATATCTAATGTAGTAGCAAATAAAGCATATGAAGACAAATGTATATGGCTATCTACAAAAGCTGGGAGCAATGCCCTCTCACCAAGATTGATTACTCCTAGCTCACTATACTTTTGGGGTAAATCATTACCCACGAACTCAATAATCCCATTGTTTTCGACTAAGTAGCTATATGTATCCATTTTATTATTACAAGATATAATTTGACCAGAATATACTTTCACTTACGCACCYCCTTAAATTTGCTTCCTATTTAAAATAAAGAATCATTCTTAAAAACTTTTTTAACTAGACCCAAATACCTAAAGATTCTTTAAGTTCTTTCGTCTTTATTCTTATACCCACTTAGTTATTTTTAAATAATATATCTTCTGGTATTTTTTCTTCAACAGCTTGATTTTGATCTATCGAAAACCATTGGCTAAATAAGAGTATAAAAAAGCTATAGTAAATCATTAATGATTTGCTATAGCTAAAAAATTATGTCAAAATGTTATCTGTTGGAAAATCATTTCAAAAAAAGCTCATAGGTAAAAACCTAGAGCGTCTCATTACACGCCTTTTCTCCATCTACTCCATAAGGCCATTGCGCCAATTTTCGTAAAAGGACGGTAACGTTTAACTATTAACAAAGGTATTTTCGTATTGTTGGCAATTCTCCAAGCAATGTTTCCTAATAACGACAATCTAAATCTCTCATTTGAATCTCCAAGGATTAATAAATCTACTCCCTCAGTTGCGTCGATAATGGTGTCAATCCTGGAATATCTTTCTTTTATTTCGTACTCTATTTGGCATTGTTTTTCTTCAGCAGCTATATTAGAAATCTCCACCTCATGTTCTTTTTTTTCTATTTCATCTAAATCTGGGCTAATAATTCTTAGTAGTTTTATAGTAGCTCCAGTTGATAAGGCAAGTCTTTTTGCTAAATAAAGAGCGTAGCGCGAATTTTCCCCGCCACCATATGGAACAAGTATTTTTTTAACTTCTTTAGGGAAATATCCTTTTAAAATGGCAATGTGGCTTTTAGCATACAACAAAACGTGATTTGTAACACACCCAAACCACTGATGTAATCTCTTATCTCTTTGCCAGCCCATAACAATCAAATTTATTTTTTCGTTCTCCGCTTCGTTCAGAATTGCGGCTGCTACATCATGAGAAAAAACTTCTAGAAATTTCTGCTGTTTTTTCTCTCTCTCTAACTCTTTTTCAAACTCGTCTTTTAGTTTATTATAAAATGCGTCTTCTTTAACACAGCAGATATAATCCTCCCTAGCCTCTCTTAAGCTAGTTTGTAGCGGAACCTTATTTACATGTAACCCAATCAAGCTATCACCAAGATAATTCCCTAATTGGATTAAATCATCCTCTTGCTCAATATTAGAAATAGCAATTAGAACTCTTTTTTCTTGAATATCCTTAATCATAACAGGCACTTCTTCTTTTTCTAACATATCTAATAAATTGTAATCTGGAATAGCTTTCCCACGACCGTAAACAAAAAACCAAATTATTCCAACGAATGCAATTATCCCAGCAAAAGTAATAGCTAAAATGCCTTGTTGCGGCAGTAAAATTAAACATCCTAAAATAGCAAAAATTTGCGTAGCAGGAAACAGTGGGTCACGGAATGTAGGCTTGTACCAATCTTTCTTTGCATGCCTAAAAACTAAAATAGCAAGATTTATTAGAATAAATGCTATAATCCCAAAAGTACTTCCTAGTCGTGCGAGCCCTTCCACGTTAAAAAATAAGACGAGCGTTATCATTATAATTCCTGTAACAATAATTGCACGATGTGGCGTATTATGCTTTGGGTGCATACCTACCAACCAACGAAATATTAAATTATCTCTGCTCATGGCAAAAGGATATCTTGATGATGAAAGAATTGCAGCGTTAGCTGTAGAAATCGTAGCAAAAAGTCCAGCTACAATCATAATATTAAATCCCCATCTACCAAGCATTTTCGTCCCAATATATGCCAAAGGATTGCTCATTTCGATTACTTTCTCAAAAGGAATAACTCCAATAACAACGATCATTATTCCTAAATATAAAATAGAAACGGTAATAACCGACCCTAAAAAAGCAAGAGGTATATTTCTTGCAGGATTTTTCACTTCTTCAGAAATAGCCGCTAGCTGTGTTATCCCCAAATATGCCATCAAAATTAGCCCAGAAGTACTTACGATAGAACCGTAGCCAAAGCGCACAATTGGAAAAAAATTGGCTGCCTCAAGCATAAAAATTCCACGACCAATAAACCCTACTAAAATCAAAACTAATCCAGCTACAATTGCGTTCTGCAATATTCCACTACCTTCTGCCCCACGATAATTGACTGCTAGTAAAATCAACGCTGCAAAAATTGCGGTAACTAATGTAGGCACTGGTACAATTACCCTGAAAATTTCTGCCATACCAACTAACGCAAAAGCTCCTTTAAAAACCAACGAAAAATACTCGCCGAGCCCAATTACCGTTCCTATTCCAGGCCCCATTGCTCTACTTACAAAGTAGTAGCCTCCTCCTGCTCGGGGCATACCTGTCGCCAGTTCTGTTACGCTCATTGTGGTAGCAATAGTTATTAAGGCAGCCAAAATAAAAGAAAATATTGCAGCAGTACCTGCTTTCCCGATTGCAATAGCAGGAAGAATAAAAATACCAGCTCCAATCATTGTGCCGGTTCCAATTGCGTAAACTGTAAAAAGTCCTAGAGTACGCTCTAATCGATTTTCTGTTTTCATTCCTGGCATTCTGTATGCAGCTCCTTTTTCTATTTCTTCTCATTGCTTAATTGTACATGAAAACAGGTTGCTTGCATAGTGTTTTTCTCCTAGTAGTCTACTTTACTTCAATATTAAGATCATCAGCTTACACTCTACCACCGCATCAATACTATATAGTGTGTCCGCTGGCACCACGATTAATTCTCCTTTTTTAAGTACAGGGAAACTAGACCCATCGATCACAACTTCTACCTCCCCTGAATATACATAAATCATAGATTCGCCAGGCATTACATATTCGCTAATCCCCTCACCTTTATCAAATGCAAATAAAGTCATTGTGAATTTGTCTTTTTGCGCTAAAGTTCTACTCTCAATCCCGCCAGCGACAACATCTGTTAAGTCGCATAATTTCAGTTTTTTCTCAAATTCAATATTCTTAATAAATTTTTTTTGCATAAAACTCTCCTCCTACMTRGWWYTYAANWAKTNARCKAANYATNCTYCNNYYWKTTKAAANTAWTNRAATNTMTTATTTCATTTCTTATTTCAACAAGTTCTTTGCTGTTTAGCTTTCTTTCAATTTGTTTTTCTTTGATAGTGAATGTTCGCAGAATTGATGCTGGTCTATTAGATAATATTATTATCCTAGATCCCAGTAGTAGTGCTTCATCTATCTCGTGAGTTACAAAACAAATCGAATTCTTTCTATGCTCCCACACACTAATAAGTTGCCTAATCATCTTTATTCTTAAAGAATAATCCAGCGATTTAAATGGCTCATCCATTAATAGTAGTTCTGAATGATAATTAAACGCCCTAGCTATAGAACAACGCTGCTTCATCCCGCCACTTAGCTCGTTGGGAAAATAATTCTCGAACCCATGTAATCCCATGTCATTAATGATTTCTTGGATTTCTTCCTCCTTAGAGTCTTTATTCACAAATCGTATGTTTTCAAATACAGTCTTCCATGGTAGTAATCTGTCTTCTTGAAAAACAAAGCCTATCTTGTCTATATTAACATTAACAACTCCCCTATCAGGGGGATTCAATCTCGACATTATATTAAGCAAAGTAGATTTCCCACACCCAGATGGTCCAAGAATACAAACAATTTCTTCTTCATCCACTTCAAGGGTCATATTTTCTAAAACTATTGTACTCCCAAACTGCTTGTAAATTGAATCTAGCTGTGCTATCATAACATTCTCCTAAGCATATTTCTTTACTTTTTAGTGCATGAAAATCTCCTTTGCGGTCACTGCAACTTCCTTGCACCTGCACTTTTTTTAACAGCTTTAATTGCAATTTCAAATACTCCAACTATAATAATTGCAATTATTGACCAAGCGAATACGCCTGCAGTATTCAAATTAGCTCTTTCTATCTGAAATGCAGTACCAATTGAAATTCTAGGCTGCGATAAAACTTCAGCTGCAATAATAATTCTTACATTAAGACCCACCGCAGTAGAAATGCCTGCCATCAAATAGGATTGTATTGATGGCAGATAAACATCCTTTACTGTTTTTGCTTTCCCAACATTGTATAACCTGACCATCTCTATCAATTTAGGGTCTACGTTCTGTATCCCACTGACTACGTTTTGATAAATCAATGGAAAAGTTACCAAGAAGGAAACTAATATTGGTGCTAATTCTGAATCAAGCCAAATAATTGCTAGTATAATTACTGCCATAGTTGGCACTGCCTTAAATGTCGTTATAATTGGCTTAAACATGTAATTAAAAGGTCTATAAAACCCTGCGACCATCCCTAAAGTTATTGCCGATACCAAAGTTACTATAAAAGCAAGCACCATTCGCCTAACTGTTGAAAAAACAGCTATAAAAAACCATTCTGTACTCACAATTTCTAAAAATGCGCGAAATGTCTCTAGTGGCGTAGGCATAATAATTGGTTTAGCAAGAATCAAGGCAACAATCTGCCATAATACTATTAAAGCTAGTATTGAAATTATTAAATATTTACTTTGAAGCTTACTGTTGTAAGAAGAATCCCTCATCTGGAAGTTTTCCTCCTATTACTTCTGGTGAAAATCCGTGCAAAATTTTGTAATACTGCATTATTGCTTCTTTTGAGTCTTTCGCATTTTTAAACATAATATTACTTCTTTCAATCGATTTTGTGACAATTTTAGCATTCAATCCTAATTGCAGTTCTTCACTATAGTTTCCTGCTTGCTCTGGATTCTCGTTTAACCATTTAATTCCCGCTTCGTATTCTCTTAGAAAGTTCGCTACTACATCAGGTCTGCTTTCAATTAGTTCATTAGATATAACTAAAACAGCTTGAGGATACCCTGCATCGCTGCCTGTTGCTTTTGCCCATTCTTCTTGCAAGTCTAAAATAACTCTTGCTTTTGGTTGTTTCATTAAAACTTTTGTGAGAGTTGGTTCTGGCAAAATAGACAAGTTGCTTTCTCCAGCTATCAGTAACTGCGCTAACCCTGCTCCGCCTGCTACATAGTTAAATCTCACATCTTCATCTGGTATTATTCCATTCTCTTTCATCAAGAATCTTGTTATAATGTCCGGTGTTAATCCTCGACCTAGCATATTTATCTCTTTACCTTTTAAGTCCTCCCAAGTCGATACGTCTTCCTCAGTGCTAACGATGTATAAAACTCCCCACACGCTTGCTCCTGCAAAAGTAAATTCTACTTCCTTGTTATACAATTTTATAGCTAGGTTAGACGGTACTACTGCGATGTCAACCTCTCCTGAAATCATTCTTGCCGCCATCAAATCTGGCGATTTTACGCTCTCATAACTGACTTCTACACTTTCTCCTAGCGAAGGATTATGCTTAAACATTCTTATCATAGAAAGTGTAGGCGCTCCTGCTGGAGCAGCGACGCTAACTGTTATTGGTTCTAATTTTTCTTCTTCAGCATCGATTTCTTCTTGAGAATCAACCACTTCTTCTTGCTTTTCTGTTTCTTGCACTTCGCCCTCTGTTTCTGTTTTTTCTGTTTGTGCACAACCTACTGCAAGTGCTAAAACTAACATCATGATAAATAACAATCTAAATATCTTCTTCATTTTTTCTCCTCTCGAAACTATTAGTTTATGCTTATATTCACTAAGAGCATTCACAACCACAATTGTTTTTTTCTGTTTTACCTTTTGCTTCTTGCAGTTCTTCTAGTTCTTGTAGCTCTTGTTCATTCGGCTTTACAACTATAAGCATCATTTTAAATTTTTCTAAAGCTTCTAATGCATGAGGTATATTTGCAGGCATTACTGTTGTGTCTCCTTCGTTTAAAACAACCTTAGGATTTTCTCCAATAGCCACTCTCACGCTACCTTCTAAAATTATTATCATTGCGTCGCCAGGTGCAGAATGAGTACTTAGCCCTTCACCTTTATCAAATGATAATAGCGTTACACTTACCTCTTCTTTTTGCGCTAACGTTTTACTACTAACTCTACCTTCCGAATATGCCACTAATTCCTTCAGCTTTAGAACTTTTTCAAATTCTATATTTTTAAATAATTCTACACTCATTTTAACTCCTCCTAATAATTATTTTCACTTGCAATCAATTGTCATTATATCAAAGCATTTGCTCTTATAACGTATCTGCAGATACGTTTCAAAAACTATTGATATTTATTATAGTCTAAATCTGCCAGAATACTAATCATTCTTCCATATACTAAGCAATAGAAATATTCTTTTTTTATACATAGTACATAAAGTTTTCCACTCTTTCCTCGTTTGATGCGTGCCTACTCCCATCAAAATACAAATCTAGCACTGGGTATTTATATTCTTTCTCATATTTCTTCTTTAATATTTTTATCACAATGCCTGTATCTTCGTACATTGAGCTTACATTAAACAGAGCATCTAAAGTGTGCGAACATCTAAATTGCTTAGCCATCCTGTACCTGCCACTTCCCCCACTATAAAGTGGTAGCTTGGAATCTGCCTCATTTATCAGTTCGTCAATGTTTTCGTCAAATGAACTATATGCTCCCATTTCTTTTGACACTTCTAACATTACCTTCCTCAATTCTCTCAGCCTGTTTTTTAATACTCTTCTACCTTTTTTTTCTTTTTTAAAATAGTCGTACCAATCAAAATACATCATCTCCGACAAAGGCATATATAGTAACCTATTCTCTTTTTCKAATCCTTCTAAAGTATAGTCATTTAGTATAGGATTAAACACAACGCTTGCTTCTCCTAGCACGTAAAGTTTTTTCTTGTGATTATCTGTTAATAATTCTTGACACAGATTTTTAGCCAAAGTAATTAAAAATGGGGCGTCAATATTTCCTTCTCCAATTCTTTTTAAAACTTTCTCTAAGACTATACTCCTATTTTTTTCGTTTGCCATCATAATTATATCGCCCGCAACTAAAATCAAGGCAAACTCCATACCATATTCGCTACTCTCAAGCATATCCTCGATAAATGGTGATATTACTTCAACATTTTTATATCCCGCATTCTTTAATTTTTGCTTCAGCAAATGGCTATACTGTCCAAATGTTTCGCTCCCTTCTGATTGTGCAACCCAGATTTTACAAGCCTCACCATCTAATTTGGCAACTTTACTAATTACATCGCCCAGTAAAGCTAGTAAAGACAAATATTCTTTTGAAGTAGATATTTTCTTCCCTACCGCAAGACTATCGCTACTTGTTTTAGGTAATATATCAGCTTTTATCCCTCTTCTATTTAACATTTCCCTAATTAAATGGCTGTATGGAAATAAATATGGAATATAAGTAGTGATAGATTTTGCTAAGTCCTTCTGTTTATCTATTACTGCTTCCTCGCTCTCATTAAGGTTCTCGTCAAAGCTCTCACTAAAGCCCTCTTCAAGTTTCTTATGTTTAATACTATCAACAAATGCCTCTAACCTGGTCATAACGCCAACATTTGAATCATGTTCATCGACTTCAATATGCATATACTGTTTCCCTCTCATCTCTTCTTTAAAGTAATGATTAAGAATCGTATCTGGCCCACAACCATGATATGTAAGATATATAGCATATAGATTTTTAGTTGACTTTACAATTTTTGCCCCTGCCAAAATGTGCTGCCCAAATGGCCAATACATATTAGGGTAGTCCTTAGAGATGTCAGATTTATGTGCGTCTAAATTACTTAACGTAAGTACTTTATATCCCATTCTTTTTAGTTTTTCAGGTATTTTCATGTTTAGCCCTTTATCAGCTGCTCCATATGCCCTAGTGATAACTACAAAAACTGTCTCATCGCCAGAATCTAGAGCTGTTTTCCCTAGTTCTAGCATTCCTTTTTCATATCTCTTAAAACTTTGCATCCCCTTCTTCAAAGCTAAAGCTGTTTTGATTTTACCTTTTCCAAGCTGCTTTCCTATATTGAGCATAGTAGTCATCATGTATTTTTTGCCAAACTTCAACGAAAGTGCGGGCGAAAGAAGTTTTATCCCCTTACCTTCTAAATCCATAAGATCTGCAACAATTTTCGGCGCAGTCTGAATATAAACGCAGGCATAATTCTCTCTTGACTTTGATGTTTCATGTTTCATCGTATGAACACTTGGAAGAAATAAATAGTCTATTCCTTTAGTAATTAAGTTAGCAACGTGTCCATTTATCAATTTAATCGGATAACATGTTTCATCCATGGAATACATTTGACTTTGTTTAATAACTTGCTCATTCGTTGCCTCTGAAAGAATCACATTAAACCCTAACTCTTGAAAAAACGCATTAAAGAGCGGGAATAATTTGTGCATAAATAATACTCGAGGAATCCCTATTGTTAATTTACTATTGTCAATCTCTTTAATATATCCAGCCTTAAACAGTTGTTTTGCTTTTTCTTGTATATCACCATTTTCAGCGATTGCACATGTCTTTACAGGTTTTGCAATATTTTCTTCTTGCGCCAATAGTGCTACACCTACTGCCCCAAGGACGCTAAAGTATGGTGGAACAATAATATCTTTTTTTAGAACTGCTCGAAATGCATTTACAACAGATTGATTGTACGCAATCCCTCCCTGAAGCAGAATTTTATTGCCTATAGGTTTATTTACTACAACTCTATTCAAGTAATTATTAACAATTGAATAGCTTAATCCTGCAGTTATATCCTCCTTGCTTTCTCCTTGTGTCAGTGCTTTCGAAATATTCCCTTCAATAAAAACCGTACAGCGATTACCTAAGTTTAATGGATTTCGACCTCTCAGTGCAACTCCTTCATAGTCTTCAATCTCAATTTCTAGTTTCTTAGCCTGCTCTTCAATAAACGATCCTGTCCCAGCCGCACAAATTTTGTTCATTTCGAAGTTTACAACACTGCCGTTTTCAAGCTGAATATACTTAGAGTCTTGTCCCCCAATTTCAAAAATGGTGTCAACATCTGGGATAAAATAAGTTGATCCTTTTGCCTGCGCAGTAATTTCATTGATTATAGTATCAGCCTTCATTTCCTTGCCTATCAATATTCTCCCTGAGCCTGTAGTCCCTATAGAAGTAATTTTTAGTCTACCTTCATATTCTTTGAGTATAGATTCCATACCGGTATTTACAGCTTTTCTAGGATTCCCACTAGTTCTTAGATATCTATGAGAGATAACGTTGCGTTTATCATCTATAAGAACAATATTGGTGCTTGTTGAACCTATATCTATACCTATACTTCCTTCAAAAGCTCCTTCTATCGCTACATTTACATGTTTATTTTTAGCATCATTCAGTCCATAAGAAGCAAGCGGTTCTAAACGAATCCCCTGTCGCTCTTTAACATTTTCCGTTTCTTCTATCTCATCTGCAACGCTCTCAAGTCTTCCCATTTTCATGCTCTTTTTTGCAATAATTGCCGCACCAAGTGCAGAGATTACAGCTGCTTCTTTTGGTATGATCAATTCTTCTTCTTTGAATTTAAAAACATCAATTAATGATTTACATACTCCTTTATTTAGTGCCACCCCCCCAGCAAACAGAACAGGATTACTAATTTCATTTCGTTGCACAACATTTGCCTTATAGTTTCTCACTAACGCATAAGATAGCCCTAATAATATATCCTCTATACTTACTCCATCTTGCTGATGATGTATCATATCAGTTTTTGAAAACACGCTACATCGTCCCGCAATTCTAGGGATTTTCGTCGCTTTTTCTGTATACTTCGAATAATCATCTAACTTGATCCCTAACCTTGAAACTTGTTCTTCTAAAAATGAACCTGTTCCTGCTGAACAGCTTGAATTCTCAAAAATTTTAATGCTCGAAATTGAATCTTTTGAAAACTCGGCAATGTATCTTGAACTCTGTGCTCCTATCTCTATAATAGATTTAGCCTCAGGTTTAATGCAAAGTGTTCCTTCAATTAGCGCCGAAATATCATTAACGCTGTATTTCTGCGCTTTTCCGTGTCTTCCTGCTATCCCAATATAACAATCAAGTATTCCAAATCTATTTGAGATCAAAAGTAATTCTTCTTTTAATGTTTTTAACGCATCACCATGATGAAAAATATAACTATCATAGAGCCTTTCATCTATTTTGTTTAAAACCACACATTTTAAAGTAGCGTAGCCTATATCTATTCCAACACTGTACTTCACAAAATCAACCTCCATAGTCAATAGTAATCTTTATCATTTACATTCCTTTTCTATTATAGTATAATAGCAGTACATTATTCGTATCTCTAGATACTATTCTCAAGTGGAGGCTCCCAATGAATCAAATAATTAATATGCTATCATATTCTACTTTCTTTAGAGGCAAAGCATCGGCTGATATCGAAAGAACGCTCAGTACAATTGATTATTTCATCAAATCTTATAAACCAGGAGAGTTGATATTTGGAGTTACACAAAAAACTGAGCATATTGGGATTATTCTTACTGGTAGCATTGAAGTACAAAAAAATTTAGCATCAGGTAATATTGTTACACTTCTAAGTAAGGGTAAGGGAGAATTGTTTGGAGAAGGATCCGTTTTCTCTGACAGCTTATCATATCCGAGTGATATTTTTTGTAAAGAACCAAGCACTATATTACATATTTCGAAAGAAAATGTTCTTGCACTAATTAGTATCGATTCTGTATTGCTTGGTAATTTCCTTAATTCTTTAGCTAATCGTGTATTGATGTTAAACCTAAAAACCGAGCTCCTCTCGTATCAATCTATTCAAAAGAAAATAGCTTTTTCTCTTTTATATCTAATGAATGAATTTAGAAATGGTGATACGATTGAGCTTCCGTACTCTAAGAAATCTTGGTCTGAATACCTCAACACATCGCGTCCGTCTTTGTCGCGGGAATTGAAAGTTTTAACTCAGCGAGGTATACTTTCACTATCTAACAGAAAAATAAAGATAATTAGCAATGCTGCTTTGCTTTCGATACTTCACGATTAAGCTGTTTTTTTTCGATTCTATTAAAATCAAATTTGAAAGGATAATATATAATGATAGTTGCTAAAAACATTACGAAAGTTTATGGTAAATTCGAAACAGAAATAAGAGCATTAGATAATATCAACCTAAGCGTCGAAACTGCGAGTTTTGTAGCAGTCCGTGGTCCTTCCGGAAGCGGAAAATCTACCTTGCTAAGTATTTTAAGCTGCTTAGAAAAACCTACAAGTGGCACCGCACTGATTGATGGTGTGGATATTTCACTGCTCAATGATCTTGAGCTTGCCAAAATCCGCCGCGACAAAATTGGATTTGTATTTCAAAACTATAATCTTATACCTACTTTGACTGCTGCTGAGAACGTAAGTCTCCCGATGATGTTCAATAGGAAATCTGCGAAAGAGATTAGAAATCGAGCTGATAAACTATTGAAAATGGTGGACATGCATAATCGATCTAGACATAAGCCTTCTGAGTTAAGTGGCGGGGAGCAGCAACGAGTCGCGATAGCAAGAGCTTTGGTGAATGAGCCTGTGTTAATTATAGGTGACGAACCAACAGGAAATCTTGATAGCAAAACCGGTGCAATGATTATGAATTATTTGCAAGAGCTAAATTCAAATGGATGCACGATGCTCGTTGTAACTCACGACCCTGAAATATCTGCTTTAGCTAATAAGGTTATACAAATAAAGGATGGGCAAATCGTATCGAGCTCGCAACATAAGGAGGACGTTTAAAATGCGTTTAACTAATATTTTAAAATTAATATTTAGAAACCTAAAAGAGAGAAAAATCAGATCCTTTCTCACCTTATTAAGTATTGCAGTTGGAATAGCAAGTATTGTATCATTAATAATTATTAGTCAAAGCATGGAGCATGCTGTTAGTGCACGCCTTAAAGGAACAGCTGACGTAATTAGAGTAGTCCCAGGGCATGTTGTGCCTGGAAGGGATTTCGTTCCCTACGGCTCTTTTAATGAAAGTGATGTTGATTTAGTTAGAAAAATAGATGGAATTGATGATGTCTCTAGCTGGATGGTTGAAATTGCGGAAATTGAATATGGTGGTAAATTTGCACCTGTTGAGTTAATGGGAGGTACTCCTCTTGACATAAAAAGATTCCTTGGGGATGTAGTAAAACTAACCGAGGGACGAATGATACTAGAAGGCGCTAATAGAGAAGCTATACTAAGTACTTCTACGCTTGAGCATATCAATAGATGGTTAAATTCTGATTTAAAGGTAGGTGACATTTTCTCGCTCAACGGTCTTGAATTTAACATAGTTGGTCTTATGGCATATGATTTAGCTGGTGTTGAGGTTAGCCACAGAATGCTAGTTTCTAAACAAGCTGTAATTGAAACAACAAATTCAAATGATGTTATGCTCATGTTAGTTCGAGCAAAAAGTTTAACAAACATTAGAGAGCTTACAGAAGTAATAGAAGAAGCGCTTGATACAAAGCATGGTGTTAAAGGCTTAACTACAGCTATTGCTACCGAGGCAGTACTAGATGGAGTCGCTTTAGTATCTCTTACTATTCAAGCAGTTGTTGTAGGCATAGCGTCTATCGCTCTTATATCAGGAGGACTCGGCATAATTAATACTATGTTGATGTCTGTTTTAGAGAGAACGAGAGAAATTGGAATAATGAAGGCCACAGGAGCTACGAATAGAGATATTTTAAATATATTCATTATGGAGTCATTGATCATTAGTTTAGTCGGTGGTCTTTTAGGGGTAATATTAGGTGTCGCCGTAAGCTATGCAATGGGTACTATTATATCTAGATTTGTTCTAGCAAATCTATCTATCATTGTAAGCCCTTTAGTTGTTTTTTCCGGACTAATTATTGCAGTAGTAGTTGGCGTATTGGGTGGCATTATTCCTGCGAATAAAGCATCTAAGCTTAGCCCAGTAGAGGCTCTGAGATATAGCTAACTTGACGGCAGATAATCATGTAACTTCGGCGTTACTTCCTCATCCTCGCTCAGTCGCGTACTGATGTACGCTCCATTCGCTCCTCTTCGGGTGCACCTTAAATTTACATAATTCTCTTTGTCAAGCCGTTAGCTGTTCTGCTGCAAGGTTAAATTTGTACGCACAATTGACACACATTATCGAATAACAAAAGGTTTCCGAGTAATCGGAAACCTTTTGCTATTACTGGCACGCCCTAAGGGAGTCGAACCCCTAACCTCCTGATCCGTAGTTGCAAGACGTTCTTTATTTCTTGTTTCTTCCAGTATGTAAAACGGCTATTCCCCAACCATTTCAGCCCATTCTACTTCCATATTTTGGTCTGCTTTTATCTCTAGTTTCTTCTTTTTTCTTCCTCATTGCGGTAAAATTGCGGTCAAATTGCGGTACAATAGACATGCTTAATTCGCTAAAGTAAAACCTTTTTCTTTTAGTATATTCGCGAGATCAAACCGGTTCCCTTTATTTGTTTTTAGAAGAACACCCGATATCATTTCTACAACATAGGAAACAGCTCTTTTCTTTATCCCCAATTCTTTAGCTACACACTCATGGGTTCTATAATGTATTCCATCGTCAAGCCCATACAGACATGTGACTATTCGCATTTGCTTTTGACTCAAATTTTCAGCGATCACCGCTAGTAATTGCTCTCTATGCAAGGACTGTATCGCATCATCTTCTGTATTGGCTTTCTTGTCAACAACAGTGTAGGTTCCCTCGTCTTCGTCCGTTAGGTTTAAAGGTGTAAAGACGGTTTCTAGCATCGCTATATCTCTTTTAAGGTTTCTAGCGCCTACTAGCCCTGTTCGTATACTGGCTGCCACTTCTTCATCTGTAGAGCTAGTTATTACCTCAAGTGCTTTTCTTGCTCGCAAAATCTTCACTTCTTTGTGCCCAGACACTGTTAAGCTATATTTTTTCTTTTGCGCTTCATATCTAAAGGCTGCTTTAATTCTATACTCAACTATCGTTGAAAATCTGCATTTCCCACGGTAGTTATGCACCTTATCTAAGGTTTCTATCATAGCAATAATTCCCGCTTGAATTAGATCTTCTTGGTGAAAGTTTCCGAAAAGTTTTCTAGCAAAGTGTTTAACTAACCAGATGTGCCTGCAGATAAACTCGTCTCYAGCTGCCTTGTCTCCGTTTTCAATCCGTATACTTAAAGCCCTTTCTTCTTCGCGTGTTAATTTTGGAAATTTCCTATCATACACATTAGATCACCTCACGACCCGTTAATATTAGTTCCTTATCTGCTTGGTCCACGTTAATAATACCCTTGATATCGTAAGTCTTGCCCTTATGGACTACTCTATGCTTATCAGTTGTTAAACCCTCACGATAGCGTAAACTTATCTCTACTAATGTTTCAACTATTAGTCCTGCACTAGCCATAGATTCTTTAACTGTTTTAGGTGTGATCTTCGCCCATGTGGTAAAGAGTGCAGTCCACGTTARAGTTATAGCACCAAAATCATTGACCTCTACGGCATGTTCTACAGTTATTCTATGTCTCATTTTTCCTATATTCATTATTTCACACCTGCCTATATACACGGCTTAAACTAATTAGTGCATCTACCGCGTGTGGTATTTGTCCTGAATTACGTCCCTCGGCTGTAGGTTCTCTATTCTCATAGTAGTGAGCTATTAGCATCAAAATAGCTTGTTTTAATGTTTTAGGTATTAAAGTATACCCTGCTGTAAAATTAACGCGTATAGCATTAATTACTGCCCCATTATTAAAGCCCCAACCTTTGCCCCAATTCTTTTTATGTCTAACGATTGCTGGTTCACTTATATCATCAACAACGTAATCTGCAGTAGGGATTGTGACGACTACACCGCTCGAATCTTCAAATGTAATGCTATTGATACTTACGAGTGGTGGTCTAGGTATTTCTATATCGCCTTTAACTTCATCAAGTGCAAGTTCCCATGTCGTAAGTGGTAAAGTTCTTCTTGTTCTCTCTTCAACGTAATTTCTAGCCGCTGAAATGAGTCCTGAAATTAATTCGTCATCTTCAATAAAATCTATTCTGCAATGTGCTTTTGCTTCGGCTAAAGTTATCGGTTCTACTATTGGCTGTGTGATTATTCTTAATTTCATTTTAAACCTCCTGCTATATTCTTAATATGTTCTAAGACTAACGAGAATGCCCCAAAACGGCGTTTGAATGTAAATAAGGCATTAGTACTTAAGTACTTATTGTTATTTTAAAGAGAGGGAACTCCTGTTAAAAAGTCCCCCTCTTTTGCCTTACTACTACTACTTCAATTTCATGATTCTAATTGCATCTGCTAATGCCACTTGAATATCCGTTCTAAATATTGCTCTAAAGTGTGTTGTATCGCTAGTGAACCCTACGCTATCATTTCTTTGAATGTCAACGCCTTTTTTATCCGCAATATATACTCCACGCTTAAAGTCTCCTAATGCTAAAACATCTTTTCCTGTGGTTAATACTCCCGGGAAACTCTCCGCTACTAATAGTGGTCTACCTAAAAGCGTATTACCTAGCCCACTAGCTAAATCGCTCACTAATAGGTAACGTCCACTTGCATCTTTTAAACCTCTTAAAACGGATTCTAACGCGCTGTTACAAATCGAGTAGCTAGAAAATAGGATAGTCGACCCTATTTTCTTTGCTCTCACAGAACCGGACTTACGTTTGCCGTATCCGGCTCCTGAAATTTCTAATC
>NVVX01000037.1 GCA_002733545.1 Alkaliphilus sp.
ATAATTTGATGAATATTTCATCAGTTACTTGATGTTGGTTCTTTATTTATTATGAAGAATATTAGTTGGTTTGGTAGCAAATAAAAAGGCTATCAACAATAACAGAATGTGAAATAAAGCCTGATGGAAAGAGAAAGATTAGAACATTATACAAATTCAACGTAGTTGAAAATAGCATAGTAGATGGAAAACTTAAAATCATAGGAAGATATGAAAAAGTAAATGACATATCAGAATCACTAGAAAAAAGGCTATTAGAAAACGGTATGCCAAGAAAAATACTAGATAAATTCACTGGTGGTGATAGCAAATGATAATTATGAGGACGGTAGCATTTCTAGCACTAGTAGCAGGATGTTTTATAATATTTAACATATCTCCATTTAACCTAGCAGAAGACATACTAAAGATAATTAAGAAAAAATTTCAAAACAAAGAACAAACACTAAAGAGTAAAATCAAAGAAGCAATGGGACTTAAAACCTGAATTCCCGCGAAATTATACCTAGGTGGGGACTTCGACACCTAGACACTCAAAAAGTGCTTGCTGTTTCTTAGTAATTTCTCCAACTCTAGATTTTTTGCCAGGTTGTTTAAATAACTCAATAATGTCAAGTTCATCAAGTAGTCCTTGCATCGTATATTCTTTATATAAATTATGATCTCCCATAGCTTTTTTTATATATGATAGATAAATTAATCCAATGAATTGAATGAATAATTTACCATCAAGATTTTCGTCTGATGATACTGATGTTCTGCGCATATTTAACCGTTCTTTTAAGTTATCAAAAGCTTTTTCTATTACATCTTTGCTTCTGTAAATATCTAAGGCTTCTAGTGGATCTTTTATCCCATTTGATAACAGTGCAAAGTATCCATAATTTTTAGTTCGTTCATCAATTGCATCTTGTTTAGGTGTAAGCGTCACCCCTCTTGCAGGAGTTTCTTTGATTTCATAATATTTACTATAGAACTTCTCATTCTTCGGATTTCTTTTTCCTGATAAAAGCTCATATTCTAGAGCATCTAACAGACGATTAAATGCAGATTTATCATCTGCCCCTCTTTGTTCATTATAAAAGATATGAAGATAGATACGTCTTTTTTCTTCAATAACTTCACCACTGCGTTTCTTAGTTTTGGTATAATTCCAATCTGTAGTAAATGTTGTGTAATAAATACTATATTTTGAACTATAGAAGGGACGTGTAGCCATTTCGCCACGTACTTCATCAAGTTTCAGTTTTATAATTTTTAACGACGTCTTTGCAGCGATTAAAAACTTATAATGTTTCTGATATAAAGAATCTATATTGGATTTACTATAAAAACCTCGATCCATTACTAACTTAACCTTTTTCAATTGAAGAAAATCGATATCTGCTAACATATTTGTTATGGTTTTAACATCTGAAATATTTCCTGGTAGCTTCCGATAGTAGACGGGCAGTCTAGATTTTTCACCAAATAACAATGCTAGATTAATCTGTGGTAATGGGTCATGATCCTTATTCAATCCATACTTTACTTGCTTTAGAGATTTTGAATATGATGAGATAGAAGTGGTATCATATGCTAAATATTCTTCTTCTAGTCTCTTTTGGCTTTGCAGGCGAAAGAAATTTTGCTTTCCATGTTCATTAATAGATCCTAATAACTCACTGCTCCTTTGAGAAGGGATATCTTTCCCATATGGGTGGGCATGCGTACGAGCCCATTTTGGAAAACGGCTCATGGGGTTTCGATCTTCCATTACTAAATAGTAAGCCAATGATAGAATTTGCTTGTACGTCCCAGGGAAACATACCTCTAAATCTCGTGTAATACCTAACTTCTCACTAATTTGATCAAATAGATATGTTGCACCATAAAAACTACGTTTACATTCAATTGAGGGTATATGACCTGCTTTAATTCTTTCAAGTTCATTATAATCTAGGTATTTTTTAGAATAAATAATTTCGCCGTTTTCATCATCTAGTTTACCTATACAAACTACACAGCAACACTTATAGCTAACAAGAACTTAGTTCCTGGGAGTAAAACCCCGACTGCGAAAAACGATACAATGAAATCAGGTTATGGAGTAAACATATACATTTCATCTAGAGTTAATACAAATGCACCAAGCAGTAGCGTAACAAGTGCACAAAATGCAATTTCATATTTTCCAGAATTTAATTACAAGAATTACTGGCGACTCTTAGATATGACAAGCTACGGAGACTTTGAATTCAAGCATAATAAATACTCAACATTTAATAGTAGAGCTCACTTCACACCACTATGGTTTCCAGATGCAAAATATACAGTTTTCACAGAACTAATAGACGTATGGACCCCAGCAGGAATGCTAAGGATGAATCTTTATGACCATGTAAATATTGAAGGCAACTTATTTGAAGATTGGCGTATTGCTCCAAAAGGAGTGAATGATTAATGCCTATAAACCCAGCAACATTAAAAGTATTAGCAAAAGTTGCAACAGCAGCTGCAACAGATGAAAATGCAAGGCAAATTATTTTAATAGCTTGCCTTGTACCACTTATGCTTATTCTATTAGTACTAGCCTCACCCTTTGCAATCTTCTTTTCACAAACAAGTGGAGATATTAACGCCGAGGGAGTAGCTATATCTCACACAATGAATTCATTAAGACTGCAATTCAATGAAAAAATTGAGCTAGAAAAGAATGATAGCACAGTTGATGAAATTAAAGTTGAGTTATTAGGAAGTAACAAAAATACAATTACAGATAACTCCACTGACGTACTAATAGTATTTGCAGTTAAATACAATGTTGTAGAAGAAAACTCTATGCAAATGGCTGTACTAAGTGACGAAAAAATTACTAAACTAGAGAAAGTTTTTTGGGATATGAACACTATAACATCAGAAATAGAGATAAACGAAGAAGAAACAACCTACACTGAAGCAGATGAAAATGGGGAATCCTGTCACTAGGACAGAAACAATAAAAATGAAAGTGAAAACAATATACATTACATCCTTTAGCTCACTTGATATGGCTAAGACGTATGGATTTAGCGAAGTGCAATTAAAAATATTGAGAGAAATGCAAGAGAGTAGTATGAAGTATTAACTTAGAAGAATTGGATGAATGAAACAAGAGGAATAAGATTTTAAACAAAGCATTTAATAGCAAGTAAAGGAGGCACAATATGCATCAGATAGGACTAATATTAGTGATTATTATTTATATGATCGCAGGAATAACAGCATTGATATTCTTTAAAAGAAACAAATATAAAAGTGAAACAAGCCCATCAAAACCTCAAACAACAGCAAATCGATTCATAAACGTTAAAGACATCAACGACCGTTTCTTGTACACAAGAGACGGTCAAATTATTGTATATATTAAAATCAACTCAATTAGCATTGATCTGTTTTCAGATGCAGAAAAAGAGCAAATATGCAAGGTGCTTACTGCAGAACTCTCAAGTATTAAAAAGCCTTTTAAATTCCTTGCAGTATCAAGACCAGTAGATATTGCACCACTGATAAACGAATACACAAAACTTCTTTCCGAAACAAATAATCAAAAGCAAAAAGAATTACTAAGAAATGAAATGATGGTCATGAGTAATTACGCAACCACTGGAGAAGTTGTTGAGAGAAAATTTTACATTATGCTCTGGGATGAGTATAGGAAAAACTCTGAAGCTGACATACTAAAAGAAGCACATGAATTTGCAAGCAAACTTACTAGCGGAAATATCAGCTGTGATATACTTGAAGAACAAGAGATTGTAAGACTATGTAACCTTATTAATAACCCTGCGTATGTACACCAAGAAAACACAGAGTTTCAAAGAGAATTTACAGAGTTAAGCTGATTAATGAAATAGGCATGTGAAAGCACAGAGCACATCTTGAATTAGCAATTTACTAATACAAGCTTTGTTTTGTCAGTAATATCAACATGTAGAAAAAATAGCAAACTGCAAGGAATACTGCTTTTAATATTGTTCACAATAGGTCTATTCTATCTCCTAACACATAGAATGTTGTTACTACTGTTATCACATTACTCTCCTAATATGTTTATAGGCAGTTCTGCATTCTAGGGCTGATTCCTCAAATCAAAATAGCATTACAATTCTTTCTTGAAAAACCTAAAATGTATCTACTTTCTTATCTAGAGGTTCAAAATCAAGAGAATAAGTAAATTTTGAAAAAATCAATGCTGTCACTGCTGGCAAGGGTATATACACAGCTTTATATAAACTTGGATTTAGCGTTTTTGAAAATTAGCGTAGGATAAGACGGTTAGCAATATTTCATCGCCGAATAGTAACAACTAAAGTAAATTTAAACTATCATTTTCCTGAAAAACACTTGCAGAATATTGAAAATATTGTTATGATGATGTAAATGCGCGGCGAAATATTGTTTAATAAGTTGAATCTTGTAGAAGTACATAGATTATGGGTTCGCAGACTATCTATTGAAAAAAGATTGTTAGCATAGTTACGTTAATTAAGCAATTATGTAGTGTTAAGTCCTTAAACCAATACGCACTTCATAAATCAAAGTTAGTAGTTTACGTAAATAGACCTAAAAAGGTAAAAAGGGTATATATGTTATGCTATCTGAAACTATTCTATTGTAATTGAGAAACTATTATAAAGAATATATGCCCAGTAGATAACAAAAACATAACAAAATTAAAGGCCCATTAGATGACATTGTGGGAATCGAGAATTAACCTATAGTAAAATATCCCCGACATAATTCGGGAACACACCTATTCTTGAGGTATTTCCGACATTCGTAAATACCTCTATCAAGATGTTGTTACCGACAGAGAGGCGGGAATTCTATAGTTATAAGAAATTGACTCATTCATGTCGGAGTATTCCTTTGGGGTCAAAAACATTTAGTATATATTAATTCACACTTGTTTTAAAATGTGAACTAAAATCTTTATATTTTGTATAGGGGGGATTTTTTTGAAGTTAGTGTTTTTAATCGGAGATGCAGCTGTCGGAAAAATGACAGTGGGACAAGAGCTTATGAAAATTACAGATTTACGTTTATTCCATAATCATATGACCATTGAACCAGTTATTGAAGTATTCGGCTATTTTCATGGGAAATCAATAAATAGAATAAGAGAAATTATCTTTGAAGAATTTGCGGCATCAGATAATTACGGATTAATATTTACATATATGTGGGCTTTTGACCAAAAATCCGATTGGGATTACGTTGAGCATGTAACTAATATCTTTAGAGAAAAAGGTGCTGATGTTTATTATGTGGAACTTGTTGCACCTCAAGAAATAAGATTGCAAAGAAATATTACCGAAAATCGCTTAAAACATAAGGCTTCAAAACGAGATATTGAAATATCTAATCAAAGACTTATCAATGATGATAAGAATTATCGTTGCGTTAGTAACGATGGTGAAATTCAGTTTGACAACTATATTAAAATTGACAACTCCAATCTTTCGGCAGAACTTGTTGCAATGATGATAAAAGAACGCTTTGACTTATGATTTTATAAACAAATTAACCATAACCTTTGATGCACAAATTTTTTATATTATATATCAATCGAGAAAATATGCACAAACTTGGGAAGTAGCTTCGAAGCTGAATGAGTCAACTTCTTATAACAATATATTTCCGTTCGCTACGCACATCCCTTCACCGGGTGCAAGCACCACCTACGAAGAAGGGCGCTGAGGGTCCGGTTCAGAGACATCGGAAATACGAAACGTTATCTGCAATCTTTCCCTATGGATTTGCTTGGTATTTCTTTAGAGCAAAGAAATAGCCGACTCTCGAAGGAAGAAGGCTATGCTAAAATTATTTAAAACTAATATGGCATTCTTTATCTAATGCGCGGGCTAATTTATTTAAAAATAGTATACTGGGATTATACGTGCCGTTTTCTAACCTGGAAATTGCAGACTGCTTTGTACCAACTCTATCAGCAAGATCTTTTTGACTAAATCCTTTTTGGGTGCGAAGCAGTATGATTTCTTTTTGGATCTCATATATTGGCTTAAGGTCATCATATTCCTTTTTGACATCGTTGTTGCGAAGGAGAATATCTTTGATTTGGCTATGATTCATTATTTTCACATCCTTTTATATATTTAGCTTGACGTTTAAGTGCTACAGATATATCTTTTGCAGGAGTTTTGTGAGTYTTTTTCCTAATAGCATGAAGAAGTATAAATTTGTTATTCTTGAAGTAGAAGTAAAATATACGAAAGTTGTTTGAACTTTGTTTTATTCGCAATTCCCATAAATTATCAGTGCCTGTGANTTTTTTTAATATGGGGCATCCCTAGTGCAAAACCAAACTCAGTAAGCAAGTCAACTTCACGTAAAACTTTAGCTTGCTCTTTAGGATTTAATTGTTTAAGAAAGTTTAGGACGGGAATTTTATTATTATAAGTATAATATATAACTTCATTCACTAGTCTACACCTCATTTGCTACTATTATTATATAACATATACGTTATACTTGCAACTAGAATTTCAGTTAATTTTGCTCGGGTATTCCTTGCCTTAATTGTAAAACTAAATTCCACCCCCATTACAGCAAACAGTGGAATTTAGTTTTACAAATTGCAGGGTGGAATTTACTCTTACAAAATGCATTAGTGCACCTGATGAAATTTCTTTGATTTTTTTCTCATGAATCTTTTTAAAAAAAATAAGTCAATAGGTCAGAAGTAGTAGTGGTTGTGGAATTGTGGTAAAGTGTATTTTTATTTAGTGTTACTTGGTGAAGGTTGTGGTCAAAATTGTGGGGAAGGTGTGGGAAACTGGTCTTTAGTTTTCCATGCCTTCCCCATGATTTTGACCATAGCCTGAGCCTTAGTAACTCTTAATAAAAATGGGCTTTTCCACAACTCCACGACCTTTAATTTTAACTTTCTTTGTAGGATTTTCAGCGCGCTTRCCACTTTAGTTTATGTGTTTTTGGAAGYGCCACCTAGCTTTAACTAGGTGCGCAGCTCAACTTCTACGCTACGATTATGCATAGTGTTCCATTTCGTTTAATCTTGCAAATTTTCGCTGTTTTGATATGCTTTATTTAATAGTACTTCTTTTGTGATGCCTTTTACAAAGGAGCGATTTCATATGGCTACAAACAAGCATTTATCTCTTGATGAAAGAATCAAGCTAGAGCAGTGCCTTAAAGAATCTAAATCATTTAAGTCTATTGGACGAGAACTCAATCGCGACCCTACTACTGTTTCGAAGGAGGTGAAAAACCATATTCTCTTCAAGAGAGTTGGATCATACGGCAAAGCTTTTAATAACTGTCTTCATAGATTTACTTGCACCCACTCATATATATGCACCAGTCCTTATTGTAGGAATGCGTATTGCAGGTTTTGCAAAATCTGTACTTCTGTTTGCGAAGATTTCAAAGAGTATCGTTGCTCTAAACTTTTAAAACCGCCTTACGTCTGCAATGGTTGCTCTAAACGGAATAGATGCACCCTCGAGAAGCGCATTTATTCTGCTGCTTTCGCTCAAGATGAATATGAGTTTACGCGCTCAGAATCAAGAAACGGTATTTCCGTTTGTGAGGATGAGATTATTAGACTCAATAATATTATAAGTCCGTTAATATTAAAAGGACAGTCTATCCATCACATCTGCACTAACAACAAAGATTCTGTCATGTGTAGTGAAAAAACTGTTTATAATTACACCGATTCCAACCTTTTTTCTGCTAGGAATATTGACCTGCCTAGGAAAGTTAAGTACCGCCCGAGAAAGACCTCTAAGAGGCACTTCAAAGTGGACAAGTCCTGCCGTATTAGGCGGACTTATGAAGATTTCGAAGATTATATCCGTCTTAATCCTGATACTCCTGTTGTTGAGATGGATAGTCTTGAAGGTACAAAGGGTGGAAAGGTTCTTTTGACAATTCACTTTAGAAATCCCCAATTTATGCTTGCTTTCATCAGGGATGCCAATACTTCTAGGTCAGTTATTGATATCTTTGAAGCTCTTTATTCTAATTTGTCACGTGAGGATTTTACTACTCTTTTTCCTATTCTCCTCACAGACAATGGCMGTGAGTTTTCAAATCCTTCTGCTATAGAACTTGATGCTCACGGCAATAGAAGAACTCGCGTTTTTTACTGTGATCCTTCTAAGCCATACCAAAAAGGGGCAGTTGAGAATAATCACACATTAATTCGTAGAGTTATTCCCAAAGGCGTAAGTCTTAACAATTTTTGTCAGACTGATATTCAGCTTATGATGAACCACATAAATTCTTACAGTCGTAAAAAACTAAATAACCGGTCACCGCACCAGCTATTCAGCTTCCTTTACGGAAATGATATTCTTAATAAGTTAGGAGCTACGCTCATCCCTGTAAATAGCATAACCTTAAAGCCCTCTCTTATAAAAGAATAACACTACTAAACTACTAAAATGGCATCACTATTTGGGGTAGAAATTTTTCCTTCTCAAGGGTGGAATTTACCTTTACAAAAAAATGGTTATTTTTCACTCTTTGTTTCTTATGCCCAAAATTAAGTGATTTTTGCCGATTTCTACTGTCATTGTATCAAAAATAGTGTAAAATGAACAGATATTAATGAAATTTTTCACTATTATCTGTTTTCATCCAAATAGGGTGGAATTTACTCTTACAAAGTGGAATTTAACTTTACAATTAACCATTTTTCTCCCTCAAGTCAAAATGAAATTAGATATCACAGCTGTTGTAAAATTCCAACTCTTTTTTAAACAAAATTTAGCATTTTTTCAATCAAAAAATAACAACTACTATTCAATATTTTGGGCAAACTAATATCAAAATAATTTGGGGTGATATTGTGAAAAAAAGAATTGTATTTATATTGTTTTGTGCGTCTTTTGTATTCAGTCTCTCTACTCTCTATATTCTATACTTGAGCAACAATCTAAGCAGCCTATTTTCTTCAGTTTATCATTTATTGTTATTTGCTACCACCTTTTCTCTGTTTTTTTATTTGATTAAGCTTAATTCAAATCCACAATATGCTCACGCAACTATTATAACAGAAAAAAAAGAAAAGAATAAAAACTCAAATGATCCATCAATCAAACCCATAATTACATTTGAAAATGTGGCAGGGCTAGATGAGGCTAAAGACGAGTTAGTTGAAGTTATTGATTTTATAAAGCAGTCTGAAAAATACAAGAAAATGGGGGCTAAAATTCCTCGAGGAATTCTATTTCATGGTCCTCCTGGTACTGGAAAAACTTTGTTAGCTTCTGCTGTTGCAGGCGAAACTAAGTCAGCTTTTTTTTCTACAAGTGGTTCTGAGTTTGTGGAAAAATATGTAGGTGTAGGTGCAAAAAGAATCAGAACCTTATTTGAAAAAGCTAAAAAAGACTCTCCTAGCGTGATTTTTATCGATGAAATTGATGCAATTGGCTCAAAGCGGCATTTAGATAGTAACAACGAAAAAGATCAAACACTTAACCAACTTCTAGTAGAGCTAGATGGATTTAATACAGATCAAACCGTTCTTGTAATAGGAGCTACGAATAGGCTAGACTTATTAGATGAGGCGCTTCTTAGACCTGGGCGTTTTGATCGGCACATGTATATTGGAAACCCTAACACTAAAGCACGCGAGGAAATATTAAAAGTTCACACAATCAACAAACCTTTGCATGGGAGTGTGAAAATAGTAGATTTAGCCCAAAAAACTCACGGCATGAGCGGTGCTCATTTATCGAATGTTGCAAATGAAGCAGCGATTATTGCAGTGAGAGAAAACAGTCTTACAATCACTACAATACACTTTGAGCAGGCAATTGAAAGAATTGTTGCAGGACTTAAAATCAAAAACCCGACAGTATTACTAAAAGAGAAGAGAATTGTTTCTTATCACGAAGCAGGACACGCTCTTGTTGGTAAGTTGTTAAGTACTGATATGGTGCAAAAAGTTTCAATAATACCACGTGGTCAATCTTTAGGATATGTAATACACATGCCACAAGCTGATAGATACATTCTTACAAAAGACGAGCTACTCAGCAAAATAATGGTGATATTGGGCGGAAGAGCAGCAGAGGAACTTATATTTAATCACTTTTCAACTGGCGCGAAAGATGATTTAAAAAAAGCTACTGCACTCGCTATGCAAATGGTTTGTGATTATGGCATGAGCGACTTAGGTTTTGTATGCCAAGAGCCAGCAATCATTCGCTCGCTTAGCTGTGAAATAAATTCAGCAGTAAACAAAATAATTGAATCCTGCTATACTGTTACTTATAAGCATCTTAAAAAATATAGCGACTCACTTGAAAAAATAGCTCTTTCTCTAATAGAACAAGAAGCTCTTAATGCAAGTGAACTTGACGAACTACTAAAAGATTGTGAGCTCAAAAAAATTGAACTAGAGGCCGTATAAGAATTTCTCTATAGAATTGCATACTTGACTCCAATACATTATAGTGGTATATTTATGTGAAGATCTTTTAGGTCAATAATTTATAAGCTAAAGAAGATTATCATTGCGTTTGACTGACTTCTCTATTCTCTATAGAAGTCTTGTAATCGAAAATTCCAACTAAATATATCACTTTAATTCAGTTCTGTGAGACTGAGAAGGATAACCATGATTTATTTACATATTTTTTTATGTGCGTAATTTCCTTCTCTTTACAGTGAGGGTTTATTTTTTTGGAATTATCAGCACTTTTTTAAAATATTGTATTACTGAATACCTTTAATTTAGTACGGAGAGACTAAAAAGGGAGTTATACTCCCAACAAATTTAGAAAGGGAGGAAATATATATGTCATTGAAAAACAAGCACCTTGTTGATCCAAGTGATTTCACGCTTGATGAGTTAAAATATGTAGTAAATCTTGGGCTTAGAATGTATGATAATCCAAAGAAATATGCAGATATTTGCAAAGGAAAAATTTTAGGAACTTTATTCTATGAACCAAGCACAAGAACGCGTTTAAGTTTTGAATCTGCTATCTTAAGATTAGGGGGAACTGTTCTTGGTTTCTCTGATGCAAACACCACATCTGCAAAAAAAGGCGAAAGTATTGCTGATACAATACGTGTACTCGACGACTACGCTGATATTTTAGTTATGAGACATCCTAGAGAAGGTGCACCAAAACTTGCATCACAGTTTTCATCTGTCCCTCTTGTAAATGCCGGAGACGGAGGGCACCAACATCCGACTCAAACGTTAACGGATTTAACAACCATTCAATATTACAAAGGTGCAGTGAAGAACTTAAAAGTTGCTTTTTGTGGTGATTTATTATTTGGTAGAACTGTCCACTCTTTACTAAAAACACTTAGCCGCTTCCCTAATATTGAATTTACACTAATATCTCCTCCAGAGCTTAGAATACCTAATCATCTTAAAATCGATATTACAAGTAATTATAACGTTAAAATACTAGAAACCGAGTCATTAGAAGGTTGCATTTCAACTTTAGATGTTCTCTATATGACTAGAATCCAAAAGGAAAGATTTTTCAATGAAGAAGAGTATCTGAAATTAAAAGATGTGTATATTTTAGACCAGAGTAAATTAGCTTATGCAAAGGACGATCTGCTAATTATGCACCCACTTCCTAGAGTTAATGAAATTAGTTACGATGTTGATAATGACCCGCGAAGTAAGTACTTTGATCAAGCTAAACTTGGTGTATACGCTAGAATGGCTTTGATTTCACTATTATTGGGGGTGTGCGAATAATGTTAGAGGTAGCAGGAATTAAAAGAGGCATAGTAATTGATCACATTTCTTCTGGCAAAGGTCTAAAAATATTTCAAAAATTAAATTTAGATAAGATGAATACACCAGTCGTTCTTCTTATTAATGTCTCTAGTAACAGGCTTGGTAGAAAAGATATTATTAAAATACAGGAGCATATAGATGTAGATTTAACAATGCTCGGACTGATTGATCAAAACATTACTGTCAACATTATTGAAGATGAGAAAATAGTTGATAAAGTAAAGATTAATATCCCTAAAAAAGTAATCGGGTTATTTACATGTAAAAACCCACGCTGCATAACCACTATTGACGAATGTGCAAAACCAGAATTCACTTTGATTCCAAATGGAAAGATTCAATATCAATGTAGTTACTGCGAAGAGCTTACTGAATATAAGCTATAAAGTAAGCACCCTTCTTTACCAAAAGCGCAAATTGTACGATTTGCGCTTTTGATATCTAAATACTTACTGTTTTTTTTCTGCCTTTTGTTGTCAGATAAATAATTCCTATTCATTTGTACGCATTTTTCTATACAGCTGTACACAATCAATATGTTTATCATTTTTAGAATCATATCCTCCAAGTTTAAATGCAATATTTATTGAAAATCCAATTGTAAGAGCAAATATTATTGTTCCGATACCAATGGGCCCACCCAGAAAATAGCCTACTACTAAAGCGCCAAATTCGGTTACAGCCCTCATTAACCAAACAGGTCTATTTAATTTTATTACTAGTCCCTCCATTAGCCCATCTCTAGGCCCTGCTCCTAAGCGAGCTTGCAGGTATAGCAGTATTCCCCATCCCATTATCGCAATCCCAGCAAACAGCATTAAATATCTTCCTACTACGGACTCTGGCGTAGTTATTATTCCTAAAGAATCAATAACATCTATCATAATACCAATCATGAACATATTTAGTATTGTTGCAACCCCCGGRATAACGCCCAAAAACAAGGAAAGAAGCAAAACTGCAAAACCCACTACAATAGTAGCCTGTCCAAGTGTTAAAAATGTTTGCTCTGCAATGCCTACATGTAACACTCCCCACGGTCCTACGCCAAGATTAGCTTTCAAATTTAGTAATATTGCAAATGCTAAAATACTAAAAGCTAAAATTAGACCTGGGACTTTTTTTAGTGTTTCATTTACTAGATTCCTGTTTTTCATTTTTATCCCACCTATTTTCATAATGCAATTTTATTTAGTGTGTCTAAACATATTTACATTATAGCACTTTCTTAGCGCATTTCATATTAACAAATAGGTATATTCTCTAATTAAAATCCATTTTCTCTATAAAGGCTTCCCACACCTTTTCTATTCCTTCTTTTTTTAAAGAAGACAGAGGTATTACAATATCTTCTGCATTCATTTTTAATTTGGTTCTTATAATATTAACGTGTTTTTGCAGTTTTGATTTTGAAATCTTATCTTTTTTTGTTGCCATTACGATATTTCCATATCCAAAATGTCTAATCCACTCATACATCAAAACATCGTTATTTGAAGGTTCATGTCTAATATCCACTAATAGAACTACTTCGCGTAAATTCTCTCTTGTTGATAAATAAGTTTCCATCATTTTACCCCATTCGGCTCGTGATGTTTTAGAAACTTTAGCATATCCATAGCCTGGCAGGTCAACCAAATGAAATTCTTCGTTTATAAGATAAAAATTAATCGTTCTAGTTTTACCAGGGTTTTGGCTTGTTCTTGCTAATTTTTTCCTGCCTAAAATGGTGTTTATAGCAGATGATTTCCCTACATTAGACCTACCAACTAGTGCAATTTCGGGCATTTCTCCTTCTGGATACTGTTTAGGCGCTACTGCGCTCATTACTATTTCAGCTGTTTTAATCTTCATTTAATTCTCCCTCTACAAATACATGTTCTAATACGTCATCCATGTAATTAACAAATACAAAATCGATTTTTTTTCTAATATTTTCTGTTATTTCGTCTATATCTCTTTCATTCTCTATAGGTAGTAATATTTTCTTTATTCCAGCTCTTTTTGCTGCTAAAACTTTTTCTTTTATACCTCCAACCGGAAGCACCTTGCCTCTTAGTGTTATTTCGCCCGTCATCGCAAGGTAGCGACTAATTGGTTTATTTGTTAGTGCAGAAATAACTGCAGTAGCCATAGCAATACCAGCTGAAGGACCATCTTTTGGAATTGCACCTTCTGGTATATGAATATGAATGTCTTGATTTTTATGGAATTCTGGGTCAATACCTAGCTCTTTTGATTTAGAGCGCACATAACTAATCCCTGCACGTGCTGACTCTTTCATAACATTACCAAGTTGACCAGTTAAAACTAGCTTACCACTTCCTATTAAAGGGGTCACTTCAATAGTCAGCGTATCTCCACCTACTGGCGTCCAAGCCAATCCTCTTACTGTACCTACTTCATCTTTCTGATTTGCTAACTCAAATCTGTAAATCTCTTTTCCTAAGTATTTTTTAACTCCATTTCCATTAATTCTTATTTTATGAGATTTGCCTTCTACAATTTTTTTTGCCGCTTTTCTACACAAGTTAGCAATCTGCCTTTCTAAGTTTCTAACACCAGCTTCTCTCGTATAGAAATTTATAATTGTAGTAATAGCTTGCTCAGATATATTTATTTTTTCGGAGCTTAGCCCATGTTCTTTTACTTGTTTGGGCACTAAATATTTCATAGCTATTTTTCTTTTTTCTTCTTCGGTATATCCTTCAATTCTAATTACTTCCATTCGATCAAGTAATGCTCTTGGTATAGTATTTAATGAATTTGCTGTAGTAATAAACATAACTTTTGATAAATCAAAAGGAATGTCTAAATAATGATCCGTAAAGTCATTGTTTTGTTCAGGGTCTAGTACTTCTAACAATGCAGATGCAGGGTCACCTCTAAAATCACTAGCAAGTTTATCAATTTCATCAAACAAAAATACGGGGTTCTTAGTTTCTGACTGTCTAATTAACGATATTATTCTTCCTGGAATAGCGCCAATGTACGTCCTTCTATGCCCTCTAATTTCTGCCTCATCTCTCACTCCACCCAAAGACATTCTAACAAATTTTCTACCAAGTGCACGCGCAATTGACTTTGCTATCGAAGTCTTACCTACTCCCGGAGGACCTACTAAGCATAAAATTGGTCCTTTCATTGATTTTGTAAGCTGTCTTATAGCTAAGAATTCCAATATTCTTACTTTGACTTTTTCAAGCCCTTGGTGATCTTCATCTAATATTTTAGCAGATAGTTTCAAATCAAGTTTATCTTTAGTTTCTTTTTTCCATGGCAAGTTCAGTGTCCAGTCCAAATAGCTCCTTATAACTCCAGTTTCCGCAGAAGCAGATGATAACCTGAGCAGTCTATCAATTTCTCTTAGTATTTTTTCTTTAGTGCTCTTTTGAAGTTTTAATTTGTTAAGCTTTTTCTTAAATTCGTCAACTTCTTCAACTACGTCCTCATCTTCACCTAGCTCTTTTTGTATAGCTTTAAGTTGCTCTCTCAAGTAATACTCTTTTTGAACTTTGTTTATTTGCTTACTTACACGCTCTGAAATCGTGTTTTCTATTTCTAGTATTTCAATTTCTTCAGCTAGAATTCTATATACTGTTTCTAGTCTCAAAGCAATGTCAAATTTGTCTAGAATCTCTTGTTTTTGTAGTTGCTTGATGAAAATATTCGCAGCAATAGTATCTGCCAGTCTTCCTGGAAATTCTATTTCAGAAACAGTGATTAATMCCTCTGGAGATATTTTACTGCTAACGTCTATATAACTTTCAAATGTATCTTGTACACTTCTCATTAATGCCTCTATCTTCTTAGAGTGTTTTACTTCATCACTAATATTCTCTTCTTCTGCTTCAACTAGAAAATATGGGCTTTCATGAACTATTTTTCTTACTCTCGCTCTTGAAATCCCTTCGACTAAAACACGCACATTATTTCCTGGCAGTTTAAGCATTTGTTTTATTTTTGCTATAGTCCCTACATCATAAAAATCCTTTGCCGTCGGCATGTTTACTTCTGCTTCTTTTTGTGAAGTCAATAAGACTAGTTGGTCATTAACCATGGCYTCTTCAAGCGCATTAATCGACCTTTCTCTTCCTACATCAAAATGTACAACCATATATGGGAATATAGTTAAACCTCTAAGTGGAATTAACGGAATTTGTCTTGCTTCAGCTATATTGTCTGCTTCATAATTATTTTTTTTGTCTTTTTTTTCATTTTCTTCTCTCATTCTTATCGTTCCTTTCAAACACGCAATTTATTGCTTTTTTCATTTAGTCTTACTTGAATTATACCTATTTCCGCCATTATTTTCAACCTATATCTATCATTAAATTTTATTTCTCAATTCTCAATCACATTTTACTTATGATATAATGAATACTATATTTTATACTTTAAAATTGAGGTGTTTCTATGAACTACTATGTCAAACTATTCTTAATTTTTCTTAAAGTTGGATCCTTCACTATAGGCGGTGGTTACGCCATGATCCCCGTAATTCAAAGAGAGGTAGTAAGCAATAATAAATTAATAGATTCTGATGAGTTTTTAGATATTATTGCTGTTTCACAAAGTTTACCCGGTGCTATTGCTGTTAATTCTGCAATTTTTATTGGTTATAAACTTGCTGGGCTACTCGGCAGCATAGTTACTCTCTTAGGCATTATCATACCTTCATTGGTTGTCATAATAACAGTTGCTGTTTTCTATAATGAAATTAAAGAACAAAGAGCCGTACAAGCATTCTTTCAAGGGGTTCGCCCTGCGATTGTTGCATTAATTGCAGCAACTGCCTTTAAGCTTGCTAGCTCAATCCCCAAAAAATATATTAACCTTCTACTAATTATATCTTCATTTATAAGCATATCACTGTTTGATATTCACCCTATCATTGTTATAATAGCTTGCGCATTGATAGGTTTAATATTCAACCGAGAGGAGAATTCAAGTGAATTATCTTAATCTCTTTTTCGTTTTCTTTAGAATTGGTGCTTTTACTTTTGGAGGTGGTTACGCAATGCTTCCCCTAATAGAAAGAGAAATTGTTTTTGTTTACCAATGGCTCACTCAAGAAGAGTTTATCGATATCTTTGCAATTTCACAAATGTCACCAGGACCAATTGCAATAAACGCAGCAACTTTTGTCGGTTACAGATTTTCTGGTATTCTAGGTGCTTTGTTTGCAACTTTCGGCGTCGTACTTCCTTCGTTCTTTTTAGTAACTAATCTCGCCAAAGTAATTCAAAGAAACAAGAATTCACTTTATCTTAAGGGCATCTTTGCAGGTATTCGCCCTGCCGTTATTGGTCTTATATCAGCTGCATGTCTTTCCATGTTCCGCATTTCCGTCGTGGACTATAAAGGAGTAATAATAGCCATATTAATTTTCTCAATCTTTGTACGCACAAAAATTCACCCCATTATTCTCATTTTGTCTTCTGGGTTGTTAGGAATTGTTATTTATTTGTAATTATTGCTTTGTTCAAAGTAATAATTAAGACAAGGGGGGGGGATTCCCTTGTCTTTAAATAATAACTCTAAGTAAAACATCTGCAAAGCTACTCTCGTCACGAGATGCCTGTTCATCTTCCATCTGTGAAGTTTATCCTGATCGAATTTGCGAGTCAAACGCACTCGGGGCGACAGCAAGGACGAGGAGCATCATATTTTCTTGCCTACTCTATATTGTTCTACGACGCAGTTTCTTTTGGTTTTTTACTTTTCTTTTTACTAGTTTTCTTGTAAGTTATAGTCGGTGCTTTATCATTTAGTATCATATCTTTTGTTATTACTACTTTTTCGATATTTTTACTTGTAGGAATATCGTACATTATGTCTAACATAATAGTTTCTACAATTCCTCTAAGTCCCCTAGCACCAGACTTTCTGTCAATAGCTCTGCTAGCAATAATTTCCAATACTCCATCTTCAAACTCAAGAGTTACTCCGTCTATTTCAAACAGTTTATTATATTGCTTTACTAAAGCATTTTTTGGTTCTGTCAATATTTGAACTAAGGCTTCTTCATTAAGCTGTTCTAATGTAACCACTACTGGTAGCCTGCCAACAAATTCAGGAATCAAACCATATTTCAAAATATCTTCTGGTTGCAACTTCTTTAGAGTTTCGTTAATATTTGTACGTTCTTTCGTTTTAATTTCAGCCCCAAATCCCATTGCTGTTTTCCCAGTTCTCTTTTGTATAATATTTGAAATCCCATCAAATGCTCCTCCACAAATAAATAAAATATTAGTGGTATCTAACTGAATAAAATCTTGATGTGGATGCTTTCTTCCTCCTTGCGGAGGAACATTAGCTACTGTTCCTTCTAGCACTTTAAGAAGTGCTTGCTGTACTCCTTCACCACTCACATCTCTTGTAATTGATGGATTCTCAGATTTTCTAGCAATTTTATCTATCTCATCAATATATATAATGCCTTGTTCAGCTTTTTCAATATCATAATCAGCAGCTTGTATTATTTTAAGTAAAATATTCTCTACGTCTTCTCCTACATACCCAGCTTCTGTTAGTGACGTAGCATCAGCGATTGCAAATGGAACGTTCAATATTTTAGCTAAGGTTTGTGCTAGCAATGTTTTTCCCGAGCCAGTAGGTCCAACCATAATAATATTACTCTTTTGTAGTTCAACCTCATCAGATTTTGTCTCAACATTTATTCTTTTATAATGGTTATATACTGCTACAGCTAAAGTTTTTTTAGCCTTTTCTTGCCCAATTACATATTGATCTAATATTTCTTTTATTTCTTTAGGTTTTGGCAAGTTCAATATGTCCACATCAAAATTGTCAGTAAACTCATCAAGAATAATTTCTTGACACAGTTCTATACATTCATCACAAATATACACATTTGGTCCTGCAATTAATCTTTTAACTTGTTCTTGAGTCTTGCCACAAAATGAACATTTTAAATGTTTTTTGTCTTCAAATTTTGCCATAATAACACCTCTTTCATTTCCTATCTATTATTACTTCGTCTATAATCCCATATTCTTTAGCTTCGTTCGCACTCATAAAAAAGTCTCTATCAGTATCTTTTTTAATACGTTCTATAGGTTGCGATGTTCTCTCACTCAAAATTTCATTTATTTGATCTCTTGACTTTAAGATTCTCTCTGCATGAATTCTAATATCTTCTGCTTGCCCTCTAGTTCCTCCTAAAGGTTGATGAATCATGACTTCTGCATTTGGAAGCGCATATCTTTTTCCTTTTTTCCCTGCTGCTAAAAGAAAAGCTCCCATACTAGCTGCCATGCCGATGCATAGTGTTGATACATCTGGCTTAACATAATTCATTGTGTCAAAAATAGCCATGCCAGCAGTAATTGACCCACCTGGACTATTTAAGTATATTTGTATGTCTTTTTCTGGATCTTCTGCTTCTAAAAATATTAACTGCGCTACAACTAAACTCGCTACAGTATCATTGATTTCATCAGCAATAAAAATAATTCTTTCTTTTAAAAGTCTCGAAAATATATCATAGGATCTTTCACCCCTGTTTGTTTGTTCTACAACCATAGGTACTAAAGGCATTTGCACTCACTCCCAATCTTGAATTTACGAAAAATTAGCATTCTCTACTAAAAAATCGATTGTTTTTCTACTCTTAACATCTTGCTTAATATAATTATATTCATTATCTCCTAAACTGCTCTTAAATTCGTCTAGCTCTTGTTTATATAAATTAGCCATTATTTGCACTTCAACTTCTAACTCTTCATCAGAAACTTCAATTTTCTCTAGTTCACAAATTTTCTCTAACGCTAGCTCAGTTTTCACTCTCTCTTTTGCGTCATTTCCCATTTGGTCTCTCATAGTTTCTTCATTTGCTCCTGACATTTTGTAAAAAGTTTCTAAGTTCATTCCTTGTTGTGATAACTGAAAATCAAATTCTTTTATCATTGTATCAATTTTTCTATCTACTACTGCTTTTGGCAACTCGATATCTACCATAGATACAACTGCCTTTATTACATTGTTTTTAGTTTCTTGCTCGCCTTTATTTTTAGCTTGGATTTCTAATTTTTCTCTTATGTCATTTTTAAACTCTTCTACCGTGTCAAACTCAGAAACATCTTTTACAAATTCATCATCAACAACTGGTAGTTCTTGTTCTTTTATTTCATGCAGTTTCACTTCAAAAATAGCATCTTTACCTGCTAAATCTTCTGATTGATACTCTGTTGGAAACGTAACTTTTACCTCAATTTCATCTCCGATTTTAGCGCCAATTATTTGCTCTTCAAATCCTGGTATAAACTGGTTCGATCCAATTGTAAGTGGTTGCTTTTCAGCTGTTCCACCATCGAAATACTCTGCATCTACCGAACCCTTGTAGTCAATAATTACCATATCATTTTCTTTTACAGGTCTGTCTTCTACCAATACCATTCTTCCGTTTTTATCTTGCATTGATTTTATTTCACTATTAATATCTTCTTCCAGTACATTATACTCTTTTTTATCTGCTCTTATACCTTTGTAGTTTTCCATTTTTACTTCAGGCATTATTTGAACTGTTGCTGTAAAAACAACGTCTTTTCCTTTAGTAATCTCATCAATATCAATTTCTGGTCTGTCAACTGGATCAATACTATGAGTTTCTAAAGCCTTTTCATACACTTCTGGAAAACAAATGTTTATAGCTTCTTCATAAAAAACTTCTTCTCCATAATGTGCCATAATAATTTTCTTTGGAGCTTTTCCTTTTCTAAATCCTGATATGTTGAATTTTCCTTTAAGCTTTTTATATGCTCCATCTACCGCCTTTTCAAATTGTTCTACAGCAACCACTAGCTTTAACTGTATTTCATTATTTTCTCTTTTAATAATTTCTGAATTCACAATCTTCCTCCTCTAATAGTCTTTCTCTCATTTAAAATTGTAAAATATATCTATCAATAATTTTAAGTCTATATTTTAACAAATGCGCTATTAATCATCACTATACTATCTAATTTTATTAATAATGTCAACTGTTTAGCTCTAAGAAATTTCATTTGTATTTATTAGGGCTCTTTTTAATAGTAACGGTCCAACTACTTCGAAGAATATAACTCCTGTTAGTACTATTCCCGTAACCACTCCAGTCATTTCAGGAAATTTCTGTTCGGCAATTACACTAAGTCCAATTACTACTCCAGCTTGTGGGGTTAGTGCTAAGCCAATATTTTTTCTAGTTAAATTCGGCAAGTCTGTAAGCTTAGAGAATATATATGTTCCTCCTATTTTCCCACTCAGTCTACCAATTATATAGGCTATTTCAATTAATCCTATACTAAGTAAAATGCTTAGATCTAGCTTTGCTCCTGCAAGTGTTAAGAATGCAACAAATATTGGTAATTCTACCATGTTAAGCGCTGCTTTCATTATCTGTTTCCTGTTAATTAAGTTCGTAATCACAGCTCCTGTTGTCATGTTAAGAAGTAGTGCTGCTAAACCAAGTATCTGTGCAATCCCTGTATTCACTAGAATAACACCTAATAATAACACTAGGAACTTGTTGTTGCTAGGTCTCTTCTTAATTACTGTCGCCAAAATTAGTCCTGAAATTGCACCTATTGCTACTGCCAACCCAATTTCTTTTATAATTAGAATTGCTACTGCAACCCCAGTTATATGTGCATTTTTAAATGCCAACAAGATTGCAGTTACTACCGCAAATACAACAATACAGTTAAGATTTTCAATCGCAACTAAAGCAGCTAAATTTTTCGAGAACTTACCTTTAGTCTTATATTCTTTTAGTATTGACATAACAGTCGAAGGCGAAACCGTCATTGAAAGCACTCCCAAAACTAGAGAGACAGCAATAGGCATTCCTAATAAATAAATCAATGTTGAAACTATTGCAAAAGTAAGAAACCCTTCTCCTAGAGCTACAATCAACAATGTTCTCCCAAATTTTCTAAACACATAACGATGAAGTTCCATCCCAATGGAAATAGCTAGTATTCCCAATGCCAATTGGTTAATGAATTGTACTGACTGAATTAGTTCTTTAGTAATAATATTGGTTACTGAAGGACCTAGAACAAGTCCTATTAATATATAGCCTGTTACTGAAGGTAATTTCACCCTGCTAGCAAGTTTACCTCCTATTAACCCTATAATAAGAATTATTCCAATATACAAGGGGTAATTCATTTGCAGCTACCACAAGAATTAACTGCCAGGCCCTTAATAAATGTTACCGGTAAACTGAATATAAAAGCAGTATCTGGCTCAGTGATATCACCAACACATTCTTCTACAATTTCTACCGCCTTATCCTTTTCTTCACAACAGTTTACTACAGTAAAAATTGTTTTACTATGGTGTTTATCAACATGACTTAGTTCAGCAAATTGTGCAAAAAATGGGATATGATCAGCTACTAAATGACCCATACCCGAACTATCAATAATAGTAGCTCCTCTTATTCCTGCCTCTACAAACCCGTCTAATATTTCTGTTAGATACTCTGTACGGTTTAAAATGATAACTAATAACTCCATACACTATCTCCTCTCTTTATCTTCGTTTAATCTTATTTAGCAGTTCTTTTAATGTCAATCTCGCCTGCTCTATGAAGCGCAATTTTAGCTAGCACAGGACCAAATACCTCATAAACAAACACTCCTCCAAGTACTACAGGGATTAACGTATCCGCAATTTCAGGCAATTGTTTTCTAACCGTCATTGCAAGTCCAATAGCCACTCCTGCTTGCGGAAGCAAGGTAAGACCTAAGTACTTAACAATAGTCTGTGAGTACCCTGTAACTTTTGCTCCAACAGCACTTCCTGCAATTTTCCCAACTGCTCTTGCAATAACATACCCTGCACCTAACAATCCCAAACTTGCTAACGCATCTATATGTAAACTAGCACCTGCTAAGGTAAAGAAAAACAAATAAACCGGGGGCGTAAAATTGCTTAAGCTTTTAAAAGCTTTTTTGTAATGCGGCATGATATTTGTAATGGTTGCACCTACCATCATAGAAAGCAGTATTGGCGATAAGTGAAACATTTTTGCTACCCCAGCACTCACTATTACAATTGATAATACTATAATCAAAATTTCGTCATTGATACGTGTATTTCTAATAAGAAATGACAAACAAACTCCTATTAATGCTCCTGCACCTAATGAACCAATAATCTCTACAACCGGATGAGTCATCATCTGAAAAAGAGATAAGTCTGAGACACCCATCATTATTTTTGATACCGCCATAGCAATACCAAATGCCATAACACAAACTGCATCATCAATCGCCACGATAGGTAGTATAGTTTGTGTAAGTGGACCTTTTGCTTTATACTGCTTTATAACCATAGTTGTAGCCGCAGGCGCAGTAGCCGCAGCAATAGTACATATTAAAATACTAAATTGAAATGATTGCCCTAAAACAAAAAAACAAGTTGCAAAAACTATCGCCATAGTTGCAAATGCCTGATATAGTGTCAATACTACAATTTTTTTACCTACTTTAGCTAGGGTCCTCAAATGAAATTCGCTACCTATACTAAATGCAATTGCAGCTAATGCTACTTCATTTATAATTGTAAAGCTTGTAATATCAATGTCTGATATTACATGTATAAAAGATGGACCAATTAATAGCCCTCCTGCTAAGTATCCTGTTACGTTCGGTAATTGTAGGCGTTTTGCAACTTTCCCTCCAATTATCCCTGTAAGAAGGACAATAGCAATTTTAACAAGTAAATTCAAATAAATGCACCTCACGATAATCTAATAATCTTAGCTACTTTCTCTTTCTAACAAGCTATAGTTTAACACAACTTTAGTAGTTTCTAAACACTCATTATTAATTATTTTTGTCAATACTCTCATCCCTATTGCTCCCATTTCGTACAACGGTTGCGCTACAGTCGTTATAGAAGGAAAAACTTTTGCGCTCATATCAATATTATCAAATCCTACGACTGCTATCTCATTAGGAATATTCAAACCAAGTTCTAATACTGCTCTTACAACTCCTATTGCCATTTCATCGTTTGCTGCAAAAATAGCTGATGGTCCATCTTTTAATCTAAGCAAGTGCCTAGCACCTTCGTAGCCGTCTTTAAAGTGATATCCTCCACTAATTACAAGCCTCTCATCATATTCTATATTAGCTTCCTTCAAAGCCTCTTTATAACCATTTAACTTCTCTAGGCTCTTCGATTTAATAGCTTTTGTATCAGTTATAATGGCAATTCTATTATGACCTCTATCTATAAGGTAATCCACTATTTCTTTACTCGCTCTTTTTTTGTCAATCGTCACCGAGGGAATTTCCTTGTAGTCCGATCCTATAGATACTGTTGGAATTTCGTATTCCTTTATTTTATTATTCAATTCATCAGAAATAATACTGCTAATTAGAATAATTCCATCAACTTGTTTTTCTGATAGTGCATCATAATATTGCAGCTCTTTTTCGCTATCTAAGTCAGTGTTACACAGAAAAATATTATATTTGTACATATTTGCTATGTCTTCAATCCCTCTTACTATCTCGGGATAAAGGTGTATTGAAATATCTGGAATAAGGATGCCTATAGTTTTAGTAGTTTTAATTTTCAAGCTCCTAGCTATTGCATTTGGTTTGTACCCAAGCTCTTTAATGACTTTCATTACTTTTTTATATGTTTCTTGCCTTACAACTTTGCTTTCATTTACTACTCTTGAAACAGTAGATATGGATACACCTGCTTTTTTTGCAACGTCTTTTATATTACTTTTCACATAATCAACTCCTTGTGAGTATTTTACCACAGTTTACAATACACTAATAATATGATTTCCTTCGCTACTTGTAAAAATTTACGTTAAGAATACCTAGTTACTTCAAACCTACTGAGTTTCACTTGCTTATCATTGCCTATACCTGCCTTTTGTTTCGCTATTGATATTTGTTCGTGTACTGAATTTATTCCTTCTATATTCGGAAGCAGAAGGCCTCTTCTCCCCTCATACTCTACTATAACTCCATACTTTTCTACGTCTAAGTCTCCAATATCTTTCACTTCTTCTATTTCGCCCAGTACATCAACTTTAATTTCTAATGCTAATAGTTCTTCTTCGTTAATTGGCTCAAATCTAGTGTCATAACTAGAAGCCTGTATTGCGTTACTAATTATTTCGTGGGCAATATTAGGATGCGTTGGTCCAATTGTACCTATACATCCTCTTAGTTTACCATTTTTGTGAATTGAAACAAACGTCCCTGCTTTAGTGCTTTCTAGTTTGTTTATTAGCTTGCTTTGTAATATTATACTCTTAAATTTATGCCAGTCAAGTCTTGTTCTCGTTTTTACCCAAACTTCTATGGTTTCTCTGGCCAATGTCACAAAAATATTCTCTTTTCTTTTAACACTTTCATATCTCTCTATTTTCCTAATATGGTGTTCTTCTAGCAAGCTTTCTTTTTTCTCTGAAAGGGTCTCTATAAATGCAGTCATATATCCAACTCCAAAAGGCGCTTCATAACTAAAAACTTTTCCAACTGATACGTAAGCATCTAATGTGCCTAATGCAAAGACTATAGGTCTTAGCCCGCATTCCGCCGCATTTACATAAATATCTTCTTCCATGCCAATAATATCTTCATAACTTCCGCTTTTTATAGCCTTTGTGACTATCTCGTCAAAAACTTTCCCTTTCGGATGATACTTATCTGGTTCATTTTGATTTAAGCAATGAGATAAATCGGCACTAGCTAACACCATAACCTTCGTATCGCTTTCTTCAATTGCTTTTCTTAATACCTTCCCTGTTTCATAAAGGTCAATCAAGTCATTCATGTGTATTGTAATATGAATGATTTTGTACTTGTGACCCGTTTTGTCAAAATAATGCAGAGGTACAAAACAACCGTGATCAATTTCTGGTTTGCACGAATAAGATTCAGCAATTGTTTTATTTAGTAAAATATGCGAAATATTCTTATCTCTAAGTTCACTATCAATTTTTTTAAGCAATGATATATCGACTTCTTTCTTCATAGCTAATTCTGCCACGCCGAATTTTGCTAAATTGCCCTCTATTTCGTTTTCATATAAAATACAAATCTCGTCTCTAAAAACATTCCCATGAGGAGTAATGCAAATAATTGTCTCGGGTTTTTTCTTGCTAACAATTTCTGCAAGTTTCTCCATGCCATTTATAGTACTTTGAGCCTCATGCTCCCTACCCTTACCTACCTCAGAAATAACAATAGGTGGATGTGGCGCTATAAGAACACCTAAAAAATTGTTCATTTCCTCACCTCCAGTAAATTAAAATCATCGCACGTTTCCTAAGTAAACATGGCTTAGAACACTCTCAGCCATCCTTTTGACCTTCCTTGCAAATGCAATCCCTGTAGCTGGTTTTTCATATTTGTAGCAAGGAAAGTATCTTGTTACATGAAGCGGAATGTTTCTATCTACCTTGGCTAACCATTTAAATAATTCCAACAATTCCGCTTCTTTATCATTCATACCCGTTACTAGCAATGTTGTAACTTCAATATGAGAAAATTTATTAGCAATTCTTATAGTCCTTTTTACAGGTTCTACTTCTCCATTACAAATTTCTCTGTATTTATCCTGCGAAAAGGTTTTGAGATCAATATTCATAGCATCTATGTACTGCAATAAGTGTATCAACGGGCTCGCTTCCACGTACCCATTAGTAACTAAAACACATTTAATACCTTTCTCTTTAGCCAAAATTGCTGTATCTAGTACGAATTCATAAGATACAATCGGTTCATTATAAGTAAAAGAAATTGAAGGGATATCATATTCTATCGCCAAATTTACTATGTCTTCTGGTGTTCTATATACTATTAGTGGAGTTCGTTTAGCCACACAATAATTTTGACAAAAAAGACAGGATAAATTGCAACCATAACTTCCTATTGACAGTGTTATCGTGTTTTGCAAAAACCGCATTAATGGTTTCTTTTCGATTGGATCTAGGTTGATCGAAGATAATCTTCCGTAATTCATCGAATATAATTTTCCATCAATATTTTTTCGAACTGCACATATACCAGTTTCATTTATCTTTATCAAGCATTTATGTGGGCATAGAATACAGATTACACTTTCTGCAATTGATTTGTAAAAATATGCTTCTTTCATGTCACACCTCATCCAGTCATAGAATGAAATCTAGCTCTACTTGGTAATGTCCAAATATTAAATTTGGTTTTGTAGGTTAAAAGTCATTTGAATTAGTCTCACTCTATGTTATTATATATTAATATAATAACATAAAAGGAGGTTTTATTTTTGAATAAATCTTTGATTCTTGCACATAGAGGTGCAAGCGCATATGCTCCTGAAAATACTACGATTGCTTTTACTAAAGCTATTGAAATGGGTGCAGATGGTTTCGAGCTAGATATTCACCTCTCTAAGGATGGTAATTTAATTGTAATTCATGACGAGTCTGTCAATAGAACAACTAATGGAAGTGGTTTTATTAAGGATTTAACTCTAGGCGAAATAAAAAAACTTGATGCTGGCAGTTGGTTTGATTCTCAGTTTTCAGATGAAAAAGTACCTACCTTAGATGAAGTACTGACTTTAATCAAGGATACTCAACTACTAATTAACATTGAAATAAAAAACGGACCATTTTTTTATGCTGAAATCGAGCAAAAAATAATAGATTGTGTAGTACGACATAGCATGATAGATAGAGTTATTGTGTCATCTTTCGATCATTATTCTATTGTCAAAATAAAAAAGCTTAACTCCTCAATCAAAACAGGTGCTTTGTTTTTAGCAAGAACCATAAATTCTTGGAAGTATATTAAAGAAATAGGTGCTGATGCTATACACCCTCATTTTGTTTCAGTTACATCTGAAGTGGTAAAAAACTGCCATGAAAACAACATCGAAATCCATACCTACACTGCAAATGAACCTGAGCATATTAAGCATCTCGCTAGACTTGGTGTTAATTCAATTATAACAAATTTCCCTGATATAGCGAAAGAGATAGTTAATAGTTTGAAGAAGTAGAAAACAAATATCTTAACCTAACTTCCCTGCAATATTCATGCTTCTATTGGAATTGCTACATTCTTCTTTTTTTTTAGGCACTACAAGCTAAAAGATTGTACTTCGTGAATTCGTTTAAGAGGATCTTTTACTTTTAACAACTTATATATTTCTTTTTGTTG
>NVVX01000038.1 GCA_002733545.1 Alkaliphilus sp.
GCAGTGGGTTTGTTTGAGTTGCACTTTTTTACCCACTTTGCACGCCAATCCCATAAACTTTTTATAAATTAGTACTTGACATATTACCAGATTGCTTTAAATGTAATAGCCCTCTACGCCTATAATCTAGCAATAATAAAGTAAGCCAATATACTCGTTAGTAATATTGCATATATTATAACATCACCAAATATCATTGGTTTTTCATATCTCTCTACACATAAATTTGGTAGCTCCTCACATAAATCTGTAACTGAATAGTAAATCACTCTTTCTGCACTTAGCCATTTTGGCAAATGCATGTGAAACAAGTGATATTTTATTCCTAAAATGAAAATACCAAGTCCTGCTGCGTAGGTTATAAGCGAACTTACAATATCTTTAGTTTTCCAAAAATCCATATTTGAAATATGTTGTTCAACAAAGTGGGTGCTATAATGAAAAGATGTCGCGGTAGGCACAAGTAAGTTATCTAAAATCCAGCTTGGCCACAAACCAATAATTACTGTTACCGCCGCTAAAATACTCATTGGCACCATCATTCTTAATTGTCTAAAACCTTCTTTAACTTCTATATCGCCTTTCCCGAGAAAAATAAATCCGTAGAATTTAATAAATGAACAGACTGTTCCTGCACTTACTAGCTTAAAGGCTAGTTCTGCATATTTAAAAATAGGATCTCCTAGTTGATAAGCATCCACAATAGAGCCGTGAAGAATAGATTTGCTAATAAATCCGTTAAAGCCTGGCATGCCCGTTATCCCAAAAACTGCTATTAAAGCTAAGAAAGCCACAAAAGGTTTTTTTCTCCATAGTCCTCCGAGCTTGTACATGTTTGTTTCGCCTGTTGAAAAGAAAACTATTCCAGCTACCATAAACAACAGTGCCTTAAAGATACCATGATTTATCATATGATAAATACTTCCTACAAAACCCCTCGCACCATCACTACCAAGGTATGCTGCTACTCCAATTCCCATAATTATATATCCCATTTGACTTACACTATGATATGCTAGCATTTTTTTCATGTTTCCTTCAATTAAAGCCAAAAATACTCCTGCTAGCATTGAAATTATTCCAAGCCAAATAATTACTGCACCAATATTAGCTGTAGTTTCAAGTAATACTTTGCTAGAAGCCCCTATTCCTGAAAAAACTACGGGGAAAACCACGGTTGCTACCCTAAGTATTCCGTATGCACCTACTTTAGTCATCACTCCAGAGGAAACTGCATTTACGCATATTGGAGCTTCTTTATATACTTTAGGAACCCAAAAATGGAAGGGCACCATTCCTGCTTTCACCCCAAACCCTGCTATAAACAATCCTGCAACCAAATATTTAGTCATGCCTGGTGTTGATAATTTTTCTGCTAAATCTGCCCACTCATAATTCTGTGTATAAGCAGAGGTAATTAGTATTCCACTTAGTATAAACAATCCACCTATAATTCCCATATACAAGTATTCTTTACCTGCTTCTAATACTTTTTCTCCTCTGTAATGTACCATCAGAGCGTAAGAGCTAAATGTCATAATTTCAAAGAATAAGAAAAAGCTTAAAAGGTCACCTGCCATCATTGTACCTATTGTCGAAATGTAGGTTAGAACATAGAAGAAATAGAAAGTTCTTTCTCTTTCCCTTTTTTTAATATCTTTAAAACTAAAAATTCCTACAACAAACCACATAAAGCCGCTAAATACCATTAGGGTATAATTCAGCAAATCTATTTTAAAATAAATTCCTTTGCCAAAGACATGGCTAATTCTATATACAAGTGGTGCATTTAACACTTCTCTATATGTTAACATTATTAGCAAAGTAGAAAATAGTATAAACACACTAACAGAAATTCTACGCACAACCCTATGGTTATCATCTAAAAATGGAATAATTAAAATTTCAAAGAGTCCAAAAGCTATAAATAAGGCTGGCACCCATAGTAAAATAATCGAATGTGGAATGTCCATTATAAAAACCTCCTATGTATCTAAAAATAAAAAATACTATCACTACGCATTTGTATGCTATCTCAGTAAACATTAACTTAAGTCACGAGATTAAGTCAACTCGCGAGAAATTTCTTAGGGTATATAAGCGCTAACTAATATACCATTGCTAATTTATCATGAGCGAATTTATAGCATTTTCTGCTATCACTGTTATTAATTGCGGATAAAACCCTATAATCGCACTAAGTATAATTATTATTACCATAGGATATACCAGTGTTCTCGGGAGAATTTTATCTTCTATCCTTTTAGGGTGGTCAATATCCTCTTTTACAAAAGCAGATATTATTATTGGGACAAAGTACATTGCGCTCAAAAAACTACTTACAATAATAGCTACTAGCAATATAGGTCTCCCAGCTTGCAAAACTGCAATACTTAAATAAAGCTTTCCCATAAAGCCACTTGTCCCAGGTATTCCAATCATTCCAAGCGCTCCAATAGCAAAGACTGCTAAAGCTATAGGCGACCTTGTCACTAGACCATCAAGTTGTCTCGTTTTCTCTCTATTACATTGGTAGAAAATTGCCCCTACACTCATAAACAATGCAGTTTTAAGCAGCCCATGCGAAATCATATGAAACAATGCCGCTTTATTCCCTAACGGAGTGTTTAGCGCTAGTCCTAGCAAAATATATCCCACTTGCGCCACGCTTGAGTATGCAAGCATCCTCTTTATGTTCTTCTGCGCTATTGCAAACAATGACCCTATAATAATTCCAGCTGCTGCAAAATACATTGTTATATCCATTAAACCCAATTCAATAAGTATTTCTCGACCAATCATATTATATATTATTTTGAAAATGACAACAACATATACTTTATTTGCTAGAGCAGACAAAAATGCCGCCGACGAAGCGGGGGCCGATTCATATGCATCAGGCAACCATATATGCATTGGAAAAGCAGCAACTTTTATCGAAACCCCAATCATGATAAATCCTAAAGCTATCATGATATTTGTTTGACTAGCTTCCCACATAATTCCCATTGATTCATTGATTTTACTAATGTTCAAATGACCTGACACCATATATATGTATGCAATCCCTTTTAATATTGAGAGCGACCCAATTGTATTAATCATTAAATACTTAAAGGAAGATAACAAATTCTTTTTTGTATGTACTATAGATACAATTGCACATGACGTTATTGAGAGTATTTCCATAAAAACAAACATATTGAACAAGTCATTAGTAAATAACAAACCAAACACAGAAAAAATCATTACCAACACAATTGTGTAGTACTTTATGCTCTGTTTTCTAGAAACTAAATTTTCGATGTCTTTAAAACTATAGACTAGAATCAATGTTGCTAACAGTGAAATATAGATTGCGAACAAGCTCGAAAATTCGTCAATTCTAAATTGTACTCCAATGAATCTGTCCCAATTTCCAAAATCATAAAAAATTGTACCTACTTCACGCACGTTTATGTAGTTAGCAATTGATAGTATGCTAATCGTTCCTAATATTGCTACCATCATTAGCTTAATTCTTCTGTAGGTTGCTTTAGTTTGTACAGGAATAATGGCTGCAAATAACAAGAGTAAAACTAGTTTGATTATTACAAGATGTTGTGTATACATTGGTAACTCCTTTAATAGTGCTTATGTATGATTTCAAATTCATTCAAGCTTTATATATATCTTAATCTCTATTGTATAGTAGAATGGAATTGCGTTCAAGATAAATTAAATTTATCAATTCAAGACCAAATTAAGATCTCAAAAAAACACACCATTCGACATTGTGTTTTTTTTATTTCTAGGCTTCTATTTTCCAACATTCTAACCCACTGTCACCCTGAACTGCAACAAAAAATATATGTTATATAGAAAATAATTACTCTCATATTATACAAGAAGGCTGTTTTTGTGATATGATAAGTAATAGTATTTATGCTTTTCTTTTCTTAATATTTCAAAGCACAATAACTTATCTTGAATATTCTATTAACGAGCGCTTTATATTGAGATTATCTTTTATTCAAGCGCAAAGATGCATAGTAAATTTCTACTTAGGATTATATTTGGCATGTCGTGATTTTATAATCTCATTTATTTGGACATGCCTAATAGAGGTAAGGTTTAGAAGTCTTGAATTATTAAGTAAAAACAATAATATTTTTAAAAAGGAGATTTATGCTATGAAAATTTTTAGAAGAACGAAAATAATGCAAATATTATTATTACTTATATTAATGATATCTGTAATAGCACTTACAGCATGTGGTGGGGGTAATGACGGAGAAAACGCAGAGAAACCCACAATTGTTTTTGGGGATGCAGGTTGGGATAGCTTTACATTCCATAATGAAGTAGCAAGAATGATTGTTGAAAAAGGATATGGATACCCTACAGAGGTAACAATGGGTTCATCCGCGATGACTTTTACAGCACTTAGGCAAGGAGATATTGATGTATATATGGAAACATGGATAGAGAATTTTGGAGACGCTTTTACGGATGCCGCAGATAGCGGAGAAGTTGTGAGACTTTCGTCTACTTTTCCTGATAGTGAACAAGGACTTTATGTTCTTACTTTTGTAATAGAAGGAGATAAAGAAAGAGGTATTGAGCCTATGGCTCCAACTTTAAAATCAGTAAAAGACCTACCAAGATATTGGGAAATTTTCAAAGATGAAGAGGATCCTACTAAGGGACGTCTTTATGGTGCTATTCCAGGGTGGGTTGCAGATGAAGATTTAAGAACAAAGTTCAAAACATATGGATTAGATGAAACATTCAATTACTTTAGCCCTGGTTCTGATGCGGGATTGGCATCATCTATTGTTGGTGCATATGAAAGGGGAGAGGCTTGGGTAGGATACTATTGGAATCCAACATGGATTATGGGAAAATATGACATGACTTTGCTTACTGAAGAACCTTTTAGTGAAATAAAGTGGGAAAATGGTCGTGCTAGCGCGTGGCCACCAGTAGATGTTGCAGTAGTTGTTCATAAAGATTTCTTGCAAAAGGCACCAGATGTAGTAGAATTTTTGAAAAAATATACTACCACTAGTGAATTAACTAGTCAAGCTCTTTCTTTTATGGAACAAAATAATGTAGATCCAAAAGAAGCTGCAATCTGGTTCTTAAAAGAGCATGAAGATATATGGACAGAGTGGGTCCCAGCAGAAGTTGCAGAAAAGGTAAAAGCAGAACTTTAGAAAAACATATAGACGAAAACGAGGTGATACTGGTTGAGGTTGAATTAATCTCAACCAGCTATAATATGAATGCATTCCCAGATTTTTTTAAATTAGAAATAGGAAAATATGTAGATTATTTTGTCAAATATCTTGTTCATAATTTTAGTGATTTTTTTGACGTATTAAAACAAGGAATATTATGGGCTGTAATAAACATAGAATTGACATTACAATGGTTACCTTGGTGGCTAGCAATTTTTATCGTATTTTTACTTGGGTGGAAAATTAATAAGCTATCATCAGGGATAGTTTATTCCGTAATGTTAGTTTGTATAGGCAGCTTTGGATTATGGGAACTTATGATGTCTACTTTAGCCATAGTTTTAACATCTGTAGTTATTTCATTATTGATAGGAATACCTATAGGAATTTTGATGGCATATAGAGATAAACTAGAAACGATTATGAAACCTATTCTAGATGGAATGCAGACTATGCCAAGTTTTGTATATCTGATTCCTGCAGTTATTATTTTTAGAATGGGAAAAGTTCCAGGGGTATTTGCTACCACTATATATGCTATAGCTCCAGCAATAAGATTAACCAATTTAGCTATTCGAGGAGTCTCTAAAGAAACGATAGAAGCTGCACGCTCCTTTGGGGCATCACCATGGCAGATATTGCTAAAAGTTGAACTTCCTCAAGCACTTCCAACAATAATGGCAGGGGTTAACCAGACAACAATGATGGCAATGTCAATGGTTGTTATTGCTTCTATGATTGGTGCAAAAGGATTGGGTTCTGAAGTCTTAATTGCAATTAATCGTATTGATATTGCAAGAGGCACAGAAGCAGGACTCGCGATTGTATTTGTAGCAATTATTATTGATAGATTGACACAAGGAATAGCAGAGCGCTTCAAGTTACCAGAATAAGTGATATATAGAAAGTAGGCATTAAAATATGACAGTGAAGATTAGAGTGGAAAATTTATCGAAAATTTTTGGAAGAAATCCTAAGGCTGTTTTGAAGAAATTAGAAATAGGAATTACTAAAGAAGAAATTCTAAAAAAAACTGGTAATGCAGTGGGAGTAAATAATGTTTCTTTTGAAGTAAACGAAGGAGAAATATTTGTTGTTATGGGTTTATCAGGAAGTGGCAAATCTACACTTATTCGGTGCTTAAATTTACTTAACAAGCCAACCGCTGGAAAAATTTTTTTCGAAGGTGAAGATATAGTAAAATATAATAAGAAACAGTTAAGAGAACTTAGACAAAATAAAATCGCAATGGTATTTCAGCACTTTGGATTATTTAGTCATAGAACAGTAGAAGATAATGCAGCATACGGACTTGAAGTAAAAGGTGTTGAGAAAGAAGAAAGACTAAGAATTGCTAGAGAAATATTAGAAACTGTAGGACTTGCTGGATGGGGAAAAAAAATGCCTCATCAGTTAAGTGGGGGAATGCAGCAAAGAGTTGGTCTCGCACGTGCACTTGCAAATAACCCAGATATCCTTTTAATGGATGAGCCTTTTAGTGCATTAGATCCATTAATAAGAAGAGAAATGCAGTTAGAGCTTTTAGATATACAAGATACAGTTCAAAAAACCATTGTATTTATTACCCATGATGTAAATGAAGCATTTAAAATTGGTGATAGAGTAGCTGTAATGAAAAATGGTGAAATTGTTCAAATAGGAACACCTGAAGAAATTCTTTCTAATCCTGCAAATGAATATATTGAAGATTTTATAAAAGATATTGATCGTTCAAAAGTAAAGCAAGCAAAACATGTTATGTTTAAGCCCTCTCCACTTATTTTACACAAAGATGGGCTAAAGTTTGCTGCTAAGGAAATGGAAACGCAAGGCATTTCTAGCATTTTTGTGGTAGATAGGGGAAGAAAGCTACAAGGAATTATCACTATAGATGATACCATTAAAGCAATTAAAAAAGGTGAGAAATTAGAAGATATTATCCAACAAGATTTCTTTACTATAGATACAGAAACGTACATACAAGATTTACTTCCAATGGCAATTGAGACTAAATTTCCTATTGCTGTTGTAAATGATACTAATAAGTTAGAGGGAATTATTGTTCGTGCATCTGTTTTATCGGGACTGGTTTAGAACAAGATTGATTTACTTAAGAAAGCAAGTAAGCAAACAGGGACGGTTATTGCTTTGCCTTTTTTTAAAAAGTGCCATTTAACACTATGACTTTCTGACAAAAACTAAAGCCTTAAACTCCTTGATAATAATGAGTTTAAGGCTATTTTTTATCCTTTTTTGCTGCAGAAGTCGAGATATCATACTATATTCAATTTGGCAAAGCAAGAACCGTCCCCATTTGCTGTAAATGCTTGGGTGGATGAAAACGATATGATATTAGGGCAGTTAAAAACAGATGAAAAAAGCAATGAAATTACTGCGATCCCAGAATTATTGCAGATGCTTTTCTTAAAAGGCAGCATTGTGACTATTGATGCAATGGGTACTCAGAAAAAAATTGTGGAAAAAATAATTGAAAAGAAGGGAGACTACGTCCTAGCGCTAAAAGGTAATCACCAAATATTTAGTGATAAAGTTAAAGAATATTTTGAAAATGCAATGAAGAGTGACTTTGAAGGAATTGATGTGAGTAGAAAAATAACATTAGAAAAAGGGCATGGTAGAAATGAGAAAAGAGAATACTTCCAAACTAATGATATAGGTTGGTTTGAAGAAAAGCACTTATGGTCAAAATTAACAAGTATTGGGATGGTTAGAAGAACTATAACAACAAAAGAGAAGACAACAGTTGAAGTGAGCTACTACATATCTAGCGTAGCTGCTCCTAAAGAAGGAAAGTGCGAATTGTTTGCAAAAGCAGTTAGAAAGCATTGGGGTATAGAAAGTTGCCACTGGATATTAGATGTTGTTTTTAGAGAAGATGATAGTCGAGTACGAAAAAATAATGGAGCATCAAATCTATCAGGGCTAAAGAAAATAGCATTAAACGTCTTGAAAGCAGAGAAAGTCACCAAAAAGAAAACAAGCTTGAAAATGAAAAGATATATGGCAAGACTAAACGCAGATTTCCTAAGTGAAATATTAGAAGGAATGAACAGTGATAGATAGTTAAATTGTAGTTATTAAGTTTGATTTGATGAGAAAAATAGATTCAAGCGGGTTTGAGATGCCTGAAAATAGAAAGATTAGTAGATTTGCGTTGCAGAAAACTTGCACTGCATTTTTCAGATGTGAAAAAGAAAATTTTAAAATTCCCTAACTGAAGTTTTGCTTAGAATAATGTTTCGTGCGATAGCCGTGCTATTATACTATGGTTTCGCAGCTGAATAAGTCGCCGAAGTGTTTCCATATTTATCACAAAAAACTTTTAAATTATAGTATCCCAGAATCCACAACTACTACAAAATAATTGTTTAAGCGTGCAATTTGTCACATACCCAATACCTCCTACTTCCACTTTTATAACTAGTTGTTTCTGCGAGCCCCATATTTACACCTTCAACAGTATCAAACTAGTTTTTAGTCATCCTTAATCTACCATCTTTACAGCTCTATGAGTATCAATTGCTTTTACTTTATAAACATAACACCATGGTTTTTATTTTTGTTTTATACACTTCCCCCCCCCTTACATTTCATTTCTTGTAATTCTAATTGCAATACTATTAACAGGCTAAATCAATCCTCATCGATGAAGAGTTTTCGCAAGGGTGGAAATCAGATGTATTACAATCTTAGGGAGTTTGGAATCAAAACACGTCAAATAAGAGAAAGCATGTCACTTGCACAAAAGATCTCTCTGAATTGTCAGGCGTCAGTATAGCAACACTAACTAGAACGGAGCAGATTAATTCCTAGCATACTTCTTCTCCAAAAAGACTTTTATGATCAGAACAACAGAATAAACAATTGCAATAATCATTGATAATTTGCCGTAAGTAACCTCTAAAAAATAATTCAATCCAAATAAGGGCGTTACAAACAAAATGTAGAGCGGGAATTGTATGTTTGAAAACATGTCTAAGATCGTGTTATTGAGCATCACATCTTTAAAAACTGTTATGATATACACTAAAATACCACTCCAAATCGCAGCAACTAAAAAGACGTTGTTCCTTTTGCTATTACTATTGCTGTTTCTAATTTGATAATTTGAAAAAATAATTATTGTAGCAAAGGCAAGCAAAGATACAGCAACATTAACTAATCCGATTTTTGAATCGGGATACTTTACTGAATCTAGTAAATTGACGCCTATTGCAGTTATATAGACTACAAGTACGTGCTTAAAATTAATTTTCATAAAAAGTCTTCCTCCTTTCGCTATGCTTAAGTCACAAATATTTAATGAAACTGATTTAACAAAGTCTGTTTTTTAGTAGGCTTAGTTTGTGATGCTCTTAGTTTTACGAAATAGCATTTCTAAACTCTTTCAAACTACCTCCTAATTTATAGTTCGTTGATTATTACTATATCTGTTGGTCTTCTCGAACCAGAATACAACTTAAACTTACTTAGCATTGTAAGATTCTTATCGTAAGTCAATACTTCAAACTCTCCCTTTTGATAATTGCCTGCTAGAACAATAAAAATTTTCTCTCTACTATCATACTCACAATCAATTATAGCTCTATCTTCAAGCTTTAAGGTTCTAATAATTTCATTTTTTTCATTTAGGACAATAACAGAAAAAGTATTGACGATAAATTTTATTTCTTTAATTCTAATTACCTCATCCACCCATAATGCTTTTTCATCAAATTCAATTGAATTGCTCATCTTGTTTCTTTCTACATTGTATTCTGATAATGCTAAAAACATTGTATCTTCGTTTTTATTTCCATAAATTTTTAGCACATTATTGTTTTCTTCTACATAGAACCCAAACGTTTGATTTTTCACAATTATTTCTTTGACATACTCTAACTTATTAGAATCTACTACATATAACTTGACCGTACGATTTGACACGTCATCATATACGTTAGCTAATACGTAAAACAAACCATGATGTGCTACGAAATTCATTGGATACCCTTTGAAAATTTTACTACTTAAAACTATATCATAATCCTCACTATATTTTTTTAAGCTAAAAGAATTTACCCCTTCATTGTGTAGAATATAAATGCCATTTTCAAAGTATAGATAGTCCACTGGATTCTTATATACATAAAATTTTTCAGGCCTTATGTTGAGGTCAATTAACTCGTTGCTATATTTGCTTATTAATACTTTCCCATTATTGTATGTTTTTTCAATACCCCCGATTCTATAGTGCTCTTTTTTAATCAAGTTCTCATTCTCATAATATGAAATATCTGTTTCCTTATCCGAAAAACTTGTTGCGATCACACTATAATAAACCTCAACTGAATTAGAATTTATCAACAATAGGATAATTAACAAAATGCTCATGATAAATATATTTTTTCTCATCCTTCTCCTTCCTTATGATATCAGTTTGACACTAAACTGGTAGCCGTTATTTGTTAACGAAGACTAGATGCATATTTTTAAAAACTCGAATAGAATACACTCGTTAAAGGCGAATCCAATATGTCACCAGGTGTCACATGTGATCCTCTTGGCTCATAAGTTCTACCTTCAATATCAAAGCCTTGGTTGTACCAAGCTCTCCACACAAGTTTACTACAATACCACTTGTCGGTCGTCCAATGTGTTGTCGCGAGACTGTACGGTTCACCAATTTGGTTTTCTGCATAACTTACAGCTTCACTCTTTTCACTACTTGAAGTCCCAGAAACACGCAATCCTTTTATTTCTGAGTATCTTGATATCCAATCATTTGCTCTATAATCAACGCCTCCATTCGGATTATCAGGGTGTGCTTCAATAACGATGTACGCATCTTTCACAATGGCAACATGATCTGTAATACTATCTAATGCAATTAGGATATCCCCTTTTGATCCAATCCCTGTATAACCAGGATCTACTAATCGAATTGATTTTACTGATATTTCCACATCATGACTGTCCCACATAGTTCTTAACTCTTCTCTGTGTTCTCTTTCAATTCTTTCCATTTCACTTGCATTTTTTTCAGCATAGACAGTCACAAAGTTTGCACTTAATAATACAAGAACACAACAACTAATTATTAATCTCTTAAACATTCGTTTTCCCCACTCTCTTATTATTTAATACTCTAATTAGTCAACATCAACCGTTTAGTGTCAAACAAATACCACAAACCTAAAACAACAACGTACGATTGCTTCTTAACTCAGACACCTTTAAGACTACATGTTCTGTAGTCTATTACATAGCTTTATGAGCATCATTATTGAGGTTCTTCATCGATATCGGTTGTTTATATTTAAGTTGCTAAATGAAATGTCTTGATCATACGTATTAACCAGTTTTTAAGTAAATTTAGTAAGGATAATTACTGCAATTTTCTTCGTCCCCGTAAAGCTAAAAAACATCAGTTTCTAGATTAGGTAAAAATGCTAGTCACTGGTGACAATATGCCTGCTAATACTAATTATCTTTAAAAACCGCATAAATTGTGGTATGGTATTATCAAAGAACTGGTGACATTAAATAGAAGTGCCAAAAATAAAATATAGTGACAAAGATAAACAAATAATATAAAAATCATAATCATCAATAATAGATAATCTTTATGAGGGATTGCTCTTTTTAGAAACACGTCCAGAAATTGTACAATCAATTACTGGTTGGACACGGATAATTTCTATGTTTCTTAAAGAATGTTAGTGTAAATGCCAACTTCTCATTCTTCTAAAACATCAGATCATTATAAAAAGAATCCTCCTCTCCGTCCTAAATTTTAGCCCTGGGCTCCCAAACAGTCGTTAAAATATTTGATTTCAATTTGCCCTTGATATCATGTAAAAACAATATTACAATGCTATGGCAACGATAGGATAACTCTAATGGTTAGCTCCTCTCCAGTTATACTTTGTGGATAGGTTATCCTTAAGAACTGCACTCTCAAATACCAACTATTATAAAATTACTCGTCATTTCTAACTAGCTCTCCTGAGAATTTTTATAAAATGAGTCTTCTTATACATTCAAGTGCAATAGATAGCTTTCCAAGTCACTCATATCGTCTTTTTCAACCCACCTATAGCTGGTATTTATAATACTGAAACTTAAATAATTCAAAGCAAGTAATCCAACTAAACATAACACTATGGTCTTTCCTTTGGTTTTATACACTTTATCCTCCCCCTTTACATTTCTTGTAATTCCTATTATAATGCTATTAACAAGTTAAATCAACCCTCATCGATGAGGAGTTTTCGAAAGGGTGGAATCAAATGTATTACAATCTTAGTGAGTTTGGATTCAAAATACGTCAGTTAAGAGAAAGCATGTCCCTTACACAAAAGGACCTCTACAAATCATCGGGCATCAGTATAGCTACACTAACTAGAATTGAACTTGGTCAAGTACTTCCGAAGGAAGCCATATATTATGAACTATTGATACCCAAAATGAATCGCATACTTATAGATTGTTTCTATGAAAATGATATTATAAAAAGAAACATGTTGTTTGATAAGGCGATGAAAAACATCACTAAAAATCTTGTTCCAATACGACCTGATAGGAGCCTGCTCAGAAACTGGTTTTTATCATTAATTATGCGTTTAAAATTTTCAACTTTCAAATTGTAGAGGACTCCTTATTTTTAGATTCTCTGCTAGCTACATTTGCAATATGTAAAACACAACATTTCACTTGAGTTGCTAAATAATACTTTTCGAGCGTACTCCTAGGGAGAACCTCCAAGAAAAACAAGTATCCGACAAATAAAAAACACTCTATGTAAGTATAATGGAAGCTTAACTTAATGACATTGCCCCGACGTCTCTAACTGCTACTTGCTAACCAATCTACATATAGTAACTACCCTAATTTAGTCTACCATTTAATACTTCCCCAATATTTCTATAAAATTCATCATGATATTTTATTCTAAATCCATGCCACCTTACTTCAACTGGAGTCCCATTAATATCACCTGAGTATATGTTGCTTTCTCCCAATTTATACATTTTCATTCTCAGTGACAATTTACCGTCTTTGTAAAAAAACAACTTCAAATAATGCTTTTCATTTAAGTTCTGAATTCTGGATATTAGACTTTCTTTGTCCATAATAATTCCATATTCACCTCTAAATATTTCTTCCAAGTCTACTGTGATATCTATAGTTTCATTTTTTAATATAATCGTATCTGCATAGAAAGCATCTAATAAATGTCTTGAATTCATCATAGGAGCCAATTGAGAAATTTGAAACAAAAGTATCAAGCAAAACAAAACCGTAAGCAAGTTCCTCTTATTTGATTCATTTTTCCATCGAAACAGAATATATAAGCCAAAGAAGAGAAAAATCATAATATAATAAAATATTGGTAATGCTAATATCCTTAACATGTTTACTCCCTCCTTACATAAAAATAGCCTCTCGGAATACCCAAGCGTGTTCTTTCAAGGCTTACATTGAATACTTTTATTTTTCCCTCCTATTTTTCTTTGGAGGCATTTTTTTGTTGGAACGATATTTCCAGTTGAATTATTTCATTTATATTAAATTTCTCTAAAACACTTGATTTTTCGAAATCGTCACAAGAATCAAAGCGAAAGGATTATTCCTTTACTAATAACAAACAGGGACGGTTCTTGCTTTGCCTTTTTTCTTTAATATTCTACCACTCACGAGTATCTTAACCCACCAAACAATTCTCCTAATTCTTTTAAAGTTAATATTGAATTTCCCCTTGTTAACTTTATTAATTCATCTCTAGTTTTTTTATTTAACAGCATTTCTTCAAAATTCATACCTTTGTTCTCTAGTAATTCATTTAAAAATGTACTCGCTTCTTCTAGGTCCATGTATTGCTGTTTTTCACCTTCTTAGATAACTGCATCATACTATATTCAATTTTACAAAGTAAGAACCGTACCCATTTGCTACTAAATCAATTAATTACTCCCATTTAAAAAACTTATAAGTGGTAAACTCATAATTCCTGTTACTGCGATAATCATGCATATATACGCAGGTACTGACACATCTATAGTCCCTAGACCTCCAAATAGGTCTGACGGTTCATTTCCGTATTTACTGCTAACAAATCCTTGTACGATTTTGATAACCCCTTTATTTCAATTACCATCTCTACATCTCTCCTAATCTGTAATCTAGATTTCAATTTATCAAAGTAAGTAATCAGCTTACGTCTGTCTACAAGCTGCGGTAGAAATCATTTGAAGCTGCTAGTCACTTTAATTAATGCTACCTTCATCCTTACTTATACATATCGTCTATGTTTATGAGTTTTACTCTCATCACTAAAACAGTGRCTCCACAGCAACCTTTATTATTCCTGTTATTAATTGCGGGTAAAATCCTATTGCGATTGACATTAGTATTATTATTATCATTGGTATTCTCATTCGTTTTGGTATTTTATCGTTTAGAACTTTTGCATCATCATCTGATTTCATAAATGCTGACGTTATTATTGGAATATAGTAGAATGCATTTAAAAAACTGCTTAAGATAATAATAAACAGATAAAATGCTTTTCCTTCTTGTAGTACTACCATTCCTAAGAGTATTTTGCTCATAAATCCACTAGTTCCTGGAATTCCAATCATTCCTAAAGCTGCAATAGCAAATACCGCCATTGTAACAGGCATTTCGTATGCGATTCCGTCTAGTTTTCTTATGTCTCTTTTTTCTGTTTGATAAATTATTGCACCTGCACTTAAAAATAATGCTGTTTTAATGAGTCCATGTGAAACAATGTGAAACATTGCAAATTCCAGTCCTGCTTTTGTAGCTAAGCCTACTCCCAAAAAAATATACCCTATCTGTGCAACGCTAGAATAAGCCAACATTCTCTTTATATCTTTTTGCGCTATAGCAAAGATAGATCCCATAATCGTTCCAGCAGCTGCAAGATATGTAATAGCCGTAGGGATTCCTAATTCGCCAACTATCGCTACTCCAATAACTCTAAACAGGAGTTTAATCATTGCAAAAATATAAACCTTAACTACTATTCCCGAAAGCAATGCACTAGAAGGTGTCGGTGCGACCGAATGAGCGTCAGGCAGCCATATATGAAGTGGGAAAATAGCTGCTTTTGTAGAAAAACCTACTATTATAAATCCAAGTGCCATCATAATATTAGTAGAATAATGTTGCCAGACAACAGATATTTCTCTATGTATTTCAGTCATGTTAAGTTGCCCTGTAACCATGTAAATAAGCGCTATGCCCATTAACACCGAAAGAGAGCCTAATGTATTTAGTATTAAATACCTAAAAGAAGCGAGCATATTTCCTTTGCTGTTTTTAATTGATATAATACTACATGATGCTATTGACAATATTTCCATAAAAATAAACATATTAAACATATCATTTGAGAAAGTCAGCCCTAACATGGAAAACAGCATCAAAAAAACTAATGTGTAATACCTTGAAAACTGCTTTGGTTCAATCTCATGTTCAATATCTTTTAAACTATAAACAATAATCAAACAAGCCAAAGTCAATATAAACATCATCATAAAAACTGCAAGTTCATCTATGTATAGTTGTACTCCTAAAACTTGATGCCAGTCTCCAAAATTATACCTAAATGAGCCTTCTTTTAGGACTTTATTAAAAAGCATAGCAGCTAATATCCAAACAATCGTAAGGTTGACTACTATTAATCTCTTTAAGTAGTAAAAACTCATTTTTGCAAATGCGTTAAAGACTGCAGCATTTACTAATAGAATTGCAAGTATGTATATAGGAAAATGTTCGTTAGCCATCAGACAAATTTCCTCTCATTTTCATTATCTCATCTAAATCTATAGTTCCATATTCTTCGTATATTTTTATTATTAAGCTTAGCGAATATACTGTAACACTTAGTGCTACAACTATACCTGTTAAAATAAGCGCAGATGGTAGCGGATTCACAAAAACTTGGTCGACTCTGTTAGTGTCAATAACAGGTGACTCTGCAAGCTTTACGTATCCTATTGATACAAAAAATAAGAATATAGAAGTTTCCATAATATTTATCCCTATTACTTTTTTAAGTAGGTTTGCATGGGTTAATACTGTGTATAGCCCAATTACAAATAATGTTAAAGCTCCTATGTAGTTTATATTGTCTACTATTCCTGTTATAATCTCCACGTTAGTCCTCCTCAATAATTGTATGAAAGAGAGTTATTACTGTACTGGCAACTTTTATTCCTATAGCCACTGTTATTAGCGGAATCATTCCCGAACTGATAACGTCTCCAACTTCGCCCATGTAAAATCCTGCTCCTCTGTTTGTTAAGAAGTTGTTTCCTGAAATAATTCCAACAATCCCTATTAACACATACCAAATAATGCTCCCAGATTCTAATAATGCAGAAGTACTATGCGATATTATCCCTGAGGCTTTTTTATATCCTAGCGACAACGTAATTAAAATGATGCTAGAACCTAAAACTGCTCCGCCTGAAAAACCACCACCAGGTGAAATATGACCATGTAGAATTATGAAAATCCCATAAACCTGTATAAATGGAACTATCCACTTGGTTACTGTCCTTACAATCAAATCATCCATTAGTGGTCACCTTTCTCTTCTCTCTTCTTTAAGTAAGTGTTCTTCATTACAGAAGAAACTGCTATTATAGAAATAAACAACACTGTTGCTTCCCCTAATGTATCAAAAGCCCTGTAATCATTAATAATCGCTGATATAATATTGGGGGCATTTGTGTCTCTTATTGTTTTGTTAATATAGTAGTGAGTGGTTATATTATATGACGGATTATTTATGTCACCTGATGTTGGCATCTGTATTATGCTTGCCACCATCAATCCCCATAAGAAAACTAAAGTCATAATGAAAAATGCTTTCTTCATAGTCACTCCATCCTCCTCGTTTTGCTGATTACTCCAACAAATAATATTGTCGTAACTCCAGCGCCTATCGCCGCCTCTGTTAGAGCAATATCTGGCGCTCTAAGTAGTAGCCAAAGTAACGCCATAAAAAAACTATATGATGCGAATATAATTACAGCAGCTAATAAATCTTTAGTTCTTTCAACCGCTATAGCACATGTTATTAGAAACAGTATTAGTATCACATTAAAAATTTGCATAATTTTCCCTCTTATCTATACGTTTAATTGTTTAGTAGTATGCAGTCACTTTGTTTCTGTCTTCTCAATTTTCCTCTTGTATTCAGATTTTGCAATGATATGTGCCGAAGTTGGATTTGTAATCCAGATAAATATTAACACCATCAAGAACTTTATACTTACCGCATTAATCCCGTTGTAAGCAATTACCGCTAGTAAAATTAACCCCGCTCCTAAAGTGTCGCATTTAGTGGTAGCATGCATCCGACTAAATACATCAGGCATTCTAATCAAGCCGACAGTCCCTACAACAAAAAAGAAAACTCCACTAATCATTAAAATTGTTACAATTATATTCCTTATCAGTTCCACCAGTATTCCTCCCTAAAGCAACTTTCCTTTTTCCAAATATTTAGATATACAAACTGTTGCCATAAAGCCCATCATTGCGTACACTAAAGCTACGTCAACAAAAATATGTTGATCTGTCACCATTGCAATTAGTACAATTAGCACTGTTACTTTTGTTGATATTACATTTATAGCTATTACTCTATCTGCACAAGCAGGTCCTACGTAAGCTCTATATAATGAAGCAAATGCTAAAAGTATTAACACAATTGAAGCTATAGTAAAAACAATTTTAATCATTTTCTTCCTCCAATTTAAGCACAGTTTGCTCTAATATCCCATCCTTTAAATCTTCACCTGCGCTCGTTGTTAAAACATGAATAATGTACTCTTTATCTGTCATATCTACAGTCAATGTTCCGGGCGTTAAAGTAACTGCATTTGCGTATATCACTTTATTTGTTTTATTTTTAAACTTTATAGGCATTTTTATAAAAGCTGGTTCAACTGGCATCGATGGACTTAGTACAATTTTTGCTACATCAATATTTGCTTTTACAACCTCTTTTATTAAATGAAAAAGAAAAAAACAAAAATTCCTTATTTGCTTTAATGATAAATTAAATGAATCTTCTTCTAATATCCCTTTGTTCAAAAACGCTACCCCTATAACCACTACTAGACCAGTCAGAAATGATTGAATAGTTAGGGCTGGTGATAGCAAAATCCAAAATATCATTAGTACCAAAATAAGTGCTAATACTTTTTTCTTAATTAAAAATTTTATACTTTTCATTTCTTAAGCCTACTTTCAACATCTCTTAGAATATTATTATACAGTTCTTATTGTATAGCAGATTATTGCTTTGTTCAAGAGCAAAATTAAATTGTTCGTAACAGTTGATCTAATGGATTCAAATAAAAAAACAAGCAAGTTGCAAAATATAGCAATCTACTTGTTTTCGTTTCTAATTTGCTCATCAAAATGCTACTATTTCATTCGACTCATTGTATTTGTTCAGAGTGACAGGCCGAGGCTCTGGTTCAAGTCCTAAGATACAATATACATCTAAGCGATGCAGCAAAAATCTTATTTCTACGTTATTATCTAGCATATGCTTTGATAATATCTCTTCTGCTAACAACGCCAACTAGCACTCCATCTTTTACAACAGGAACTCTATTAATTTTTTTTCTCGTCATGATGGTTGCAATTTCTTCTACTGTAGTATCTTCAGTAATTGTAATTACATCAGCTGTCATAACGTCCTCGACTCTATAGCCTACCATTTTTTTTATCTGTTTTTCTAAGTTTTTCATGCTCTCTAAAAAAATGTAACTATCTAAAATAGTAAAAAAAGTAGGAATCCTTAGCTTTTTGCTTCTGTATATTAAATCTCCTTCTGTAATAATTCCAATCACTTTGTTTTCATCATCTACAACAGGCATTCCGCTAAAATTATTATCCATAAGTATTTTTACTGCGTTCTCGATTTTTTCTTCTTTCTTAACCGTAATTACATTCGTTGTCATAATATCTTTGACTAACATAATTAACACCTCTTCCCATTAGTATTCACATCTCGCAAAATGAATTGCTACTTGCTTTTTGTATAAAGAATAGTTTTACTCTTATAATTATATTACCCAATTGCGACAATATGAAACTAAGAGGGTGTTTTTATATTGGCTACCACGGAATGTTTTTATCTAATTTCTTATTTATTTTATATAATATCGAGATTGWTAAACAAAATATAGAAAACACGCCTACTAATAGTCCTAAAAATAATATGATATTGATACTTGTAAAAGCAAAATGCATGTGAAATCCTCCTTTTCAATATATCATTTCTTCATTTTCCAATATCATAGCATACATTGGAATAGTTAACAAGTCGTCTTAGTTATAGTGTTATCAATATAGAAAGTAAGATTAATGTGGACTTCCTTACAATTCTCTTAGCGATTTATTGAATATTTGCGAAATAAACAACAGTAATATTGCTACGCTAAATATCACGAATATATCTTTTAAAGGAACAAGCAGTACTAATGCCCCAACCAAAGCTCCCCCTACAGGTATGGTCGATAAAGCTAATGCGTTTATCATAGCAATTGCTCTAGGTAAATATTCTGGCTCGATTTTTGACATTAATGCTGATCGCACCGGTAGACTAAAAAAGGGAACAGCAATTCCCATAATAACTGATGGGGGTATTATGTAGAGCAAAATATATTTTGATTCATTTACGGCTCCTAGTTGAGAAAACATAAAGTAACCTATTCCAATAAGAAACCCGCCTAAAATGAACATTTTCTTCCCAGATACTTTAGCTTTTATTATGGGTGCTATTATCCCACCTATCAACATTGCAAACATAAATGACACAGCAAGAATAGACATCGCTTCTGGTCCTCTATTTAAAATTTGCTTGACATATGCAGGCTGAAGTGCGTTAAATGGAATAATAAATAGGTTGAATCCCCCTGCAAACAGGCATATACTCAAAATCAGTTTTGATTTATACACATACAAAAATCCACCTTTAAGTTCGCTAAAATACTTTCCTATAGTCAGCTTTGTTTTCGACAGCATTTCTTTTTCAAGCTTTAATGTCATAGTTATCAATCCACTTGCAAAAAATGTGATCGCATCAATTACAATTACAGCCCCTATTCCTATGGTCCCGATAAGTGCCCCCGCGACTGAAAAACCAATTAGTTCTGCAAATGTGCGTGCTGTCGAACTAGCCGATAAGGCATAGTCATATTTCTCCTTAGAAATCAATTGTGTAAATAGTGGACCAGAGGCAGGTGCTCTAAATGCTTCAAAAGTAGAATTAATAAATGTAAAAACAAATAAATGCCATACTGCTATATTACCAGTTATATATAATACTGCAGTTAACAAAACAGTTATCCCTCGCCCAAAATCACATATATATACAACTTTTTTCTTTTCCATATACGTTACTACCACGCCTGAAATCATACTGAAAATAAGTGATGGGATGCCATTTACGGCAAATAGTACAGCTAACAAGGCAGCCGATCCCGTGAGCTGGAATACCATCCAACCATAAGCTATCATATCTATGGAGTCACCAAATCTAGAAATAATTTCTCCAACTACAACTTTCATAAATTCTTTTTCTTTTAAAATGTCCTTGTAGCCAATTTTACTACGACTTATGTCCTCAACTTGTACTTCGCTTATATCAATATTCCCCGCTTGCTTAAATTCAGCATCTGTTTTTGCTTCTAGATTTTCGCCATTGTTTCTTTCTAGTTCTTCTTTTGCTTCATCTTTATTCTCGTCAAAATTCTTTGTTTCTATCAATTTCTTTTCCCCCTTTTCTAGTTTTCATGTGCGATAATCTTTAAAGATATCGCATACCCTCTCCTAATTTAAATGGTAATGCTTCTCACTTGCCTGTCCTTTACATGTAGCACTACTTATATTATAATATTACTAGTAAAATTTAGTCAATCCACATTGATGTGGATTTTTCAAAAGGAAGTGTTCTCTTTGTATTATAATCTTTCAAGTTTTGGGAGCAAGGTAAAACAAATTAGAAAAAAGCTATCACTTACACAATCAGACGTATCTAAATCAACTCATATTAGCGAAAATACGCTATGTAGAATAGAACTTGGGCAAGTTCTCCCTAAACACGACACTTTAGATTTGTTGTCTGCTGTTTTACATACAGATTTAAATACGCTATTACTAGAGCATCGTATTGATAATTATAAGAATTTTAGAGAGATTGAAAAACAGATTTGGAATACAATAGAGTTACGGGACTACAAAGAACTAAATGTTGTAGCAAAACATCTCACAGAACTGCTTGATACAAATATGAATGAATACTACAGTATTAGATGTAGACAACTACTGCTTTACGTAGAAGGAGTTATTATTCGCAACACAGATCATGATTATTCTCTGGCTATTGATAGGTTAATTACTGCTCTGAAGCTTTCGATTTGCGATTATGAAGTAGATAATTATGAAACATACAAATACAAGGCTTTCGACTTACTGCTACTAATGAATGTTGCAGTAAATATTTTAGCGACCAATAAAGATAAGGGTTACCATATATTGCTGTTTTGTTATAATTTCTATAACGAGCATATACCAAATGCTCATTTGGGACTGTACGAAAAAATATGTGTTAACTTATCTTCTTTAAGCTATGATCTTGGCTTATACAAGGATGCACTAGAATATTCATCCGCAGGCATTGAATATTGCCAAAAGCACCGCATTTACAACTTCATCGGTGTTTTATATATTGTTAAAGGGGCTTGCGAACAAATACTAGGAAAAGAAACAGCCTTTAAGACTTTGCTAGCAGGAAAGCATTTTTTAGAATTAGCAGATCAGCACGAAACCCTTAGAGATGTGGTTATTCAGTGCAAAGCTCTTTACGATATTGATTTGTAGAACTAGTTTAGCTTCTGTTTCATTTTAAACTTATTATCACGACAATCAGATTAGTTTTATAGTCTTCTTAATATTAACCTTTTAAATTCAACCATATCCTGCAAATGCACTTCAATTATTTTAGCAATTATTTCAATATTTACAGCTTGGTAGTTATGGATAGCAATATTTCTAAGCCCAACCATTGCTTTTAGTTTCTGAGCCATATCTCCGTTTATTCACAACCCGATTGTAACTCAGGTTGGGAAAGATCTAGAGAAAAATTCTTTAACGGATATCATCTTTACATCTTATCCGCTAGTGATTCTTACTACGATTTACCTTTATATCTTCGCACCAAACGTAATTTTAGCACTGATTGCGATATCCAAATTTCACCTAGTTGATTTATCCCATTTCTACGATAAATTCATTCTTTATTCCGAAAGGCTATTTTTTACCCTAAAAACCTAAATTTCTGATAACCATCCTTTTTTACTCTAAGTTCGCCAGAATCGTACTTATTGCATATAATGGTAAGTCGATTAGCAAACTATCTTCCCTATAATCTGACATCGATGTTCTTATTGAGTATTTTGGCTTATGTTTTAAACGATAATTTTTTAAACTTTTCGCTTGCAAATTCACTTCAGCCTTTACTTCTATAGGTATGATATCCCCACCATGCTGTATTACAAAATCAATTTCTCCAGATGATTTCGGAGCCGACCAGTAATAAGGATCCACACTTTTAATAGTTACCAGTTGCTGCAACACATATTGTTCTGTTAGTGCTCCCTTAAACTCTTCAAAAAGGCTATTGCCTTCTAAAATCGATTTCAAATCTAAATTTGCCATTGCAGATAGCAATCCTATGTCAAGAATAAAAAGTTTGAACGCGCTCGTATCTCTATACGCCGCAATAGGTATCGCTGGTTTTGTTATTCTAGATACTTTATGAATTAAACCGCAGTCAGATAGCCACGCCATTGCAAGCTCATATTCTCTTGCCCTTGCACCCTGCCTTATTAATCCATATACAAATTTTTTATTCTCTTTTGCTAATTGTGACGGGATTGATGACCATAGCATTCTAATTCTTGGTACTGCTTGGTTTGGTGCATGTTTAGAAAAGTCCTGCTCATATGCAAACAGTATTTTATTTTGTAATTCTCTAACTCTGTTGTAATCTTTTGAGTCTATGAACTCAGAAACAACTTCTGGCATCCCACCTATATAGTAATATTGTTTCAAAAGATCAATATATCTACCTTTGAAATTTGTTATCATATCGAAATCTTTCAAATTCAAAAGATCAACTAAGTTCTGATTTTCGGTCGCCATCATAAACTCTATAAAATTAAGTGGGTATAAATCAGTAAAATCAACCTTGCCAACTGGAAAAGATGTTCCTGGATGAAGTGCCACGCCTAATAAACTTCCCGCTGCTAAAACATGATACTCAGGTGCATTTTCGCTAAAATATTTTAGTGAAGTCAAAGCTCTTGGTACTTCCTGAATTTCATCAAATATTAGSAAAGTATTTTCCGAAGATATTCTTGTGTCAGATTCAATTTGTAATGCCATAATCAGCCTCTCGATGTCAAAATCTCCTTCAAACAAACTCTTCATTCTTCCATTGTTGTCAAAATTTATATACGCATAGTTTTCATAAAAGCTCTCACCAAACTCCTTCATCAGCCACGTTTTGCCAACTTGCCTTGCACCTCTTAAAATTAATGGTTTACGGTTCTTACTTTTCTTCCACTTTATTAGCTCTTGCATCTTAGTCCTAATCATTTAACCACCGCCTTCTAAGTCTACGATATCATTGTCACACACTAAAGTCAACCAGTTTTATGTGAAACACTACAATTTAACGGTCTACTTTTTGTGGAAATTCTCCTGTTCAATATATTTCGAGCTCTATTGTCAACAATTGCTCAACTAACCGACCTATCCTTTTTCAGCTACTATCATTATTGTGTTTTGTAAATGTCAGCCTTTAGGGGTCAGGCGTTGCGATATTCACTTATTCAATGCTCATCTATAATGCATTCTTTATCTCCTAGCCACCTTCACCACCCCATAACTAGTTTGTCATAAAATACACTTTTCCACTTTTCTAAATATTTTTTAAAAAACATTCTTTAGCTCTAAGAGAAGAGTAAGTGAATATCGCAACGCCTGACCCCATCACATTTTCAAATACATAGATTTTTCGAATTGCAGAAGGAGCCTCAATTGAAATTTTCGAATTACAGTAGGATTACTGTTAGCCACTACTGAAAATTTGATTTGCATATAAATAACAATCATGATAATATAAATT
>NVVX01000002.1 GCA_002733545.1 Alkaliphilus sp.
TGCAGTGTTGGAGGCCTAAAAGCCGACTGGGCCGAAATTCTAAAATTGTGATTTTCGTGTGTATATACGGCAGAAACTCTTGGAGACAGTTGAGCGTCGTAGTTCTGGCTTTTATCAACTCGTATTGACCCAGAAAACTTCAACTTGTTCTTCATAATACGTTTCATTGCCTGCACGTACGCGCCATACTCAATGACTTGAATATCTACGAAATCTGCCTTGACATCAGCTTGGCCATCAGCCAGCGTATCACCAAAGAACACCAAGGTATCTTCAAAGATGGTTCCATAAGAATTTGGATCGTATCTTCTGAATGAAGCGCCTACAATAATATCGGCAAATTTGACCTTGCAGAAGTAAGGAAAATGAGAACAATCGCTCATAAGGCCTGTTAGATCAAACTGTCCCTCTATATGCTGCAGAGAAGAAGCATCGACAAATTTAGAGCCACTCTGCAGATCGGCATCGTCAATAATTGAATTAAAAGCAGAATCAAATAATGGTGTTCCGGGCTTGTACCATASATKTWGYKMMWRGTTTKMWKYRTWSKMMKRMKMAMTWWCWWKMAWCMAKRRWTMARYYTYAYYCTYAWARTYRTTATRAGAAASKATGAAAKTAKCWCCTTGTTGAGTAAACTCTRCCATTTCAGGTCTAACRKTTGGAATATGTGCYAAGGTAGTTAATTGCGACACATAAGGATTACTAYCGGCTATAAACTGYAGAGCTTCTTGWAYYARKTCWTYWATAGGTTTTGAACCRTAYTCCAAGAACTTTACATGAGGTAGTCGGCTTTTTATTGCTTGCGAACCTATTAAAATGAAGTTGGTATCTGCTGTAGCAAGTAACTGATTTACGTCCGCCATGTTGTTAACAGTGTTTTTAGATACGTATATAGTGTATCTGCTTGCTGTTGCTGAATCAAATGGTGGTGTAAAACCTTGTTTTACATTCTTATAGATAGTTCCACTGTAATGTCCTCTATAGCTAGGAACAGTTCTTGTTCCCGATGCTCTTATATAATAAGTATAATTCACAGTTCWAGTAAAGTTTTTACTATAGTCCTGTCTCCAATACTGATACTCCTCGTATAATATGTTTAGAAGCTCTTTTTTAGGCTTCTGAACATATTTATTTTATTACAGTTTTGAATTGAGATACCCTAATGCTAAAATAGTATTAAGAGTAATTAGCGAAGGATAATTCTTGGTCCTCCTGCAAAACCTAACGGTGTTTGCTTAAAAAGCGTGCTTCCTGACTTAGTTGTCATATCCTGCTTACTTCAGTTGCTGCATCTCTTTGATTAGACCAACAGCAAGGTATTTTTCAAAGATGAATGCTAATAGTGCGAGGTCGCAGTCAGCTTCTAAGATTAGGGTATCTCTCTTCCTAATTGTTCTTCTATTTCCTATGAAAGGTGGTGATATTGTGAAGAACAAATTCATTGAAACTTTATTTGTTGGTATTGATGTTAGTTCCAAAACTAATGTCTTGTGCGCTCTTGACTTTCGGGGCAATAAACTTCTTAAACTGAGTAACACAAACAACAAACCTGGTGCTGAGTCTTTTTTGTATAGCATTTTGGATTGTCTTAATGTTAATCGCTTGAATTATGTTGTTATAGCCCTAGAGTCTACTTCTTTTTATAGTACTCATATTGCCAATTTCTTCTCTGCCAATGAGTTGCTTTTACCGTTTACGCCTTTTGTTTATTGCCTAAATCCTAAGACAATCGCAAATTATAGAAAATCTTTCTCTGATATGGACAAAACTGATCCTCTTGATGCTTTTGTCATTGCTGATTTTGCTAGATGCGGTAGAATTACTTCTTCTCCTTGGCGTGGTGCTCAGTTTCTTGCTCTGCAAAGACTAACTCGCCACAGACTCCATATAATCGAGTGTGTTTCTCGTGAAAAGAACTATATGGTTTCTAATATTTATTTGAAATTCAGCGAGTTAGCTGTATTAGATAAAGTTGATCATCCTTTTTCTAATACTTATGGGGCTACTTCTGCTGCAACCTTAACTGATTTTCTCTCCATTGATGACATTGCTTATTCTTCTATAGAAGATTTAGTTGCTTTCGTTTGTGAAAAGGGAAAAAATCGCTTTAGTAATCCCTTAGAAACAGCTAAGTTGCTACAAAAGGCTGCTAGAGACTCTTATCGCCTTGACAAGGTGTTATATGAGCCTTTAAATGTCTCTATAGCCTCTTCTTTTAATGTTATTAAAGCTTTAGAGAGCGAAGTTAAAGTTCTTGATAAAGCAATTGATAAAAATATCAAAGGACTTAATACTACTGAGTTCCAGTCTCTTACTTCTATCAACGGGATTGGATCTGTACTTGCTAGTGGTATTCTTTCTGAAATCGCTACGATTACTTCGTTTCGCTCTCATGATGCTTTAGCTAAGTATGCAGGCATCACTTGGAGAGTTACTCAATCTGGTAATTATTCTTCTGATAATACTAGAATGACTAAAACTGGTAATAAGTATCTAAGGTATTATCTAATTCAGGCTGCTAATAGTGTTATAAAGCATATCCCTGAGTATCGGCAATACTATAACAAGAAATTTGCTGAAGTTCCTAAACATCAGCATAAAAGAGCTCTCGCACTTACTGCTCGTAAATTAATACGCTTGATTTTTGGCTTGCTGACCAAAAATCAAATCTACTCCAATGATAAAGTTGGGGAGATACAATAAAATACTTTCCATTTACTTCCTTTTCTGCCAAAATGGCAGTGGGTTTGTTTGAGTTGCACTTTTTTACCCACTTTGCACGCCAATCCCATAAACTTTTTATAAATTAGTACTTGACATATTACCAGATTGCTTTAGTATTTTATTCTTCTATATAGTACACTTCTAGGATTAGAGGAAAATTAAACGAAGATTAAGATAAGATTAAACTTTTTTTATAAGACAAAGGAGACAAGGGAAACGTCCCCAATGTCTACAATGTCCCTCACACTCAAATCAAGAGATTTATTTTAAATACGGATTTGTCATGCGTTCTATTCCAATTCTTGTGGCTGGTCCATGACCAGGATATGCAGTAGTAGCGTCAGGTAATTCCATTAATCTCGCTTTAATTGACCTAATTAATTGTGCCTCATCTCCACCAATTAAATCACCTCTACCAATATTATTTGCAAATAGGGTATCACCAGTAAAGAGTACGTCTTTAATATAAATACATATGCCTCCTGGTGAATGTCCTGGAGTGTGTATTATTTTAAAAGACATATCTCCAACTTGCAATACATCGCCATCTTCAAGTAGTTTGGCATCTCTAATCTCTACGATTGGGCCTCTCATTTGAGACGTAAAGTTCTTTTTTCTGTCTTTTAGTATAAATAAATCATCTTTGTGCACACATAAAACCGCATCTGTCTCGCTTAAAACTTCATTCACGCCGCCAATATGATCGCCATGCGCGTGAGTTAAAACTATATACTTAATTAATAATTTATTATCTTTAACAAATTTCATAATTTTATCAGCGTCTCCGCCTGGATCTATAATTATACCCTCTCTACTTTGCTCATCAGCAATTATATAACAGTTGGCAGAATAAACTCCCACTTCCGTTTTTTTAAGAATCATGTTCTTCCTCCTAAAATTTTTTTTTGCTATCTATAATCATTGTCACTGGTCCATCATTTGTCGATTCTACATGCATATGTGCTTGAAATATTCCAGTTTCTACTTTTATCCCAAGGTCTCGGCATCCGTCAACAAATTTAGCGTATAATTCACTAGCTACTTCTGGTTTTGCGGCATCCATAAAATTGGGTCTTCTACCTTTTCTACAATCACCCATCAATGTAAATTGAGAAATCACTAGCAATTCTCCTGCAACATCTAATAATGAGAGATTCATTTTGCCTTCGCTATCTTCAAAAATCCTTAGATTAGTTACTTTCCCTACCATGTATTCTACGTCTTTATTGGAATCGTAATTAGCAATTCCTAGGTATATTAACATACCTCTTGATACTGCTCCAACAACCTTATCATCTACTGTTACTTGCCCTTTGATAATTCTTTGAACAACTGCCCTCATATTTTTCTCCTTTAAACAAAATCTAGCGGTTAAATCATAGCTGTACTGCGTCTCTTAGTTCTTAAGTAGTAACTCGTTTCACATCTAAAACTTCTTTAATATTCTTAATTTTTTGCATCAATTTCTCAAGTTTTTTAACATTGTCTATTTTTACGACTAGGTTTAATATTGCTTCTTTATTCTTGTTTGTTCTGGCGTAAATAGACAGCATTTCTATTTTAAGTTCTGTAAGGATTTTCGTTATATCAACTAACAGGCCATTCTTATCTTCTGCCAATATTTGTATTTCTGCTTGCAAAGAAATCTCTTCTCCTATAACCCACTCAACTTCAATTAGTCTATCTATAACATCATCATTCTCGATGATATTGAGGCAATCATCCCTATGTATTGAAACTCCCCTGCCTCTTGTAATAAACCCACTAATCTTGTCTCCAGGAACAGGGTTGCAACATTTTGAGAACCTCACCATAATATTGTCTATTCCCTTAACTTTAATAAATTCTTTTTGCTTGCTTTTATCTTTTTTGACAGTTTCACTTTGTATTTTTTCTTGTTTGGTAGCGCCTTGAAGTTCAATTATATGATCTTTTTTTGGCATTTCTTTTTTAACAAATTCGTTTATTTTAGGCATAACTTGAGTCAAAGCAATTCCGCCATAACCAATTGCAGCATACAAGTCTTGCTCGGTAGTCAAACCGTGTCTTTTGCCAATAGTTGCTAACACCTTAGATTTTTGCTTTTCATTCATGTGTAATCCTTGCCTCTTAATTTCACGATCAAGAATTTCTTGTCCTTTCTCAACATTTTCTTCTCGTCTTTCTTTCTTGAAAAACTGCTTAATTTTATTCTTTGCTTGAGAGCTTTTAACAATCTTAAGCCAATCTCTACTAGGACCATTACTATTTGCAGAAGTCAGTATCCTAACAATATTTCCGTTTTTAAGTTTATATGTCAATGGTACAATACGTCCATCTATTTTTGCTCCAACACACTTATTTCCAACAGCAGAGTGAATTTTATATGCAAAATCAATTGGTGTTGAGCCTGTTGGCAAATTAATAACTTCACCTTTCGGTGTGAAAACGTACACTTCGTTGGTAAGCAAATCTACTTTCAGCGATTCCATAAATTCTCTTGGATCGTCAGATTCTTCACCTAATTCTCTCATTTGGGCTAACCACGTAAGTTTATTGTTTAGCTCATCTTCAGAAGAGCTAGTTGACCCTTCTTTATATTTCCAATGTGCAGCAATACCATACTCAGCAATTTGGTGCATTTCTTTTGTTCTAATTTGAATTTCAACTGGGTCACCATTAGGCCCTATAACTGTGGTATGTATTGATTGATACATATTAGGTTTTGGCATTGCAATATAGTCTTTAAATCTACCTGGAATAGGTTTCCATAGTGTGTGAACTATACCTAATACTCCGTAGCATTCTTTAATCGAGTCAACAATTACTCGTACAGCAAAGAAGTCTAGTATTTCATCAAATTCCTTGCCTCTATACTTCATTTTGCGATAAATGCTATAAAAATGTTTAGAGCGTCCATAAATGGTCCCTTTTAAGTTAAAATCCTCAATTTTGCTACTTATAATTTCTATTACTTCATTTATATATTTATCTCTCTCTTTTTTCTTAAAAGCAACTTTTTCCACTAATTCTAAATAGGCTTTCGGATCTATGTATTTTAAGCATATATCCTCTAATTCCCACTTCATAGTAGATATTCCAAGTCTATGCGCTATAGGAGCGTATATTTCTAAAGTTTCTATTGCTTTTTCTTTCTTTTTTTCTTCAGATTGATACTGTAAGGTTCTCATGTTATGAAGTCTATCAGCTAATTTAATTAGTATTATCCGAATGTCTTTTGCCATAGCTACGAACATTTTTCTTAAATTTTCGGCTTGATGCTCTTCTTTAGATTGAAAGGAAAACCTTGTAAGTTTAGTGACTCCTTCAACTAATTCAACTGTTTCTTTTCCAAATTCCTCTTCAAGTTTCTTATAGCTATAGTCAGTATCTTCTAAAATATCATGTAATAGTGCAGCAGCAATTGTGATGCTGTCTAATTTAAGCTCTATCAGTATTTTAGCCACTTCGACAGGGTGTATAAAATATTTTTCGCCTGATTTTCTATATTGTCCTACATGAGCGCTCTCAGCAAAATTATACGCTTTAATAATCAACTCTACATCGCATTGTGGATTGTATTCTTCTATCATTGCTATCAAATTTTCCAACATTTTATATCACCTCTTTGTTACGGGTACCCACAAGGGGAAGCCCTACAGGTTTTTGCCTCTTTATTTTTAATTTTTAGTACTTTATTATCGAATTAATGGAGTAACCACGTAAAATATCCCTAGCATTTAAAAATTCAAGTTCAATTAAAAAATTCATCGTTACTACTTCTCCACCTAGTTGCTCTATCAACTTTGCAGTAGCCAATACAGTTCCGCCCGTTGCTAGTAAATCATCAACAATAGCCACTCTTTGCCCGGGCTTAATCGCATCTTTATGCATTTGAAGCGTATCAGTACCATACTCCAATTCATACTCGTAACTAATTGTTTCAGCTGGAAGTTTCCCAGGTTTTCTAATAGGCACAAACCCTATTCCCAGTTTATAGCTTACTGGTGCTCCTACTAAAAATCCTCTTGCTTCAGGTGCGACAACTACATCTATGTCTAAACCTTCTAATTGTTTTGCTAACTCGTCAATGGCATACTTAAAGTGTTTGCCATCTTGAAGTAACGGAGTTATGTCTTTGAAACCAATCCCCTTTTTGGGAAAATCCTTAACTTCTCTAATCATCTTCTCAATATTCATAATATTCCTCCTGCGCTAAACCTATTTTTTATTTTATTAAAACTTTCTTGATACCTAAGTAAGTCTGTATACATACTTAGACGTAGCAAATCAATTTTTTTATTGACGTTTAATAATTTCAATGTAATTACATGGTTGTTATTTTGATACTCCAGCAAACTGCCGTCTCTAAACATTTCAAGCGCATGATTGATAATTTTAGAGTTAAACAAATTGCCATATTGAGCATTCATATCCTTTGTAATTTTATCTATAGTATAAGTTGAGCACAAAGTTTCTTTAAGATGCTTGTAAATAGCTACTAATTCTTTTCTCGTAGGTATAATACTGTCTAGCACTCTAGAATTATATAGCTCATCTCCTTTTTCATAGAAACCAATAATTTTATTATGCTCTGCCCTGCTAAATAGCATGTTGTAATCTTCTAAAGAGAAGAACAAATCAAACAAGATAACACTATTATAACTATTAAACTGAATTTTGGCAATGTTAGGATTTATCACTATATGAATTGCTCTGCTATCGCCTTTATCACTTATATCATTAAAATCAAACAAAAATGATACTTCTTTTTTATTAAGGGACACTCTAGCTAAATTTAACAAATGCTTTGCTTTTTCTAGAGTATTAACTAAAATGATACTTTTAGAGCTCAATGCTAAATGCTCATATAGTTTTTCATTCTTAGAATCATCTAAATGCCATGTAATCTTAGTAAAGTCGACTTCACGCATCGCATCACTGCTGCTTTCAAATCGTATTGTATTGTAATAGCTTCGCTCGAAATCGGTTTGTTTGATATTTTCGTTATTCGTGTCCTTAATGTCTCTAATTAGTAACTGAATTTTTTTACGACCTTTGTATTCATTAAACCCTGGCGTGAATAAAATATCAATAGTTTTTGCTTCTTTAACAATTTTTATCTTTGCTCCCAAACTAAATCCAATTCCATCAATATATTTTTTGCTATCAACTAACCCTATCTTAATATGTTTATTATCTTTACCAACACAACGTACTCTGTCAGCAGTTATAGCTCTATACATAAATTTCGGCGCCGGATTCCCAATGCCAAATGGTTCTAAACGTTCAATTTCAAACACTAACTCCTCGCTTATATCAGTCATAGCTAGAATCGCATCAAATTTAATTTCTGGTGTAAGCTTTTTTGTTTTTATTATTTCACTTGCTATTTTATTGAGTTTTTCTGCGAAAACTTCAATATTTTCAAGTTTCAATGTTAACCCTGCTGCCTGCTCATGTCCGCCAAACTTTTCGAATAACTCTATACACTCACTCATAGTACTAAACAAATTAAACCCTGGAATGCTTCTTGCAGATCCCTTAAGTATTCCATTTTCTAATCCTAAAATCATTGTTGGTTTATAATATTTTTCTGCAATCCTTGAAGCCACAATTCCTACTACTCCATGATGCCAGCCTTCTTTGTGTATAACTAGAAAAGCATCATTCTTTAGTTTTTCACTGCTTTCTATGATGTGTACAGCTTCTTCATATATTGCAGCTTCTATTACTTGTCTTTTCTTATTTTCTTCATCAAGTGTTTGAGCTAGTTCTTTTGCTTCTTCTGTGTCATTTGTTGTTAGCAATCTAACAGCCATAGAAGCATTTCTTATTCTGCCTGCTGCGTTAATACGAGGCGCGATTGTAAACCCAATTCTGCCCGCAGTGATTTTTTCGTTTTTTAATCCGCAAACAATTAAAAGTTCTCTAATTCCCTTATTTTTTGAGTCCTTAAAATGATTCAATCCATGTTTAACAAAAATTCTATTTTCATCAACTAAAGACACTATATCTGCAACTGTTGCCATAGCAACTAAATCAATATAGTCAAATATAGTCTTTGCAAATATTTCATTCGGTGTTAGTGCCTGAATTAGTTTTAAAGCGATACCACAGCCACATAAATGCTTAAAAGGGTAATTGCAATCAGTTTGCTTGGGATTAATAATAGCTATTGCTTTTGGCATATTCTCTTGACATTCATGATGATCTGTAATTATTATGTCAAGTCCAAGTTTTTTTGCGTACTCAACTTCTTCATATGATGTAATCCCACAATCTACTGTAATTATTAAGTCAGCACCTTGTTCCTTAATTCTTTTTATGGATTCACACTTTAGTCCATAACCTTCTTCTAATCTGTCCGGAATGTAGAAATCGACTACGTAGTTTATGCTAGTAAAAAATTTGAGCAATATAGATGTAGATGAAATTCCGTCAACGTCATAATCTCCATAAATCCAGATAGATTCTTTTTTTTGGATAGCATCATTAATTCTGATAACTGCTGTTTGCATTCCTTTTAATAAAAACGGATCGTGCAAGTCAGACAAAGAAGAATCTAAAAACTTCCTTGCACTGTTTACTTCATCAATGCCTCTATTAACTAATACTTTAGATACAACCTGTGAAACCTCTATTTTTTCTTCTAGCAAACTAGCTTTTTCACTATCTGCTACGTTGTATATCCAAGTTTTTTTCATTATATAATCACCACTATGTTTTGAAGTCAAAAAACCTAAGGCAGCTTGTGCTGCCTTAGACGTGTTTTAAGCACTAAAATTTGTTCGGTTTTAAAATACTTCTAGTTCTTTCACGTATAACAAAGTTGTAGCGATATATTTACTTAGTACCTACATTAGGATTATACCCTATTTTTCTTCTCTTTCTTTCTTTAAGCATTACCCACACAGGGCTTGCTATAAATATAGAAGAATACGTACCGCTTAATATACCTGCTATTAACGGAAGTGCAAATTCTCTAATTTGCTCAACTCCAATAATATATAATGCTACAATTGTTAATAAAGTAGTTAATGATGTGTTAATAGATCTTGTAATTGTTTGAGATATACTCTTATTAGCTACCTCTGCGTAATTGTATTTCTTAATAGATCTCATGTTTTCTCTAACTCTATCAAATACAACTATAGTATCATTTATAGAATAACCCAGTATAGTTAAAATTGCTGCAACAAATGGGCTATTAATTGGTATTCCTAAAATAGAATATACTGCTAACAATATTGCCACGTCATGAAAAAGAGCAACAATTGCAGCAATTCCATAATAAATTTCAAATCTGAAAGTTATATAAATAAGCATCCCAATTGAAGAAATTATTATAGCTAGAAAAGCTCTATTTCTTATTTCTGAACCAATTGCAGGACCAAATTTATCTGCACGTAAAAAATCAGTTTCTTCTAAGTCATATTTGTCTCTAAATAAATTAAAAATTTCTAATCGTTGATCGCTATCAAAATCTTCAATGCTTCTAATTTGAACAATAGTTTTTTCATCGCCAAGAAACTTTATATTAGCCCCAGCATCAAAGTCGTCAGTAATTAGTCTAGCTTCTTCTGGTGTAATAGTTCTGCGCAGCTCAATTTCTATTAAACTACCGCCTGTAAAATCTATACCATAATTCACTCCATTAATCAGTGCAAATAGAAGACCTACTAACATTATTACAGCTGATACCGTAAACCATTTTTTTTTGTTTGCTATAATATCCATTTTATCACCCCTATGCTCCAAATAGTTTATTGCTCTTGAATATATTCATATTTACAAGCAATTTTAATAGAACTTTTGTAACTACTATTGCAGTGAACATACTTGCTACAATACCAATTATTAATGTTACTGCAAACCCTCTGATAGGTCCTGTTCCAAAATAGTACAATACAAATCCTGCAATAAGGGTTGTTATATTTGCATCTAAAATTGTTTTTAATGCTCTCTTAAACCCTGAATCGATTGAAGCTCTAATTGATTTTCCGTTTCTCATTTCTTCTTTTAATCTTTCAAATATTATTACATTTGCATCAACCGCCATACCAACCGATAGTATTAATGCTGCAATTCCAGGCAAAGTTAGAGTTGCATTAAAAGCTACAAGTGTCCATAAAACAATCAGTATATAAGCACTAAGAGCAATGCTTGCGACTAGTCCCGGCAATCTATAATAGAACAACATGAATAAAAGAACCAAAATTATTCCGATTTTTCCTGCTTGTACACTTTTATTAAAAGCGTCTACCCCTAAAGAAGCTGTGATAGTCGATGTTTGCATTTCAACTAAATCTACTGGCAGTGCACCTGCACGAATTAAAGTAGCTAAGTTCGCTGCGGATTCAGCGGTAAATCTTCCAGATATTATAGCTCTTCCGCCTGATATTCTCTCATCTACACCTGGTGCTGAAATAATTTCACCGTCTAAAACTATGTATATAATTGCTTCCTCTTCTGGTAGCCTCGCTGCTTTTTCTGTAGCATCGGCAAATTTTCTTGCGCCTTCGCTGTCAAATTCTAGGCTTACTACAGGATGTGATTCTCCAGGAGGAAAAGTTGCCTCCGCTTGGTTTACGTTTTCGCCTGTTATGATAATTTCTCCATCTGGCGCAATAAATTGCAATTGGGCAGTTTTCCCGATAATCTCTAAAGCGTCTTGAGCAACTTTTACTCCTGGTAGTTCAACTCTAATACGCTTTTCACCTTCACGTACAATTACTGGTTCCATTAAACCCATACCATCTACACGTCGTCTGAAAACTTCTATGGTTTGATTAATCAATCTATCTAACTCTTGACCCTTAACATCAGTTTGTGCCTCGTATACAACAAATACCCCACCTTGCAAGTCAAGTCCTTGTCTTATAGAGTCTCTTAAAGAGTCTGTTTTTAGACCGCCAATCTCTATTCCATTCAGAGATGAAAATATTGCCAAAACAACTACTACGAATATTGCGAGAAATGCTATTACACTTTTTGCTTTCATCAATTTGTTCCCCCTTCATTTTATCATAAGAGTAATTATATATTTAATTACCGCTCTAGTCAATACAAGTCCTTAATTATAGTTGCCTATGTTCATTTGCAAACCCAACATAGTCTTTAGCAGATTTCGTTATACTCATTATTTCATCGTCTGATAAATCTCTAATTATTTTTACTGGGGATCCAAATGCAAGAACTCCTTCTGGTATTTTTTTGCCTGGAGGTACCATTGTACCCGCACCAATTATTGTATTTTTACCTATCTCTGCACCATTTAAAATTATTGATCCCATACCAATTAAAGTATTGTCACCTATTTTGCAGGCATGAATTATAGCACTATGCCCTACAGTGATATTATCTCCAATAATTGTAGGAAGTATGTTGCTAATATGAACAACTGCATTATCTTGAATGTTAGTATTTTCTCCTATAATAATATTCTTATCGTCACCTCTAATAACAGCTCCATACCATATATTTGAGTTTTTACCGATTTTAACGTCACCAATAATGTCCGCTGTTTCTGCTATAAAGCAACTGTTATCAATTTCAGGTGTTACTTCTCGCCATGATTTAATCATTTAAACCCTCCTCTAGTTGAACTGCTTTAATCCACAAAGCACACTCAATTCTCTTCTTCTCCATTTCACAACCAATTTTATATGGGATGTGAATATCTTTATTAAAATTGTAAGCATTTGCATGACAACCTCCACTGCAATAAAACTTTGCCCAACATGTATTGCATTCTTCTTTGTTATAAACATGTGCACCTGAGAACTCGTTATATAATTTGTTGCTAATTTCGCCTGTATGAACAGAGCCAATTCTAAAGTTATCGTCTCCAACAAATTGATGACAGGGATAAATATCCCCTTCAGGAGTAATTGCTAAATACTCTGCGCCAGCTCCACAACCTGTAATGCGCTTAATAATACATGGCCCTTGCTCTAAGTCTATCATATAGTGAAAGAAACTAAAGCCATTACCTTCTTTGTTTCTCTTAACGTACTGCTCTGCTAAGTATTCATAACTCTTAAAAACTTCATCTAAATCTTCTTCTCTAATTGCATAATCGTTTTCTGGCGATGCTACAACTGGTTCTATAGAAAGGCTTTTAATACCGAGATCAGCTAAATGTAATACATCATGAGCAAAATCTAAGTTATGCCTTGTAAACGTGCCTCTTACATAATAATTCTTTTCTTTTCTGAGCTTGGCCATTTTTGTAATGTTATCTACTATTAAGCTATACGTTCCTTCTCCACTTATCGTGCTACGCATTTTATCGTTAACACTTTTGCGGCCGTCTATGCTTAAAACTACATTATACATATTATCATTGATATACTTCATAGTATCTTCATTTAGCGCCAACGCATTTGTAGTTATCGTAAATCTTAAATTTTTATCATATTCTATTTCTTTGCTTCTAGCATATGTAACAATTTGCTTAACTACTTCAAAATTCATTAATGGCTCTCCACCAAAAAAATCAACCTCTAAGTTTTTTCTACTTCCAGAGTTGTCCAACAAGAAGTCAATTGCTTTTTTACCAGCATCAAAATCCATCAGCATTCTCTGTCCTTTAAAGTCTCCTTGAGATGCAAAGCAGTATTCACACCTTATGTTGCAGTCATGCGAAATATGTAAACACAAAGCTTTGACTACTGGCTTTCTTGATTTAAAACTTTCATGCTCTAAGTATCGCTCTTTGGTAAATAGCAAGTTATTTTTAACTAGTGTATCTACTTCTTCTATTGCTTCTAAAATAAGATTTCTATCATATTTCGTGCCAAGGAGTTCTACTATTTCATTTTTTTTTGTATCTTCGTAATAATCTAATATTTCATAAACAAGCTTGTCTACTACGTGGACTGCTCCGCTATTTACATCAATTAAAATATTAGTATCGTCTTTGGTAAATTTGTGAATCATTCATGTACTTCCTTCCAAGCAATCCGTAAATTTTAATACTATTGGCAACAACTAATAGATAACGATAATACGCCTCACCATATTTAATTGGGTGAGGTAAAAGACTACCTTATTTAGAAATTCTTTATTTATCAAATCTATCATTTTCGCACTCTTGATTTGCTACAGTACATGATGTTTTACACGCCGATTGACACGAGGTTTGACACTCACCACATCCGCCTTTAGCGACACTAGCTGCAAGCGTTGCTCCACTTAATGTTTTAATATGTTTCATAAATTCACACCTTTCTATTTCTTTAACAATAAGATTATAACATAATTTAATTACAATTTAAAGACTTCACTCCTTAATATTTACTCCAATCATTCCCCCGACAAGTCCTGTTATAGTGCATATGAGTATTCTATATAGTACAAATCGACTTAGAACAAAACTTGGTACTATTAGACTTCCAAATATCATTATTAATAGAATGTACATCATTGCAACGAGAGCTCCGTGCAGCCACCCTCTTCTTACATGATGTATTGCAACATAAACAGAAGCATACGCTGTACATACAATTAGTATCGACGATGAGAAAACAGCAGTCCAGTTTTCTGAAATATTAGTATAAGTAATTATTGCCCCGCCAATAAAAAATAGAATTATTGTTAAAAAATAGCTTCTCACTAACGCTCTTCCATAAATCCATGCAGTAGAATTTTTGCTAGATTTTGAACCTTTACTATAAAAACTCATAATATCGCCTCCAGTCCTTATATTCATAGTTATGCGATAACTATCAAAAAATAACTGGGTCGTGTATAATGTATGAGCTAGGATCTGGATAGATTGTATTCATAAAAAAAGATACGAAGATCGTATCTTTTTTTATATAAAGCAATATATTAGCTAAAAATGATCTATTTTTCAACTATACTTCCAATCGCCCATCTTGTAACTACAATCTTGGTTTTTTCTGRACCTACTTCAATAGTAACGTAATCTTCTTTTAAGTTCACAATTTTACCGTATACTCCACCAATCGTAGTAATCATTTCGCCAACTTWTAGAGCTGATCGCATTTCTTTAATCTTTTTCTCTTTCTTTTGTTGAGGTCTAATAAGAAAAAAATAAAAAACTCCTAAAAACCCTAAAGGTAATAACCAACTAGCATATTGTTCCATAATTTAAAATCCCTCCAAATCAAATAAATTTTTGTTTTCTTTCCTTTTTATTCTATATTAATTACTTTTTGCAAACTAGTTTTAGTTGTGCTAAAAAGTATTTAAACAAGCAAAAAATATCGAACTGATAATATAGTAGTTCTACGTCAACACMRRMWTYYYTMKAAAATGCTCTTGTTTTTTTACATCTCTTTTTAAAACTAATATCCATACTTTTCATAAAATTCATCCTTGAAATCTAACAATCTATCTTCAAGTATTGCATTTCTAATGTTTTTCATTAAATCCAATACGAAATATAGATTATGATAAGTCATAAGCCTTAACCCTAATATTTCGTTAGTTTTAAATAGATGTCTCAAATATGCCCTTGTATATGTTTTGCAGGTATAACAGTCACATTCTTTGTCTAGTGGGATAAATGATTCTTTGTGTTTTGCATTTTTTATTATCACTTTGCCTTCACTAGTCATAGCAGTACCATTTCTTGCTATTCTTGTTGGCAAGACACAATCAAACATGTCCATTCCTCTAATAACAGCCTCTAATAGGACATCTGGTGTTCCTACTCCCATTAAATATCGTGGTTTGTTTTTCGGAAGCAAAGGTGCAGTATAGTCTAAAACTTCGTACATAAGAGGCTTTGGTTCTCCTACACTTAGTCCACCAATCGCATACCCAGGAAAATCAAGTTCTAATAATTCACTTGCGCTTTGCCTCCTTAAATCTTCAAACATTCCACCTTGTACTATTCCAAAGAGCGCTTGTACTTCAGTATTCTCGTGTGCTTCCATACACCTTTTAGCCCACCTTGTAGTCCTCTCAAGAGAGTTTTTAATATACTCTCTATCTGCATCAGGTGGCGGACATTCATCTAATACCATCATTATGTCTGATCCTAGAGAGTTTTGAATTTCGACAGCTTTTTCAGGGCTTAAAAAATGCTTCGACCCATCTATATGAGATCTAAATTCGACACCTTCTTCTGTTATTTTTCTCAAATCTCCTAAGCTAAATACTTGAAACCCACCGCTATCAGTAAGTATCGGTCTGTCCCATCCCATAAACTTATGTAGCCCGCCTGCTTTTTCAATCAATTTATGACCTGGGCGCAAGTACAAGTGATATGTATTGCTTAGTATAATCTGCGCTTTAATGTCCTTCAATTCTTCTGGTGTCATTGCTTTTACAGTTGCTTGTGTACCTACCGGCATAAAAATAGGTGTTTCAATTACTCCGTGTGGCGTGTGTAACCTTCCTAGTCTTGCGCCACTCTGTTTACATTCTTTTATTAATTCATATCTAATTGCCATATATGTTCCTTTCAATAAACTCTATTTGTTATTGTGCTAAAATCTTGATAAGAACTCTCCTTATTACTTCAAAAACATTGCATCTCCAAAGCTAAAAAATCTATACCTTTCTTCAACTGCCACTCTATATGCATTCAATATATTTTCTCTTCCCACTAATGCACTTATCATCATAACCAATGATGATTTAGGCAGATGAAAATTGGTAATCATGCTAGTTACAATTTTGTACTTATATCCTGGGTAAATAAAAATATCTGTCCAGCCACTGCTTGCTTCAACCTGCCCATTATCATCAGCAACTGATTCTAATGTTCTGCAGCATGTTGTACCTACTGTTATCACATTTCCCCCTTTTTTCCTCACATCATTAATTGTTTTTGCTGTTTCTTCATCAATCATATAGAATTCTGCATGCATTTTATGCTCTTCTATATTATCAACCGCTACCGGTCTAAATGTTCCTAATCCAACATGAAGAGTTATATATACTACTTTAACCCCTTTTTCTTTTATTCTCTCTAGTAATTCATTGGTAAAATGTAGCCCTGCAGTTGGCGCAGCAGCCGAGCCTGTATGCTTAGAATATACCGTTTGATATCTCTCTTGATCTTTTAACTTAGTTGTAATATACGGTGGAAGAGGCATTTCTCCAAGTTCATCAATAATATTCTCGAAGACACCATCGTGTTCAAACTTAACAACTCTAATACCTTCATCAATTATTCTTAATATTTTTGCTTTTAAAAGTCCTTCTCCAAACTGAAATTCTGCTCCTACTTTTGCTTTTTTCCCAGGTTTTACTAAAACTTCCCATGTATCAAGCTCTAACCTTTTAAGTAGCAGAAATTCAATCTTCCCTTTTGTCCCTATTTTTTCACCTATTAATCTTGCAGGAAGAACCCTTGAGTTGTTTAAAACCAAACAATCGTCCTTAGTCATAAAATCAATAATATTATAAAAATGAGAATGATCTATATTCCCTGTTTTTCTGTCTAACACCATCAACCTAGATAAATCTCTTTTTTCTAATGGTGTTTGTGCTATTAATTCTTGTGGTAAATCGAAATCAAAATCTTCTTTTTTCAAAACTATTTCACCTCAATATCAGTATAGTAATGCATTAGTATTTCTTTAAATGTGAATCCTTGCTCTGCCATAATATTTGCTCCATGTTGACTCATTCCCAGTCCATGACCAAAACCCCGTCCATCAAAAACATAAGCTCTTGGTGTTAAGTCAACGCTAGTATGTTTAACTCCATTAAAAATGCTTAATTCTGTTTTGTTAGTTATAGTACTAGTTCCAGTAGCAGAAATAACAGCCTTACCTACTAAACTAATTGCTTTAGTTTCTCTATTTGCGCTGCTTTTAACCTGCTTTTTTATACTATCACTATTCCTTACACTAAACCACGAACTCCGTAGACCAAAGGCGAATCTGCTAGTTTGTTTTAGCATTATTTCCACCCCTTTAGTTCCGGTGATAACCAAAGATTGAACGCGACCATTTCTTGATATCTCACCAATTGTGATATCGATAATCTCTCCAATACTAATATTTCTATTTTCAAGGATGTTCTCTATTTCTGTCACTGTCAGAGACTTAGACCACACTGAGTGTTTTACGTTCTTTGAGAAAGGATCATCTATCCCTCTAATATATGGAACAATTGCAGACCAAATGTTTTCTGTGTCTTCAGTTCTTCCACCACTATTTGAATGGTAATAGGGTGTTATTACCTTTCCATTATGAAACATGAGTAGTGATTTTGTTTCATCAACAGCGCGTGTTGTCGTTTCTTTTTCTGCAGCAAATCCCCCATATACTTGAGAATTCACTGTAGAACATAAATTAAAGCCTAAACTCGCAAATTTCCCAAGCGAAGCTACAGCAAACCCCCTTGCGGCTACAGCTTGAGCTTTAAGCGCTTCTATTGGCCATGAAGCTGGCATTTCTCTTGGTACTACTCCGTATAGATACTCTTCTAGTAAAACTCTATTTATCACTGTCATGTCACTACCATCTTGTCGTTTTACAGTAATAGAACCTCTATATTTTCGCCCATCAACTCTAATTAGTGCAATTTCTCCCTTGTCCTCTATCGGTTCAAAATGAATTTGTGAACTGGAGTCAAACATGAATATTGGATTGCCTTGATTATTTACTACCTGCACTCGTTTTGCTGACGGTAAAATTACTGATGTCGGCAACCCCAAGGCCGAACTTATAACCTTCGATCTATTCGAGGCACTATTTTCAGTAGTATAGAGTCCTACGTAAATTCTCCACTCATTTTCATAAGATAAAAATGGAATGTCAGCTGTTAGGCTTATCGTATTTAAAAATTCGTTGGCATCAACCCAATTTGAAAAACCACTACCAATTTGTATGTGATATGGTCCTTGTAAAGTTAGTATTGCAAGGTCTTCTTCTGGGTCTCCATAGTACTCTGAGAAAGTACTCCTTGTACCAATAAAATGTGCATCTTTTCTTAAGAATATTTCTGTATCTTCAAAAATAGAAAAGAGATTTATTTCTCGTCCATCTACAATTTTGTTAACATTGAATCCCAAATCTGCGCCTAAGTGAACAATAGCTTTTTCAGTACTTCTAAAGAATAATCCAATATTCATGTATTCTGGTATTGCCGATCTATCTACACCCAAGGATGGCTTTGTGTTTACTACTAAGATCATGAAAGCCAAAAGTATTACAGAAAAAAATCTAGCTCTTTTAATGAACTTCTTTTTTTTATCAAATATCATACTTTCACCTGCTCAACATAAGGAAGTCCGAAATGTCTATATGCTCTTTCTGTTACAATTCTACCCCTTGGTGTTCTGTTAATAAATCCAAGTTGAAGAAGATAAGGTTCATAAACATCTTCAATAGTGTTTCTTTCTTCACCAGTAGTAGCCACTAAAGTGTCAATTCCTACAGGCCCACCGCCAAAATTGCTAATTATTTTCTTTATCATTTTTCTATCTACATTATCTAAACCTAAATGATCAATTTGCAAAAGATCAAGTGCTTCTTTTGCTACTTCTTTTGTAATTTTCCCATCTGCCCTTACCTGCGCATAGTCTCTTACTCTTTTTAACAGTCGATTAGCTATTCTCGGGGTTCCCCTCGATCTTGAAGCGATTTCAATTATTCCATCGTTATCAATATACACGTCTAAAATTGACGCTGAACGTTTTACAATACTTGAAAGTTGCTTTGTATTATATAGTTCTAGTTTGCATATGATTCCAAACCTATCTCTAAGTGGAGAAGTTAATAGTCCTGCTCTAGTTGTAGCACCAATCAAAGTAAATCTAGGCAAATCAATTCTAATTGACCTAGCACTTGGTCCTTTTCCTATAATAATATCTAATGCATAATCTTCCATAGCAGGATATAGGATTTCTTCTACAGCACGATTAAGTCTATGTATTTCGTCTATAAATAGCACGTCGTTTTCCGATAAGTTTGTTAAAATAGCTGCTAAATCTCCAGCTCTTTCAATCGCAGGTCCAGATGTAATTCGTAAATTAACGTTTAGCTCATTTGAAACAATATGCGCTAGAGTTGTTTTCCCTAGCCCTGGTGGTCCGTACAGCAATACATGGTCTAGTGCTTCCTCTCTATTTCTAGCTGCCTCTATAAAAATACTAAGCCTCTCTTTAATGTTTTCTTGACCTATGTAAGTATTTAACGTTTTCGGCCTTAGACCTGTATCGACAGCTGTGTCTTCATCTTGTAGTTGTTCGCTAATTATTCTATCTTCATGGTTGTCCAATTTACTCGCCACCTTTAATGTTAAAAATTATTTTATTTTGATAAGAAGTTAAGCGCTTTTTTAATTAATTCTGATGTAGATGCGTTTTTAATGTGAGTCGATTTACTTGCTCTTGAACTTTCAAACCTCGAATATCCTAAAGCCATTAGAGCTTCTAAAACTTCATTGTTGTCAGCAATACTACTTGCAACTTCTTGCTCAACATGCTCTAAGCCAAGTTTCTCTACCTTGTCTTTAAGTTCTAAAACAATTCTCTCTGCAGTTTTTTTGCCAATTCCAGGTGCTCGTGAAATTGCTAAAAAGTCTTTGTTTAAAATATGCATACTCAATTTACTAGGCGAAAAAGTAGAAAGAAGTGCTGATGCTACTTTGGGACCAATTTTTGATACAGTTAATAAGAGATTAAAAAAGTTTAACTCCTCCTTGCTAACAAAGCCATACAGTCTTATCCCATCTTCTCTTACTACCATATTTGTGTATATCATCGTCTCTTCGCCAATTTTTATTGAAGAAGTACTAGTAATTGAACTATTTATTTTATATCCAATACCGTTTACCTCTATGACTATTTTATCGCTATCAATTTCGTGTACTCTTCCTTTAATAAAATCAAACATGCTTGCCCCTCCACTTCTTTCTTATCAAACTCTAAACAAATTCTTGAAATTTCCCGAATGCGCATGACAAACTGCGATTGCAAGGGCATCTGCTACGTCGTCAGGTTTCGGCGCTTTTTCAAGATTAAGTATTATTTTTATCATCTCTTGTACCTGCTTTTTATCGGCTCTCCCATATCCCACCACGCCTTGTTTTACCTGTAATGGTGTATATTCGAAAATTTCTTTATCTTTGTTTGCACCAGCTAGCACTATTACTCCTCTAGCTTGACTTACAACCATTGCAGTTTTAATATTTGTGTTAAAAAAAAGTTCTTCAACGGCCACAGCATCAGGCTTGTATTTTTCAATAAGTAAAATCAATTCTTCATATATTTTTTTTAACCTCTTGTCTGTAGGTGTTTTGCTAGCGGTTGTAATTGCGCCGTAATCCAATACTTTAAAGCTGTTTCCTTTGTATTCTAGAATACCATATCCTACAATTGCTATTCCAGGGTCAATTCCCATAATAATCATTTTTCGTCCTCCAGTATATCTTGCAGTGAGTCTGTCAGTGAATATTTTCTTCTCTTAATAGTTTAACATAAACTTACTACCAATGCGATAATTAAAAGATTTTTCATCAATTTGTAATAATCAGGCTGAAAGAAAGCATGACGAAGAGATGTTTTGGCAACATGCTTACTTAAAGTAGTAAAACACATCTGTAAAACATCCCCATTCCATCAGTATATCATCTCATATTAGATTAACTACTATAATCCTCAAGTAATTGTCTTACTTCTTGCTTGTTTTTTAATAGTATTCCTTCTTTAATAAAATCTTGATCAATTTGTGGTAGCGTAGTTATTAAAACATTTGTTTTATCGGCAACAGTTGCCCCTATTGTTTCATCATATCTGTATACTACTATATATCCATTTTCTTGGGTTACGTAATAATGATTTGGACGAACATGATTGGTTTCTTTGTACAAAACCACTTCAACAGATGAAAATTTTAAAATTTTCCAATCAGGGTGTGAGTTCGTAATTCTTTCTTTAAGTTCATTTTTGCTTAATCCCATCCAAGCAAATATAAGTTTGTTTTCTTCAATTATTGAATTGCATATCGTATATTTTTGTCTAAATACTATTTTCGTTTCCTCATTTATGCTTATTGTATTTTGACTTACTAACTGATAGTTTTCATATTCAATTTTAGTCGTTTCCTCTTTTTCATTATTATTTTTCATTTGATCAGCATTTTCTAAATCTAACAAGCTGCTTTCGTGGTTAAGTTCTATAAAATCACTGTTTTTGTTTATTGATGGATAAGTGTAATATCCTACTATATATGATATTAAACTAAAAACTACAATTGTTAAATAGAATACTAAGGAACTCTTCATCTTTCTTCTTCTTCTCACAAAAATTACCTCCTCGGTATGTTTGAGTAGTTAGTATTTCCAAAACCCTAGAATTTAATCATTTTAGCAATTTTTTCTCAAGTAAATGTAATCAAGAAAAGCATAAAAAAAATCACTTGCTAATACTCCATTATTTATGTAAACTTTAGTTAACAAAAAAATGTGCTTAGGAGGAGTTTCAATGAAAAGTTTGGAATTTATCTACAAAAGAAAGAGTGTGAGAAAATATACGGCAGATATTGTTTCAGAAAAAGACGTAATCGAAATTTTAGAAGCAGCAACACATGCCCCTTCAGGGAAAAATCTTCAAAATTGGCATTTCGTAGTTGTTAGAAACAAAGAAAAAATACAGGAACTAGCAACTATTATTGAGGAAGTAACAAACAAGATTGCAGATTTAACAGAAGATGCAGATGCTAAAAAAGGATTACTAAAATACTTAAAGTACTTTACTTTTTTCAAGGATGCACCTGTACTAATCTTGGTTTTTGCATCCCCTTATCCTAATACTCCATATGACCTATTACTAAACATAGGCCTTAAAGAAGAAGCTGAGCGTATTCTTTATGCATCTTCAGGGATACAAAATATTGGAGCCGCTATGGAAAACTTATTACTTGCAGCAGCTAATTTAGGTTATGGAGCTTGCTGGATAGCTGGTCCGATTTACGCCGGAATTGAAATTGAAAGAGCAATTGGCTTTGATAAAGAAGGATATAAATTAGTTGCAATGACACCGTTAGGGGTGCCTGAAAGCAAAGAACAACTAAGTCCTCCAAGAAAGCCACTTGAAGAAGTTGTTACTTTTATTGATTAGACTAAAAAACTAATATCAGGCGACCACTTATTGTTTGATTGCTTTATGGAACCAACATAACACACGCATAGTGAGGTCGCCTTCTATTACGATTGAAAATCATTCGTTTAAATAATATGATTTCAAACATAAAAAAAACGACTATAAGCCGTTTAGTATACTTTGGCGGGAATACGTGGGAATCGAACCCACCTAAGAAGCTACTAACCCCTCAAACTGGTTTTGAAGACCAGAGGGCACACCAGCACCCATCTACTCCCAGATTTCGTCTGTGTTTTGACACTACTAGATTGTAACATATATTTGACAGGGGTGCAAGTGTGAATTTTGATCTTTTATCAACATTTTGCAGATACCATTTCGTCTCAACTCCGTTTCTCTCAATTCACAAACAAGCAGACTAGCTCAGTTACCACCAACTCTCTACCTATCACAAAAAAGTCAGCTAGTGCTCTTAGCAGGTTACTAAACAAATTCACAAAAAACTATATTCGACAAGTCAATTCCTTTCTGTGTCAATTTAATTGATTTATCATCAAACAGTATTAGTTTTTGTTCTCTTAGTTTCTCTAATTCGTTTTTGTATATGGCAAGCGGTGATTCATTAAACCTTTTTGCAAACTCTTCGACTAATATTCCTTTAGTCATTCTTAACCCTAGAAACATTGTTTCACTTATTTCATCTGCTCTTGAAATTGAAATAACATTTTCTACAGCAGCTGCTAAAGAATCAGTATTTTTTCGGCAAGCAAGAACTGTCCCCGTTTGCGGCATCGTATTTTTTACTGGACTATTTCCTTTATTAGTCAAAGCTATGTAGTCTTGAATTTTATTTGCGTTGTTAAATCTTTTATTCTCATAATAAGAATGAGCACCTGCTCCTAACCCTACATAGTTTTGGTTCTTCCAGTAAGTGATGTTGTGTTTGCACTGGTAGCCTTTTTTTGCATAGTTGGAAATTTCATAATGTGAATATCCTTTATTTTTAAGAAATTCAATAGTTAAATGATACATTTCTAGTTCTAAGTCTTCGTCAATAGGTTTAATATAACCATCGTATTTTAATTGTTGAAACTTAGTTCCGTCTTCCCAAATGAGGCTATATGCTGAAATATGTGGTATTTCTAAATCGTTAATTTCAATTAAGCACTTTTCCCATTCTTTTATTTTCATGTTAGGGAGCGCAAACATTAAATCGACATTGATATTTTTAAATCCTACTTTTCTTGCATCTTCTAAGTTTGAAATGAATTCTTTATATGTATGTATTCTGCCTAGTTCTTTGAGGTAAGCATTATTGCATGATTGTAATCCCATACTCAAACGGTTAATTCCGCTATCGCGATAAGACTGTAGTTTTAGTTTGTTGAGTGTTCCCGGGTTAGCTTCTATAGAAATTTCAGCATTTTTACTTACACTAAAGTTGCTAGTTATACTTTCCATTATTAATGAAATATGGTTGCTTGCTAAAATAGATGGAGTTCCCCCTCCAAAAAAAACTGTACTAATTTGATATTCACTTAGTTTTTCTCTATAGTGATTTATTTCTTTAATCAGTGCATTTGTGTACGTTTCAATTAATTCATTTTTACCTGCGAAGGAATTAAAATCACAGTAGTAGCATTTGCTTTCGCAAAAAGGGATATGAATGTATAGAGCGATTTGTTTCATTATTGTTCGCCTCGATTCTTGAATATCAACTAATTACTGGTGTGCGCGGACGGTTCTCTTACAGTACTTTGGCAACAAAAGAAATAGCAAAAAAATTGGTGCGCGAGAACCGTCCCCGTGCACCAAGTGTTAATTATTTAACTATTTAACTATCTAACTTCAACACTGACATAAATGCTTTTTGAGGTACTTCTACGTTCCCTACTTGCCTCATTCTTTTCTTTCCTTTTTTCTGCTTTTCTAGTAGCTTTTTCTTTCTTGTAATATCTCCACCGTAGCATTTGGCGGTTACATCTTTTCTTAGTGCTCTAATTGTTTCTCTTGCAATAATTTTTTGTCCAATCGCCGCTTGTATAGGAATTGGAAACTGGTGTTTTGCAATTTCGCCTTTCATCTTTTCGCACATTACTTTTCCTCTTGCGTAGGCTTTACTTTCATGTACAATAAATGATAGTGCATCTACTTGTTCGTCATTAATCAATATATCTAATTTTACAAGCTTAGATTCGCTATATCCTTTAAATTCATAATCTAGTGATCCATAGCCTTTTGTTCTAGATTTCAAAGCATCGAAAAAATCATAAATAACTTCATTTAGAGGTAAGTCGTAGTGAAGAATTACTCTCTTTTCATCAATATATTCCATATTATCTAAATTACCTCTACGATTTTGGCATAGTTCCATTACAGATCCAACGTAGTCAGTTGGTACCATTATGCTTGCTTTAACAATTGGTTCTTCTATTTTATATATATCTTGTACTTTAGGCAAGTTAGCTGGGTTTTGTATCATTTCTACTTCATTGTTATGTTTTGTTACTCTATATATTACACTTGGTGCTGTTGTAATTATATCTAAGTCAAATTCTCTATCTAGTCTTTCTTGTATAATTTCCATATGTAGAAGTCCTAAAAATCCGCATCTAAAACCAAAGCCTAATGCTATAGAAGTTTCTGGTTCATATACGAGTGCTGCATCATTAACTTGCAGTTTTGCTAAGGCATCTCTTACGWCTTCGTATTTTTCTCCTTCAGCCGGGTACACTCCACAATAAACCATTGGTGTAACTTGTCTATACCCCGGAAGCGCATCGTCTGCTGGGCGTTCTGCATCTGTTATTGTGTCGCCTACTCTACAGTACCTAACATCTTTAATACTAGCCGCAACGTAACCAACATCACCTGCTCTAAGCTCAGGAACTTCAACAGCGTTAGGTGCGTGAATTCCTACTTCTGTTACTTCAAATTCTCTACTTGTTGCCATCATTTTAATTTTTGCACCTTTTCTTATTACCCCGTCTTTTACGCGTACATAGGCAATTACTCCCTTGTAGTTATCATAGTACGAGTCAAACACAAGTGCCTTTATAGATGCTTTTTCATCTCCACTTGGTGGCGGGACGTGTTTAACTATAGCTTCTAGTACATCTTCAATATTTATGCCTTCTTTTGCCGATATTAGTGGTGCTTCACTTGCATCTAAGCCTACTATATCTTCTATTTCTGTTTTCACTTCGTCCGGTCTGGCACTTGGCAGATCAATTTTATTGATTACTGGAACAATTTCCAAGTCTTGATCTAATGCTAAATAAACATTAGCAAGAGTCTGAGCTTCAATTCCTTGAGCTGCATCTACAACTAATATTGCGCCTTCGCAAGCAGCTAAACTTCTTGATACTTCGTATGTAAAGTCTACATGTCCTGGTGTATCAATCAAATTTAGATAGTATACTTCACCATCTAGTGCTTTATATTTTAGTCTAATTGTTTGAAGCTTAATAGTAATTCCTCTTTCTCTTTCAAGATCCATATTGTCCAATAATTGCGCCTGCATATCTCTATCTTTAACTAGCCCTGTATGTTGAATCAACCTATCAGCCAATGTAGATTTACCATGGTCAATATGTGCTATAATCGAAAAGTTACGAATGTTATTTTGTCTATCGCTTGCCATATTATTCTCTCCTTTGTTTCACATAACTTCGTAAATTATACCACAAAATATTTCACTATGATATAAATATATTTTTTTTTGTTTAGTAGTAGTCCATTGCTTTATATTTGATCCTTTGTTATAAACATGTCCATTATCCTAGTAAAAATTGGCCCCAACGATTCTGAAACCCAAAGAACCATGTCATTTAACCTGCTTAAAAATACATCTTGCTCAATTATTATTTTACTGCCCATAAACTGAACTACATGCGCCTCTTCGCTCCAGATGTAGCCCACAACTCTTTTTTCATCATTTAAAGCCAACATAGTTCTAAGAACGTAATCTGTAGTCATTATTCCTACAAACATCATAACTAGAATAAAGATAAATAAAGCACTCTTGGCTCGCCTTCTTTTGCTTCTGTTTTTTCTATTTTTTTTCCTTGCCATTCTACTCATAAACATCACCACTACTAGTATGTTCATTTTTATGTTTTCTAGTAATTGCTACTTATTGTTTTCAAAGAAGCAGCTATAACATCGGCAAGATGATGCGCTGCTCTTCTAGCTTCTTCAATTGTATTTGCATTGCTTCCAACTTCAAGAAGCAAATAATGATCAGACAAAAATTGATTAAATCTCCCGTATGGCTTGGTAAGTATTGGCTTAGCAAAACCTGGAAACATTGTTTCGCTTACAGCTTTTATTAATCCCGCAAAATTCTCTACTTCGTTTCGATTAGGTGTTTCTGATCCAACAACCACTTGAAATTTAGTTGAAATTTCACCATTTATTTCAACTTGATTGTTTTTTATAATGCTGTTGATATTTGGATTTAAATGAATGTGATTAAAGCCGTCTCTATGCACATCTAATACAACTTTAATTGATGGGTTAGCTTTTAAAATTTTTTCCGCCCGCTCAAGTGATCTTTTGTATGACCCACCAAACGAAGGGTAATTATGATACATAATGTCATGTATCACATTAAAACCACGCTTTTCAAGCTCTCTAGTAAGAATTTCACCTACAACAAATACTGAGTATTCTTTTTTAAGAGTATGAAAATTGCCTTCCGATGCTGGTTTGTACGCTTCTGTCCCATGCGTATGGTATATTAAAATTTGTGGCAACTCAGAGCTCCACGAAATTTTTGCTGGCATGTCAATATTTCGAAAATTCATGTCGTCAATGTTTTTTAAGCTATCAATTATTACTTTATCTCTTACTAAATATATTCCTTCGCTTTCTTCTCCTAAATCATCCTTATCGTATCCACTGCTACTCTCCTCTTTAAATAGAGCAGTATTTGTTTGCACTACATTACTTGAATTTAGGTTTGTATGTTGTTCCTCTACATCGTTTGCAGTAAGGTTATTTTCTTTTTTAACACTTGTTACATACACTTCACTATTACTATATATAACAGAAGCAGTAAATTGTGTTTGAATAAACGTTATTGGCTCGCTGATATCTATACTAAATATACTTTTTGCAAAAAAACTGTAAAGATTTTTGACTACTCTATTCACACTCGCTACGGTATTTCCAAGTTTTACTTGCAAAAATACGTCATCTTCGAAAAGTTCAAAACCTAGATTTCTTAGATTTATTTTGTTTTCCCTTGCATTGTTATCAAAAATATTACCCCGTGAAAATGTTATCACCGATCCGACAAGTAATACCAAAGCCAGTAACAATATCATTAAGTTCTGATGGTTTTTCCGCTTCTTTTTAATCAAAATGTGACCGCCTTTCATTCTTGATTCTTAATGCACTATTAAATAAGTATTATAGTGATTATTATGAAAGGCAGTAAGGCTTTATGTCTCCTGCCAAAATTCATGTAAATATTTCAAACTAAGTTATGTCAATTAATATACCTATTTACGTCTTTCAAATCTATCCCCGGATTTAGAGCAATATTAATTCCATTTGCAATTACATTTGATAAAGTTGCAATTACGTCATCAATATCTTTAGGTGTAACTATTACATTAGCATCATACGGTTCTAATACTTCTTTTATCAAAGTATATTTTTCTTCTGCACCTAGTTCTTCTAACATTCGATAAAATTGCGATCCTTTTTTTGTATGTCTAGAAAAAGCTTTTATAGCCATATCTATGGTATCGCTAGCAAGAGTTGCTGCATCAACTACTGTAGGTACTCCAATAGCGATAACAGGCACATTTAATGTTTGCTTATTTAACGCAGTCCTTTTGCTCTGCATGGCTGATCCTGGTCTAATTCCTGTATCGGACAATTGGATTGTTGTATTTACTCTTTGCATTTTTCTTGAGGCCAATGCATCTATTGCAACTACAAGATCTGGCTTAATGTTTTGAACAATTCCCATAACTATTTCTCCAGTATCAACTCCTGTAGTTCCCATAACGCCTGGTGAAATAGCACTTATTTCAGACATAGATTCATCTTTTTTTTTGTTATATAGCTTGAATAAGTGTCTTGTGACAAACACCTTATCAACTACTTTTGGCCCTAAAGCATCAGGTGTTATATTCCAATTTCCTAGACCTACAATGAGAACTTTTAAATTTTCTTTTTCTGGAGCTACCTTTTTTATTTCTTTTGCTAGTATTTCACTCATTAAGTCTTTTAGATCTGCATCTGCTTTTCTCATGCCACTACATTCTATAGTTATATAATTTCCTATTGGTTTCCCCATTATTTCTGCTGCATGATTTTCAACTATTTCCACTCGCGTAATCACAACTTCTTCTAATGTTTCAACATCTACTATAACTCCTTTAATCTCTTGTTCTTCTTTCTCTTTATACATTTCCCTTGCTTCTAACGCTAAGTCCGTGTTAATTTTAAACATTTACTCACCTCATATTATTTTTTATCTAATACTATTATTTCATTAAAAAAGAATTTTATAGCTATTTTCGCAAAATAGTTTTACGATGCAAATGAGTGCCAGGCAAAGTTTGATCAGAATTAAACTTCAAAATATCTAGGGATTTATTCCAGCAAGTTGGAATTCGAGAATATTTTCTTATATTTTATATTGCTTTTTAGTTTTTTTTCTGATAAAATTACTATGTTAATGACCTTGCAAGGGGGTGAATAGATTGGCAAATATTAAATCTGCTAAAAAAAGAATAAAAGTAATCGCTAAAAAAACAGCTCTAAACAAAGTTGTGAAATCAAAACTTAAGGCTGCAGTTAAAAGTTTTGAATTAGCAATTAACAATAACAAGTTAGATGATGCTAAAAAACAATTAAAATCAGTTGAGAAAAAACTTCAAAAAGCAGCTTCAAAGGGAGTTATTCACAAATCACGCGCATCAAGAAAAGTGTCTAGACTTACGAAAAGATTGTTTAAAGCTCAGTAATTAACGTTGTAAACAAAGCCGTGTCTCGGTATTATATACAGAAGCGTACATATGTACGCTTCTTTGTTTTTTTTGCACACAAACGTCTATTAGTGATTGATTATTATTACTTACACATCTCTACAACTAATAACTCTATAGCAAGTCTTTCTGTTAACTTTCCTGATTTGATACTACTATCCATTTTAACTGAATAGCTCAATAGCTTTCGTAGTTTACTAGAAGAAAAGAATCTACACTGTGCCATATGTTTAGACACAACAAAAGGATGAATCTTAGCTTTAGAAGCAATTAGTTTTGACGAGTACCCTTCATCTAACAGCTCTTTTACTATAAGAATATTCTTTACTTGCTTGCTTAACATAAACATCAATTTCATTACTGGCTCGCCTTCTTTTAGCATGTAAGCTAACCGCTTTATTGATTCTTCTAAATTTTTGGTAGCTATCGCATCCAGTAACTTAAAAATATCATTTTCAAATCTTGGTGTTATAATTGCATTTATATGTTCTTGTTTAACATCCACTACTTCCCCCATATAAGAGGTTAGCTTACTTATCTCATTCTTTACATCTAACATACACTGCTCGGAATTTTTTCCAAAATAGTCAAATTGGCTAATTAGGTTCGCAAGTTCTTTTTCCTTAACAACTTTCTTTTGTTTTTTTATTGTCTTTACTATCCACTTTCCTAACTCTCTTTCATTTAATTTATCAAATCGAATAATTTTCCCGTTTTTTTTGACTTCTTTTATTAATTTACGTCTTGCATCTACTGTAACGCCTTCGCAGAAAATGAGACAAGTAAATTCTGGCATGTCAGATATATATTTAATCAATCTTTTTTCTTCTGTCTCTGACATAACTTTCTTTTTTCCATGAAAAGCCTCACTGCCTTTAACAATAACTATTTTTTTATCTGACATAAATGGCAGAGTTTCGCATGCATCTATTAATTTATTTACTGAAAAATCCTTTCCTTCAATTACACTCAAATTCAAACTTTCAAAATCAGACTCAAGTATATGTTGTTTCATTAGTTTAATTGTTTCTTCTAGTAAGTATGTTTCCTCTCCGTAAAACAAGTACAAATTTCCAGTTTGTTTTAACTTTATATCTTTTATTACCTCTTTGTAACTCATACATAGTCCAACTCTCTACTTGTTTTTGATTTATACCTTGACCAGCAATACAGAGCAATCAATATACTATAATAAATAATAATATATATTTGCCTAATATCATTTATTTCAATACTACTAAACGGCATCTCAGCCAATTTACTTACTGTTAAATCGATATAAATCAATAATCCATTAGTTATCAAGCTAATCAAAGAAGCTATATGAAACGACATTAAACTCACCATTACACTGACTATTGCCAAAGAAATTAACAATCCTATAGTAGGTACGATAAGTAGGTTAGCTAGTAACGAGATAATTGATATCTGATTAAAGTGATATGCGATAATTGGAATTGTTCCAATTTGCGCGCTTATTGAAACTGCCAAAAGTTTTTTTAACACCTCTGGTGTTTTGTTTAATTTGTTATATATAATGGGATAGAAAACCAAAATGCTAAAAGTCGCCATAAAAGAAAGCTGAAAAGAAACTGAAAATAAACTAAGTGGACCAACAAGCAAGACTACAAAAGCGATCAAAAAGAGAGTATTAACAGAATCATAGCGCCTGTTCGTAAAGTACGACACTACATATAACAAATACATTGCGCCTGCCCTAACCACAGAAGTGGGAAAATTCAATGTATACGCATAAAAAAACAGCAATAGCATCGTAAACAGTAATCGGTTGTTTTTGTTCATGCCTGCAAACTCTAGTATTTTCCCCAAAATAATCACAATAATGCCTATATGCAGCCCCGATACCGCAATAATATGTGCAGTACCACTTCTAGAGTAATTAGCTAGCATTTCCTTCGACATATAGCCTTGATTACCAAATAGAACACTCTTGACTACATTATTATATGGATCTTGTATTGTACTATCGAAAAATTTCTCAACATATTTCTTAAATGTAAGGCTAAGCGAAGTAAAACTATATTTATTTTCTGTCTTTATTAAATGTACATGTTCAGCATTAACTTCAAGTACTACATGAATATTATTGCTCTTTAAATATAAGTCGTACCCATCTAGGTATGTCAATGTGTTCTGATTAGTAACTTTGTTCATCCTTATAAAATTGCCAACACTCAAAATTCTTCTTGCTTTCTCTTCATGTTCATCATTAACATTAACTTTAACTTTGACTTTTTCATTAATATCAGTTATTAAATCATTTTTTCGTATCTGCTTAATTTTTACGTCAACTTCTAGTTTGTTTCTCCTAGTCGTAGGAGCACTCAGAACTTCGGCGACAATGCTTGTATTATTTGATGTTAAATCAAAACTAATCAATTCTGATTGCAAGCTAATTCCATATAAAAAACTACCTAGAAAAGCTACTAAAATTCCTATAACTAATAGAGTGACCTTCTCGAAGATTAAAGTAGCCAACAATGCTAATAAAATAAGAACTAATATCCAACTTCCCTCATAAATGAATCCAGAAGCACGACTAAACATTATACCGATAGCGAGAGAAAAACTTAAAAGAACCAATGGTCTATTAAAAATTATTTTTATATTATTGATCATCTTCGTTCTGATTTCGAATATAAAAGCCCACTGCATAATGCCGTAATAGGTACTGTTAGAATTAAGCCTATTGTTCCGGCAAATGCCCTAATAATTTCCGAGGCAATAATGTCTAGGTTAATTATTTCAATAAAACTTACATCGTAAGCCATAAATAATAAAATAAGAGGAATTGCACTGCCTGTATAAGCTAAAATAAGGGTGTTTGACATAGTCCCCATAATGTCTCTACCAACGCACATTCCTGCCTTTACTAATTCTTTAGGAGTAATCTGTGAGTTTGCTTTTTTAACCTCATCCATTGAAGATGCAATTGACATTCCTACGTCCATTACTGCACCTAAAGCCCCCAGAATAATTCCAGAAAACAGTAATCCTCTAAAGTCGAAATCAATATTTTGAGGAATAAACATTAACATTGTAGCTTCTTCTCCGGAAAGACCAGTCAATTTAACCTGTGAACCTACTACATATGTAATAACCCCCGCCGAAAATACTCCTCCAAGCACACCAACAATTGCTGCAATGCTCTTTTTCGTTAGCCCTCCAACAAGTAATATAGTGATTATTGTAACAACAAAACATGTTACTATAGTTAACATAATAGGACTATAGCCTTTTAACATGCCTGGAAGCATGAATTTAATAACCATAATTACCGTTAAACCAATTGTAATTAGCGCCTTGAAACCAGTTTTTCTTCCAACTAGTAAAAGAAGGATCACAAACAATGCTAATACAGCGTAGACATATGTATCTCTAACGTAATCTTTAATAAAGACCTCAACTTCTCCTTCGCTTAATTCTTCGACTATTACTAGAATTCTGTCTCCTCGCTTGGGCATAATATCATATGCAAAGCTTCCAGTTAAGGCGTGGATAATATCGAATTCAGTGCCTTTCAGCTCTCCTGTTAATATTTCAATCGCAACGATAATTTCATCAAACCCCGATATGTCAGTTTCCTTGATTTCCGATACACTTAATACCTTCGCTCTTTCAATAACCGTATTCATTTCATCTTCATATGCGTTAACAAACATACCATTCAATAAAATCAAAAAAATGATAAAAATAGATAATATTTTTTTCACTAAAATACCTCCTGATTCACAAAGATACAATTTTTAATACTTCAATTTCTACACATAGAGGTTAGTATTTTTGCTTTTACTTAGTCACAAAAGTATCTCAAATACATATTTCTCAAATACTTCTTTAGTCCATTTAATCCCTAAATACCTGCTTACAACGTTAAATCCGTAATCTTGATAGTAGAAACTATTTCTAAATTGGTCTGCCCACATTGTATAATCAGAGACTATACTATTTGATGGATCGCTTTCTAGATTGTCCAGTCCGCTATACCAAATTTCAAACAAATCTACTATTTTCTCATGCGCGGTATTAACATCATGGGTTCTGACTAAACCATTAAAACTATTTTGGACAATATCTTTTCTTAAAAACTCTTGCGGTTCGAAAGGTTTAAGGAGGATATCAGCGTGTTTAGTATCAGTTTCTAGTAGTTTGACTAAACTCTCATTAGATTCAAATACATCCTTAATGTTAGTTGCATAATGCGTTAACGCAAGAACTCTCCTTGGCGTAGTTATAATTTGATAAATAAACATAGGATAAGCCTTGGTTCTCAAAGGGTACGCAATTCCGAAGTCGTACTGATAAACATTGTATCCTTTTACAGATAATGTTACGAATTTCCTCATTTTTGGATTGTCGTATATTTTCACTTGACCTTTACAAAAGAGTTTTCTTCTTTTGCTTACTTTATCGGGTATTTTACGCGTATTTAAGTATGGCTTGTCAGCAAAATATTCAGCTATATTTTTGTTGATTTTAGGCAACATAGTAACGCTCCTTTCATTTTTTTCTACTTGATTCCACCAAGTTTATTACAATTATTTCCATAAATTTTTCTTTTTCAGATAGTATTTTGTTTAAGCTTTCAAGGTTATTAGGTATTTCCCTCTTGTTAAATAGTTCTTTCTTTAAATATTCACGAACTGTATTTGTTAAAAATACAATGTCGCTATAAAGGTACGTATCACTTTCGAAAACTATTGGTAAGTATTTTTGAATCTCTCGTTTAGTCGGCACATCTCTGAACCTTCCGAATTTTCCTATTTCTTCATTTATGTCAAGTTCCATTTGAATCAATATACCTTCGTCTTCTATTTTATTTGTAAAAATTGTTAGCTTGCCAAATAAATCAGAAAAAAAATAGTGTATTTTCTCTTCCATAGGGATTTTGTAAATTAGTTTTACTGAGTACTTTATTCCATTTTGCGCAGTTAAATTAGCGATTGATTACACCTTCTCTCATAATATATTATTATAGCAGAAAAAACAAGAAATGTGAAAAAATATTGAATTTTTAATAACAAAGTACGTTACAGTTCAGAGGGTCGCTATCTATTGTCACCCTGAGCGAGCTTGCGAGTCAAACGGGTCTCTCTTTTTAGCAAATAAATCTCATATTAATCTATTGCATCAAGACCACATCATCCAATATTTATTTTCGCGCGACTGTATATTTCGATACCCATTCGTCTCACTGCGTTCGCTCAGGGTGACAGGTTGAGGGATATTCACTCAGGATGTTCGATACATATTTCACCTCTGAACAATAACTTTTTTGTTGTAATTAGCAACTAAGAACATATACTATATTGAGGTGACTTGCCATACTAGAAAAGCAAATTTGCATCACTTAAATATATATTTAATATAGAAAGAGAAAGGGAAAGGGAAATGTATATGAAATGTTCTGTGTTGTCACTATACAAGGTGTTCCTATGAAAATTTATATTTCTTTAGCATTATCATTGTTTTTCTTTATTTCGTTATTTATTTTTGCCTACGTTGTTCCCTTGACTCCGCCTTCTGCAAGTGCTTTTCAACATCATTCTATAGGTAGTAACAATAACTTTATAACTGATGAACTACTATTAAGGTACTACAGTACTAATTCACAAATAAGCTCACAGGCAAAACATCAAATTGCTAAAACTGCATTAGCAGATTTGAACTATTCACACTGGGGAGAATTTGCTAATTCCATAAAAATTCATATTTATAAGGAGCAAATACTGCCTTCAAATTCAAAACAGTTAATTGTAGCTCTTAATCTATCTAAAGATCTTGCCGTCATTGCAGTATTCGAGAAAAAAAGAAACAATTACGTATTACATAGCAAAATAGAAAACTTGGTACCCATTAAAGATATTCATTTCTACACTTATCCATCAAGAAATTACAAATTTATGTCAATAACTCAAATGCTAGATGAAAGACTAGGTGCATTTAGTTTTGAAGAATTCCTTGAAATATATTTTTTGCAAAATGAGTCCTTTGAAAAAGTTTGGAGAAAACCTTTATACTCCGAAGAAATCTTTAAAGAAGTATGGATTGAGCCTGAGGCAAGTGAAAATGTGTGGAATAAAATTGTCGAAAAAACCTTAGTTGATATTGTATCGAATGAATCAATTACGATTAACACTTTCTCTTCACTTTCAAAATATATTGCCTATAATGAAAATTTCCCTAGCGATATAGACTTTAAGCTAGTTGGTTCATCTGTTTCAAAGCAATCCTACAAGTGGAATAATCAACAACAAAGTTTTTTAATGATATCTGATATTTAGTATAGAGTTTGTTCAAAAGATATTTCTCATTTATAGACATGTGTAACTTAAAAAATTCTTCTATTAATAGTTCGAAAATTATGATATATTGTAATTAGGTTCCATAGACAATTTTTTTTAATTCACGTTTATAAGAGGGATTAGGCTAGAACACGTAAAACAATAAACAGAAGGAGCAGAGCAATGACCTTATTATTTTACGTGTTCTAGCCTGACCCCTAACTGGAATCTACACTAATTAAAGCGGAGGTAAAAAAATGCATGATTTAGTTATTTCAATGTTACAACAACGTGGAGTTTCCCTAAGCGACATGGCAGTGTTAGTTTTAGAAATGCAACAAAAATATGTACCTCTCAATTATGACATTGCTCTTGAACATGTAAAAAAAGTTCTTGAAAAAAGAGAAGTGCAAAATGCAATATTAACTGGTATCGCAATTGATCAAGCGGCAGAGGCAGATTTGATAGATGAACCATTATTGTCTATTCTTAAAAATGATGATGCTCTATACGGAATCGACGAGATATTAGCACTAAGTATTACTAACATTTATGGCACTATAGGGCTAACAAATTTTGGTTATCTCGACAAGGCCAAGCCTGGAATTCTTGCTGAGCTAAATTCTAAGACTTCTGGCAAAGTAAATACATTTCTAGATGACATAGTAGCTGCGATTATTGCAGCAGCCTGCTCTAGGATTGCACATTCATATGAAAGTAACGCTTAAATCGAATTTAAGGCGAGCAATCAAATGAATCATCCATTTGATTGCTTTGCTTTTTTAACTGTATCAATAAAAAGTTGAAAAAGTTTCAATTGTTCTTTATGTGTTTCTGCCATCATTTCAGGATGCCATTGAACTCCAACTAAAAAAGGATATTTACGGTGCTCAATAGACTCTATAATATTATCTTCAGAATGTCCTGTCACTACTAAATCTTTTCCAATTTCATCAATCGCTTGATGGTGATAGCTGTTAACACTTATTGTATCTTTCTCAAATGCTTTATAGGTTAGAGAACCTCTCGTTAGTTTGACTTTATGCGATATGCTGTCTTGTGGCGCCATAATTCCAACATGCTCTATTTCTGTAAGCTTCGCATTGTAAATATCTTGGTGTAATGTTCCCCCAAAGAATGTATTAATCACTTGCATCCCTCTACAAATACCTAATATCGGCTTTTTCTTTTCTATGAATTTTGAAATTAGAGAAAACTCAAACGTATCCCTTTGCGGAACTATTGTGCTTAAATTTTTTCTATTTGCTTGACCATATTTAGATGGCGCTATGTCTTCTCCACCTGCAAATATAATACCATCCATAGTGTTTGCTATTTGATCAATATAACTATCACTGTTTATTACAGGAATATATACAGGTATTGATCCAGTTTTTTCAACACTCGTTGAATAGTCATGCGTTGACATTATCATGTCTTGCCCTTTTACGCCTCGAACCCTTTTCTCTCCCATTTCATATGCTTTAACATAGTATGTTGTAATTCCAATTAAGCTGCTCATAATTGCCTCCAATTTTTTGCTATGTCTAATATACATTATTCAGTTATCAAGATAACAGTGCATATTTAATTAAACATTCATAACATATTTATACATTATTATAAAGTGGCTAAAGCTACCTAATAGTATGAACACATGAAATATCTCATGATAACTGAAATGCTTCAAAGGTATTTTCGGCCATTTAGTAGCATATATTGCAGCTCCAACGATATAAAAAAACCCTCCTGCAATCATCCATATAATAGCATTAATGTGAATAGCTTGTGACAAAGGTTTTAATGCAAAAATAATTGCAGCCCCCATTACTACATAATTTAACGTATATAGCCATCTTGGTGCATTAAACCATAATACCTTCAATATTATACCAACTACTGCAACACCCCATACAGAGACTAAAAAACTATAACCCCATATCCCTCTTAAAGGAATTAAACAAATCGGTGTATAAGTACCTGCAATTAGAACATAGATCATCATATGATCAATTCTCCTAAATATTTTTACACCTTTTTCCGAAAGCGGCAAAAGGTGATAAAGCGTACTAGCAGTATATAGTAATATAAGACTTGCACCGTAAATCGAAAACGCCACGACATGCCACGCAGTAGCAGTCTTTGCTGCATAATAAACTAAAAAAACAAGTCCTATCACCGACATAATCGCTCCAAATAAATGTGTTAAACCATTAACTGGTTCCCTTAATCTTATACGCATACTAACACTCCTTTTATTTTTAATCTCAAGATATTAAGACCCTTGCCATAGCATAGTTCACGCATAGGCTATGTAAAATCTATAAATTCTAACAAAATCTCTGTCATATTCAGTGTAGACTGCGTGGAATTTTTGTTTTTTGTGATATCAGATTAAACTTTTATCAATATCATCAATAATATCTTCAATGTTTTCGAGCCCCACCGAAATTCTGACCATACTCTCGGTCAAGCCAAATCTTTCTAATGCTTCTTTAGGGTAAGCACGGTGTGTCATTGCAAAAGGGAGTTCTATCAAAGTTTCACAATCTCCTAAGCTTACCGCAAGTTGTGCTAGTTTCACCTTATTAACTAAATTTACAGCTTTGTCATAACCTCCTTTAACTTCAAAAGTTATTATTGCACCAAATCCTCTCATTTGCTCTTTTGCTACGCTATAACCTTTAAAGTTCTTTAAACCTGGATACATAACATTCTGGATTTTATTATGACTTTCTAAAAATTTTGCAAGTTTAATAGCATTTTGCTCATGTTGTCTCATACGTATTCCAAGAGTTTTTAATCCTCTTAAAAGTAGCCAAGCGTTAAATGGACTCATAACACCTCCGAACTCACACATGTAGTCAAATTTCAGTTTCTGAATATATTGCAGGTCATTTGAAACTACAACTCCACCAACCACATCACCATGCCCACAAATATATTTAGTTGCACTATGAAGCACAATGTCTACTCCGAAGTCAAGCGGATTTTGAAAATATGGAGATGCAAAAGTATTGTCAACTACAACTTTAATACTGCGGTTTTTTGCTATGTTCACCACTTTTTTAATGTCAATTATTTCTAGATTTGGGTTGCACGGTGTTTCAAAATATATCACCTTAGTTTTATCGTCAATCGCTTGTTCAAATTGCTCTAGCTTTGTGAAATCAGCTATTTTATAGTTTACATTGTACTTTGTAAGTAGTTTTGTTATTACAGTAAATGTAGAGCCATATAAAGTGCTATTTACTACTACATTATCACCAGGCTCTAACAACGAAAATAGTGTGGAACTTATTGCTGCCATACCTGACGAAAAAGCTACTGCTCCATTACCATTTTCTAATGCGGACATTCTATTTTCAAATAACCTTAGTGTCGGATTATTCCCTCTTGTATATACGTAATCGTCGCTTTCAAATGACATTACTTTGTCAACATGATCAATACTATCAAATACAAAAGTTGATGTTTGAAATATTGGTGGATTTAAGGCATTATGAGGGTTTTTACCTTCACCACCAGCATGAATAGCTAAAGTATCAAATTTATAATTCTTTTTATCCATCATTTCACTCCCATTTCGGTTACTGACCATATTTGTTTAGATAAAAATCTCTCATTATATCAATGTCTTCCTTGCTTAGTTCAACAACTCCACCCATAAGCTGCGCAAAAATTGTGGCTTTCGCAGATTTTTCAACAACATTAACGATCTTTAATGTTTCTCTTAGATTCTTTCCTGCTCCAAGACAACCGTGGTTTGCTAGTATCACCGCATTTCTGTCTTTTAACGCTTTTACTGTATTATCTCCAAGCTCTAAAGTACCTGGCAATGCATATGTGCTAACACGAACATCTCCACCAACTATTTGCACTAAATCTTCGCAAGCTCCAGGAATTGGCTTTCTTGCTATTGCCATAGCAGTACAGTATGTACTATGAGTATGTACTATTGCATTCACATCTTCTCGATTATTATATATTGCAAGATGTAGTCCAAATTCGATAGAAGGTTTCATATCTCCTTCTATAATATTTCCTTCCATATCCATTACAACAATCCCGCTAGCATCAATACAGTTATAATCAACACCGCTAGGCGTTATAGCAATATAGTTTTTGCCTGGTACTCTTGCGCTAATATTTCCCCATGTTCCGACAACCAAGCTTGAATTTAACATCTCCCTGCCTATTTGCACTATTTCTTCTCTTATTTGTTCGTGATTTATTCTCATGTGTTTTTCCTCTCCTAACGAATTCGATATGTCTTATAGACTAATTACAGAATTAGCGCAATTGCATTCTGCCTTATTTAGTTCGGTAGATAATATTTCAATAAAAGCACTAGTAATCTTCTCTTTATTCTTTTTGAGCGAACCTTTTATATCATGAAAAGTTATCTCTTCATCCTTAAATCCTGTTGCCCAATTTGTAATTATTCCTACAGCAGAGTAACAAATTCCTAATTCTTTTGCTAATACAACTTCTGGAACATTTGTCATTCCAACTACATCTGCGCCTAGAAGTCTATATCCTTTTATTTCCGTGGCAGTTTCAAAGCGCGGTCCTTCTGTGCATACGTAGACTGCATTTCCTTTTACATCGATATTGTGATTGCCCGCATATTCACTAAATTTTACTCTTAACATTTTGCAATATGGGTCGCTCATGTCGACGTGCTTTACTCCATTAGTACCGTCAAAAAAAGTATTATTTCTTGCTTTAGTAAAATCCATAAAATCATTAATAATAACAACATCTCCCAAACCAAAATTGTTATTAATAGAGCCCACTGCTACAGTTGCATAAACGTGAGTAACTCCAAGCATGCAAAGAGCTTTCATATTAGCTCTATAATTTATTAAATGCGGTGGCGTAGAGTGTGTTTTGCCATGTCTTGACAAGAAAACTATTTTTTCATCTTTAATGTTTACAATGTCAACGGCAACATCTCCATACTCAGTTTGAATAGTTTCTGAGTACACATCTGTTCCTATATCATATATTCCTGTTCCACCAATAATTGCTTTAATATTGTTCACCTGTACCTCTCCTACATATATTTGTTGTTAAATAACCTACTCTCTACATCTATACAATCGAATGAATAATTAATGGCATACTGTTAAAAGTTTTCTTTGCATTTAGTAATACTAGCATTATATGGAGCTTTAAGTATTCCTTTTTCAGTAATAATTCCCGTAATATACTCATTTGGTGTTACATCAAAAGCCGGGTTGTAAACATTAATATCGGTAGKAGCGATTCTTACACCAGCAATATGCGTCATTTCTTCGCTTGCTCTTTCTTCTATTTCTATTTCATCCCCTGTTTCAATCTCAAAGTCAATAGTCGTTGTAGGCGCTACAATGTAAAATGGAACATTATATCTCTTTGCTACAACCGCTAGCATAAATGTTCCAATTTTATTTGCAGAGTCACCATTTAAAGCTATTCTATCTGCACCTACAAGTATTACATCAATTTTCCCATCACGAATCAAGGTAGCAGCTGTGCTATCAGCAATCAATGTAAAAGGAATATTCTCTTCTTTTAATTCCCACGCAGTTAACCTTGCTCCTTGAAGCCTTGGCCTTGTTTCATCTGCATAAACAAAGATATCTTTGCCTAAGTAATGTGCTTCTCGTATGACTCCTAAAGCAGTACCGTATCCAACAGTAGCTAGCGCCCCAGTATTGCAGTGAGTTAATATTCTTGCCCCTTTAGGGATAACTCTGTATCCTTCCTTAGCCATTTTTTTATTTGTATTTATATCTTCTTTAAAAATATAATCTGCTTCTTCTTTTATCAAGCCGCAAATATTTTTAACTTCTTTATCTGAAGAAATGATTTTCTTCATTCTCTTGATTGCCCACATTAGGTTTACTGCAGTAGGTCTTGAATTATTAAGCGCCTCACATGCAATATTCATGTTTTTAACAAAAGCATCTTTCCTATTTACTTCAAACTCCAACGCCGCTAAAACCACGCCATAAGCAGCTGCAGCCCCAATTGCAGGCGCTCCCCGAACAACCATGTCTTTTATAGCAAACTCTACATCTTTATACGTAGAACAAGTAAAATATTCTCTGCTTAGCGGAAGTTTTCTTTGATCAAGCAATATAAGTTGGTTCCCTTTATATTTAATAGAATTAATTTCTTTCATTTAAAAATCTCCTTTCGATCACGAAATTTTCAGCCCATTGTTCGTTGATCTATTAGTCCTTCAAAAGATCTTTTGTTACTCTATCTATATTGTAATATATTTTTTCTAAATCTACAGTCTTTATTTTATAATTATCCATAATAATTTTACCATTGATTATCACCGTTTCAACATCTGATGCCTGCGCAGAGTAAGCTAAAGCAGAAACTTCATTATGTCTAGGATAATAATGTGGCTTTTTCATATCAATCAAAATGACATCTGCTTTCTTGCCTATTTCAATTGATCCTATACTATTAAGGTTTAGAGCCTTTGCTCCATTCTTCGTTGCCATTTCAATTGCTTTAATAGCAGGTACAGAAGTAGAATCTAGGTTCACTGCTTTATTAACTATTGCTGCTAGATTGATTTCTTCAAACATGTTAAGATTATTATTGCTTGCAGACCCATCTGTCCCCAACGCTACGTTAACCCCTTTGCTAATTAACTTATCTACCTGAGCAAATCCATTTCCTAATTTTAGATTGCTACCCGGATTGTTTATTACGTTTACTCCCTTAGTGGATAGAATTTCAATATCTTCATCAGAAAGATGTACACAGTGCGCAGCTGTAGTATTAACATCAAACAGCCCTAAGTCACTGACGTGTTTTATTGGTGACTTGTCATGCTCTTTGTAACTATCTTCAACTTCCTTTAATGTTTCCGATAAGTGAATGTGGATACCAATATTTAATTCCTTCGCTAGAGCAATTGTTTTCTTTATATAGTCTGGACTGCATGTATATGGAGCATGAGGTGCAACCATAATTGTTATTCTTCCGTCTGCTTTACTAATCCATCTATTATAGAAATCTTTAGTTTCTACCAATTTCGCTTCGCCATCTCCATTAATGTCTGCTACTCCTCTTGATAATACTGCTCTAATTCCTACTTCTTCTACTGCTTTGGCAACATCGTCCATAAAAAAATACATATCAGAAAAACAAGTTACCCCTGACTGTATTAGTTCTACAATACTTAACATTGATCCCCAATAAACACTGTCACTTGTTAGCTTTTCTTCTAATGGCCATATTTTTTCTGTTAACCAAGGCCAAAAAGGAAGATCATCTGCATAGTTTCTAAAAAGGGACATTGCAATATGAGTGTGCGAATTTATTAAGCCTGGCATAGTCAATTTGTTCTCTCCATTAATTACTGTGTCAGGCACGAAATCATTTGGAATATCGCCTATGTGTTTTATACTATCATTTTCAATTGCAATATCACAATATTTTACTAGCTCATTACTTTTATTCATTGTAAGCAATGTTGTATTTTTTATTAAAATCTTCATTTGAAATCCTCCATCTCGCATTAAATTTCTAACATTGTTTAAGTCTCTTAAACAATTGTATCAGAAAATATAATATTTATCTATTAATAAACAAAAAAATTGCCAATATCTAACCTCGATATTTGGCAATTTTATTACTACTATTGTAAAATCTTCTCCCCCACTTACTGCTCTTACTTCATTAGTCTTTTAGGGCATTTTGGTTGGTATAGCCACAGCCAACAATTAACACCAGCGCCTAAATTAGCAACAACTAATGTTAAAACTGCTAACAAGCTAAATAGTGTGCTTTTTTTCTTCATTTTTTGCACCTCCTCTTTTGTATTTTTTAAAACTATAATAACTACCTTATTGTTTCAAGCCTATTATTTAGGTTTTTTTTGAAACAAGGGAGTCAAAGTGACAGATTCTGAAAAAAATGCTAATGCGGCAACGTTTCCAAGTATCATTAGTTCATTATATAAGTATATAGTTGTCAAAATAATTGTACTGCCAATTAAAACTGTTATCATACTTCTTCGTCGATATATTAATACTTCTTTTTTACTCAAAGGTTTGTTTTCTGTATCAACAGGAGCATATAAATAAACTAGCAATATAGCTATAACAAGTATAATTAACTGCATGTTTGAAGCATAATTATGTGGTATTAAGTAAGCAATTACTAAAGAAATCGATATGATAATCATAGTTATAATAAGACATTTAAAGAAAGTACTTGCATGAAATCCTCCTGCTTGAACACGCAAAGAGGAATAAAACACCATAAACACTATAGTTTCTACAACAAAACCAAGTATTGAAGCAATCACAATAAGTCCAACAATTTTAATAATCGTTGCTATTAATAACTGTAGACCATAAAAATATACTTCTTCATCCTCTTCTTGAATAATACTTTGGATTTTAAACTTATTAATAAGCATATTTGACAAATAATCAATCATAGTTTATCGTTACCTTTCATCTTACAATAGTTCGTACGATTACTGATAATGTAACATCTTTCGTAGTTTAATACAAGCAATACTGCAAAAGTGGTCGTTTTTTTGTCATAAGTAACATATAATTCAGAAAAATATGCTTATTTATTATCTTCGTCTAACAAAAGTGCTATATCTACCTTGAAATTATTTCCTTCGTCTTCAATCATCATTGTTCCATTATATTGATCTACTACTTGTCTAATATTATTTAATCCATAACCATGGTTTGCAGAGTCTTCCTTAGTTGTAAATCTGCCTAGTATATTTTTTTCTTCACATTCTGTTTCATCAGATTTGCTATTGGCTATTTTGATAATTAAATGTCTATCCCTAACGTTCATAAATAGTTCTATTGCACGTTCTTCTTCTTGTACTTTTTCGCAAGCTTCTAGTGCATTGTCTAATAAATTTCCTAATATAATTGATAGGTCAATATAGTCAATGGAAATTTTTTCAGGAAGCTCTGTAAATATTTCTAAATCAATTTTTTTACTCAATGCCCTTTGTCTTTTTATATTAATTATTGCTGTTATTACAGGGTGATTCGTTTCTATTATTTCATTCATACATGCTACTTCGTTACCTAAATTCGTAATAAACTTCTTCGCTTCATCAAATTTGTCTATTTGTATAAGCCCATAAAGTGTCCCTATGTAGTTACCAAAATCATGCCCTTGTGCTTTTATTGTCTCTAGTATATCTTGCATGCTTTTAATGTAGAATTCTTGATTCTTATGCTCTTTCTCTTTCATGTTCCATATAATTTCGCGTTCATTTTGTAGTTTTATCCTCTTGATAATAGTATATATTACACCGCTAAATACTACCGTTCCTATCGACATTCCTAACAGATACAAATAGTCACGTGCTGTTTCAATTTTTATATACTTAAACATTATTATCATCATAAAAATCACTGTAAAGTTGAAAAACAAAATAACAACGACAGGATATATTTCTCCAATCATAACATATTTAATTAGATCTCTTCTCTTATACGCAAGTATTATAAGGAGTAAAAAAATTGTTTTAGTCATAAAAATTGCTACTGCACGGTAAAAGTTTAATTCTAGTGTTATTGATGGACTAATGTTAAAACCAATGGACATTAAATTAACAACAACAACTTCAATAAGCATCATAATAACAACTGCTATTAAGCAAGCTAACAAAGTTCTAATAAGTTTAATATTTAATAAAAAAGAAAACACGATAGTAGATACAATAATTATTGAAATAGAGCCTAGAAAGTTTGCTAATCCAAACGAAATATTAATTTGTGTGTTTAATAATATAAGTCCAATTAACAGCATTAATGTGTAACCTCTATTAGTTATCTTAGTGTTAAATGCTGTTTTAACAAAATAGAAAATCAGTAGTGTATCTACAAAGTTAGTTACTAAGTTCATTCCTATATGCTCAGTCATGTATTTCTCCTTTTCCTAGCACTCAATACTTTCAATTGCTCTAATTATATTATTTTTGTATTTTCTACTAACACTAATCCTAGTTCCGTTCGTATTTATCAAGATTTGTTCATTGTTACAGCTTATTATCTTGTTTTTATTAACAACAAAGCCTTGATGGCATCTAACGAATATTTTTTGGTCTAATTCTGTTAACAATGCTTTAAATGAGCCATAAAAATCGTAGTTTCCTTTTACAGTATACATCTTTATCTTTCTAAAATTTTTCTCAAAGTACAAAATATCATTGTAGTCTATTTTCATAATCATACTCTGAGTCTTTAGTATAAATTTTTTTGTGTTTTCTCTATGTACTTTAATTTCATGAAAACGCCTCAACACTCTTTTCATTAAACTCCTAAATTTCTCTGGCATAATTGGTTTAATTAGATAATGAAAAGCGTTTAACTCAAAGGCTTCTAACGTATATTTCCTGTACCCCGTCATAAAAACAATAATTGCCTCATTATCATCTTCTCTTATTTTTTGTGCAGTTTCAATTCCATTTATGCCACTCATTTGTATATCTAGAAAAAATATATCAATTTTTTCATCCTTTATTTTTTCTAATAATTCTTCTCCACTATTTGCTACTATACACTGAAATTCAAGTTCTAATTTTACATCCATAGATAGGATGTAGCTTTTAATTAGTTCTGCTTGTACAGGCTCGTCATCACAAATAGCTATTTTCACATCCATTTTTATTCCCCCTAGCATCTAAAGAACTCTATCTAAAAACTCAAAATCTTACATGGTCACATTTACCAATTACTCTGCTACTAAAATTATAACAGAATACACTCAAAAATCATAATTCGATGCGGCTTCCATAAAAAAAGACATCAGGAACGTTTCGTTTGTCTTGTTTTTAGCAATAATAATCAAAACAAACGAAACGTTCCTGATGTCTTTTGAAATTTAAGTTTTCTATTTAGGCAATCTAATCTTTCTGTTATCCTTTTCTCTTGCTCTTCTATAAATTGTGAATTTACTGCCAATTGCCTGAACAAATTCTGCATTGGTTTTTTCGGCAACATCTCTACATGCTTCTGCTGCGCTTAGCATACTAGAGTCTAGAATTGAGATTTTCACTATTTCTCTTGCTTCTAGTACTGGCTCAAGTTGTTCAATAAAGCTATCCGTTATCCCTGCTTTACCCAATTGTGTAATTGGTTTTTCATTATGTGCAATTTTTTTTAAAAAACTTCTTTGTTTTCCTGTTATCATTTTTTTCTCCTCTATACATATAAATTAACTATCAAAAAATTCAAATTCGCTTTCATCAATCCTAACAGTGTCCCCTTCTTGAATCCCATGTTTTTTCAATTTTTCATTAACACCATGCTTCTTAATAATTTTCTGAAAATACGCAAGCGAGATGGTGTCTTCAAGGTTTGTAGAGTTAAGAAGCCTCTCTATAAAGTCTCCTTTTATAATATATACATCCTCGTCCTTTTCTATTGTAAACAGTTCTGTCTCCTCTTTTTTTAATGTATATACTTTTTCTTCTATCACTTCTTCGATCTGATTTTCTTGCTCATATTTTTCAATTTCTTTTAATTCCAGCGCGGCACACACCATAAGTTCTGTTATCCCCTTGCCAGTAGCTGCAGAGATCGGAAAGACTTTAATGTTCTTTGAAATAACGTGGTTTTTAAGCTGATTCAACTTTTCATCTGAATCAATGATATCTATCTTATTAGCAGCTATTATCTGTTTTCTCGTAGCTAACTTTTCATTGTACAGCTTCAGCTCTTCATTTATTTTTTCATAATCTTCTACTGGTTCTCTACCCTCAATTGCAGCTATATCCAACACATGTATAAGCAGTTTTGTTCTCTCTACATGTCTTAGAAAGTCATGCCCTAAGCCTACACCTTGATGTGCACCTTCTATAAGTCCAGGTATGTCTGCAATAACAAAAGAATCACCATGCTTTGTCTTTACTAAGCCTAGGTTCGGTGTTATCGTTGTAAAGTGGTAGTTTGCAATTTTAGGGTTTGCACTTGTAACTACTGATAGCAAAGTAGATTTACCCACATTTGGAAACCCTATTAGCCCAACGTCTGCTATTAGTTTTAATTCCAAAATTATTGTAATTTCTTCTCCTTTTCCTCCTGGTTTTGAAAACCTCGGGGCTTGTCTAGTGGCTGTAGCAAAGTTGGCATTTCCTTTGCCTCCGTGCCCTCCTCTAAGTAGTACTTTCCTGTCATCTTTTTCAGTTAAATCTGCAATAATCGCCCCAGTTTGCTCGTCTTTTATTAATGTCCCTGGTGGTACTCTCAGGGTTAAATCCGGGCCGGCCTTGCCAAACATGTTTCTGTTACGTCCGTCATCGCCATTGGTAGCATTGTAATGCTTCTTATATCTAAAATCCATTAGCGTTTTCATTCCTTGGTCTACAACAAAAACAATATCTCCGCCTTTACCACCGTCGCCCCCAGAAGGACCTCCGGCTGGTACATACTTTTCTTTTCTAAAAGCTACTGCTCCGTCGCCACCTTTGCCTGCTTTTAAGAAAATTTTCGCCTTATCAATAAACATTTCATCACCATACTTCATAAATTTTTATTCTGCTATATCATTTCTTTTTTACTTACATATTATTATGCCATATTTTCACTAAAAAAACCACCTCTTTAGTTAGGTAGTTTGATTTTGTGTACAGGAACAAACGTCTCTACTACAAAATTAAAATGGTGCAAGAGATGGGACTTGAACCCACACGTCAATAATGACACATGGCCCTCAACCATGCCTGTCTGCCGATTCCAGCACTCTTGCAATAATTCGCATCATTTCTCCCGTTTAATAGTATAGCATTAAATATAGTTTTTGGCAAGTTCCGAATAAAATTTATTTCGCGAGTCGTTGGGGACGGTCATTTTTGACTCAATTCGCCGAACTAACGAATCATCATTTTTTTACTATAATAACATCATCTACTTTCATTTTACCACCTTCAATCACTTTTGTAAAAATACCCTCAGTTGGCATAACACAATCTCCTATTTGTTGAAAAATTGCACATTTAGTGTGGCATTCTTTGCCTATTTGTGTTACTTCGTGAAGTGTATTTCCAATTTTAAGTTTTGATCCTACAGGCAACTCCCATAGCTTTAGTCCTTCAGTTGTTATGTTCTCTGCAAATCTGCCAGTACAGAGCCCTTCTATTCCTAGTTCTTTCATTTTATTTATACTCTCTATACCTAGTAGGCTTACTTGTCTATGCCAGTTACCAGCATGTGCGTCTCCTTCTAGTCCATGATCTACAATAAAGTTGCCTTCTTCTATGCTTTTCTTAGGCACACCTTTTTTGTCACTAATATTAATTGCTACTACTTTCATGAGTGTACTCTCCTAACTATTTAAGTTTCTATTTAATTTAAATACATGACATTCCTTTTTTAAATTTCTTTAAAACTGATTTCGCATTCTTTTTTTCTACTTCTATAAATGATGTTCTCTCAAGAATATCACCTAATACATGGGCATCTGAATTGACAATTTTTCTATATTTGTTTAAATACGGATGTTTTTTCTCCAATTCATCATAATTGCAGTTATTAGATATTTCAACTGTACTTATTTCAAGTTCAGGTGATATAAAACCTAAGTTAGATAAGATGCTAAAACTATTTCTATCAATATGTGCAGGGATTAGTACTCCATTTAGCTCTTTTACTTGCATTATCGCATTTTCTAAGCTTAGCTCTGTCGCATTCATCAACATCAGTTCATACTCATCAACAATTTCATCATTAATATTATAGATATGCTGATGACCAAAAACATCTACCCTGTTCTTAATATTGACAATGTTCTTATCCAGAACTTGTTGGAAGTATTCAGCTTTTTCAAGCGAATCGAACAAACAAACAACGTGAACTTCTTCTTTTGTCGTTAGTTCAACTCCAGGCACGAAAATAATATCTGTTTTCCTTGCAATTTCCCAAGTAGTTCGTAAATTTTTTGTAGAGTTATGATCCGTAATTGCTATAACATCTAACCCTTTTAATCTCGCCATATTAACAATATTATTCGGCGTCATAGAAATGTCAGCACACGGTGACAACCCACTATGAATATGTAAATCGATTGCCAATTTCATTTTATTTGAGCATCTCCCCTATTCTAAGTGCCAGCTGATAAGAATTAAGACTACTTCTTAGTAGCGGAATCTCTTCAACATTGGCTCTAGTAATCGTATCATTGTCAATCATTGCATTTTCAGAAATGATTACACAAGATACATCTTTAAGTACTGCAACCGCAATGATATTCGCATGTGTTTGTATTGTTATCCATATGTTTCCATCGTCAACTTTTGCCATAACCCAGCTAAGTAAATCTCCAATGTATACATCCGTTATTAAACTAATCATTCCTCTTTCGCCTGCTACAATTTCTAATTTTAGTTCTTCTACTAAGTTCTTCACTGTAAACATATCTGGCAGCTCCCTATCTACAATCATTATTTCAGGTTAAAAGACATTTTTATAATAGTTGAATTCCCTAATGAAGATTTAATCTCAAAATTGTCTGCACATCTTTTAATGTTAGGCAATCCCATTCCAGCTCCAAATCCCAATTCTCTAATCTGCGAAGTTGCCGTAGAATAACCTTCTTTCATTGCAATTTCCACATCTTCTATTCCTGGACCTTCATCTTCGGCAATAATTGTTACTTTCTCTACATCAATATTCAAATACATTTTTCCACCATATGAATGGATTATTACGTTCATTTCAGTTTCATACGAAGCGACCGCCACTCGTTTAATAACATCGGTACTAATCCCTAATTTACGTAATGTCTTTTTTATATTACTAGCCGCTGCACCTGCCTTTGAAAAGTCATTTTTAGCTATCATGTATTTTATTTGAATTATTCTCACTCCCTTCACAAACACGATTAGCAATGTTATCTACACGACAGCTCCGCCCCTTTAATCCCGTTAGCAAACAAAATGCCACTACATGTAAATAAAATGTTTGGTGTTGTCATTATTACAATGTCAACTTCTTCGGCAAGTTTAATTGTAGCTTCATCTGGTTTTTTACCCCGGACAAAAACAATTGCTCCAATGTCCATCATTTCTGCTGTTCTAATTGTATGTGGATTTACTAGTCCTGTCAACAAGAGTGTCTTGTCCTCTTTAAATGTTAATGCATCGCTCATCAAATCGCACGCAAAAGCAGTTTCTATTTCGTTGTCCAAGTGTTTTTCGCCTGTCAATACTTCTGCATTTATTATTTTTTGGATTTCTCGTAATTTCACTGTATTGCCTCCTTTAATCAATTGCATCAACAACTCTAAAAAGACTATCTAAAAACAAACTATGCACTTTATACATACTAACATTTTCAATATTAGTTAGCAAATTTTTAGAATATTCAATATTGCTTTTTTGATACTGAATCATGTTTTCAATTTCTTTTTTTCTAAAATTGTTGTTTTGTGTAGGTAGTTTATTAACATTGTCTGATAAGGTGTCTAATAGAGTTTGTTGCTTTGTTAATAATTCTACATACAAGTCTAATTCACCTTCTTTTTTATAGTAGTTATATAATATTTCTGATTGCGCTTCCATAAAACCAAGCAATTCATTAAAGTTCGTAATTATTTCTCCATTAATACTATTTACTTCTGCTTTTTCAAATTCAAGTTTCAAATCAAATAAATGCTTTGTGAAAATAAATGCATCGGGAAAATGTGTCATAATTTCATCTAGCTGATATTTTGCATGTTCTCTCTTTATAAATCCTTTAGTATATATTTTATAACTATCGTTTTTTTTATATACTAAGTGAGGTAGTTTTTTTTCATCTAAGTATTTAACAAGTTGCTCTATATTTTCTGCGTCAGTTAAACTTGCAATTTGAATCATGTGTATTGAAAAACTCCTTATTTCATCAGTAACTATGTCTTTTGCTTCTATTTCTTTATCTCCGATAGTCGCGTCCTTTTCATAGGTGTCACTTGACTTGGTCGGCTCACTCTTTGTCTCTTGAATTTCTAAAGCTTGTATGTCTTCGTCTTGATCGATAGTAGTATCTAGAACAGGGGTTACCCATTCTTCTGTAATTTTTAATCCTGCATAGATTGCTACAGTTGCCATAAGTATAACAAAAAATATAATAGACATGTTGTTTTTTCTGCCATGATTTTTTTTGCGAATAGCACGTACTCTCTTCACATTCATCGCCTCCAAATTATTCTTAGTAGTAATATATATTACTTAGTTAAGTAAATAAGATTACTTTTTTAGAACAATTCAAAAAGATGCGAAAATATTTAAACCTCTATCGCAAGATAGAGGTTTAAATATGGTTAAATTTACTTACTCACTCCAATTGTGGTGAATATCTTGTACATCATCATTGTCTTCTAACATGTCAATTAATTTCACCATTTTTTTTGCATTCGCTTCGTCTATTTTAGCTAATGTTTGGGGTATATAAACTACATCGCAATTAACAAAAGAATAATTTTCTTTACCCAAAACAGTTTTTACTTTCTCAAAATCACAAGATTCTGTGATTACTTGATATGTATCTTCATTCACAATAAAATCTTCTGCACCTGCATCTATTGCCGCTATCATTAAGTTTTCTTCGTCTATATTTTTTCTTTTTTCAATTATTAATTCGCCTTTTTTTTCAAACATAAATGAAACACAACCTGATGTTCCTAAATTCCCGCCATTTTTGTCGAATGCGTGCCTAACCTCGCCGGCCGTTCTATTTCGGTTATCCGTTAATATGTCAACAATTACAGCTACTCCACTTGGCCCGTATCCCTCATAAGTTAGTCTCTCATACTGGCTATCTCCATGTTCTACAGAGGCTTTGTTTATTGCTCTTGCAATATTATCTCTTGGCATATTCTGCGCTCTTGCTTTATCTACTGCATTTTTAAGGCTCGCATTATATTCAAGATCTGTTCCACCTTCTCTTGCTGCAACGGTAATCAATCTAGCTAATTTCGTATATATTTGTGCTCTTTTTGAGTCTTGTTTTGCTTTTCTATCTTTAATGTTACCTATTCTTCCCATTATTATCTCTCCTAGTCGAATGTAGGGTATGGTGGCATAATTCTTTTGTGCTTAGAGTTTTTGTGTAGCCTTTCAATTATATCTCTATGATCACAAGGTATATGTTTACCCTCTAGTAATGCATCAATGTAATTATATGTTGTCCCCATCTCTTTTTCATCTGTTTGTCCTTCCCATAGTCCTGCAGAAGGTTTTCTCTCAATAATTTCATTTGGCACACCAAGATGTTTCGCCCAATCATTTACTTCATATTTTTTCAACGTAGCGATAGGTAATAAATCTACGCCTCCGTCTCCGTATTTTGTAAAATAGCCCGTATACAATTCTGCAGCATTATCTGTGCCAACCACAAGATAATTCAATTGATTTGCAATAGCATAAATAGTGCTCATTCTAAGTCTTGCTCGTAAATTTGCATCGGTTATACGTTTTTTTTCTTCGTTATACAGTTCTAAACCTATTAATTCAGAAATTGTTTTTTCAAAAACAGCTTTGTGCTCGTCATCCAAGTTAATTATAATAGATTTCAAATCAGCTTTTCTAACAACTGCTAACCCGTCTGTTTTATCAGCCTCACTACTTTTAATAGGCAGTATAACTCCTAGCGAGTTATTTGGATAAGCTCTCTTAATTAAATTTGCTACTACAGCAGAATCAATGCCTCCAGATACGCCAAGAACTAGTCCTTGCGTACCAGAAACATACACTTGCTCTCTTAGCCAATTAATCGTATAATCAATTTTTTCTTCAATAAGTTCATTTGTTTCTCTGTTATTCATACCGCAATCACTTTCTTTCATACGTACTTTAACACTAACCCAATTCTCTTAAAACACATTTATTAAATAACGCAGATATTTTATATTCCTCTGTTTTCTCAACAACATCCTTATTAAATGTTCTTGGCTGAAACCAAACATGCTTAATATCAAGGCTTTTAATTTCATCTAACACATTTAACGCAAGCTTTGGATTAACAACAATGTTAACACAATCTGGTTTTTTGGGTAAGTCAGATAAATTGCTATACGCTATGTCACCATCTATTTCTTTGTAATTTGGGTTTACTGGATATACTTCATACCCATGTTGTTTTAGTTTCTTATATATTTTATATCCAAATCTACTAGTGTTTTCTGATGCACCAATAACTGCCCAAATTTTACTTTCAAGCATTTCTTCTTTTAACAGCTTTAAGTCACTCATCTTACTCCTCCTCGCGATATGCTACTCACTTTCATCATAACGAAAGTGAGTAGCTTCTACTACCCACTTTAACTATACAACAGTTGCTACACTACATTGGCTATTGATTTTTCTTTCATTATCTCTTTGTATTTCTTGTAAGATAAATTTACCAACGACTTGTCTTGACTATATGTAATCATCTTTATAGCCTCGTCTACCGAATAGAAACCTACATCTTTAAATTCTAATCTTTCATTTAGTGCATAATCTTTAGAGCTAGATGTCATTATGTACCATGTTATTTTATTACATACCGGTTTGTTTCGTGTAATAGAAAAAAATTCATAACTCGTTCTCCCTGCTGTGGAAATGACTTCAGCATCTATCCCTGCCTCAATCTTGACACGTTCCTTAGCTTTATTCCACGGAAGTTCGTCGTTACGAATTACACCTTTCGGTAGTACCCATTCATTTTTTTCATTCTTTAATATTAAAACCTTATTAGCGTAAAAAACTACACCGCCTGCACAATTTCTAAAAAGCATTGTACATCCCTCCTATATTATATATATTACTATAATACTTTATTTAATGTGCTTTTACAACTATTTTTCTAAAAACAAGATTTTTTGTTTGCTATTTTAAAAACTGGCCTAAGGTGCAACTTTTTTATAAAATTAAATTTTGTATTTTTATCCAAAATATAAAGGATGATTCTCTTGAAACTTTGTCAGGCATTCATCCTACCCCACGAGGGGGCAGGTTTTCTGCCCAAGTCGTTATAAACAGAACAAGATTAAGTTTCGTATTTTTTATGTTTAACATACTCCAAATACTTTAACTTTACTTTAAGCAAAACTCCTTCTTCAGAGTATGTTGTTTCTTTTACAAATGCCTCTTCGTGAAGCTTAGAAATAATTCCACCTTCATTATGAGGAATAAGTAAGTTGGTTTCAACAACATTCCCTTCGATTTCTTTCCTTATTTTATCAATTAGAGCGTCTATATTAGTTCCTACTTGCGCTGAAATGTTTATACTCTGTTCGTCTCTTGGAATTTCACACACGTCTTCAATTTTATCAATTTTATTAAATACGTGTATTTTTCTTTTGTCTTCAGCACCTAGTTCTGCTAAAACTTTGTTAGTTGTTTCCTTTTGCATGACGTAATTCTCATTAGAAGCATCAATAACATGAACTAATAAATCTGCATACTTTACTTCTTCTAAGGTTGATTTGAATGCTTCCACCAAATAATGTGGAAGTTTGCTAATAAATCCAACTGTATCTATCAGTATAAAACTAAAATTTTCTTCTAAATCTACTCTTCTCAAAGAAACTTCCAAGGTAGCAAATGGCATATCCTTTGCAAAAACTTGCTTTTCTAAGTCACAATCCTCGTTCTTTTTTAGTAGGGTATTCATTAATGTTGATTTTCCAGAATTGGTATACCCAACCAAAGCGACTATCGGTATTTCAGATTTTTCTCTTTTAGTTCGCTGTACAGAACGAACTCTTTTAATATCTTTTAGACGCTCTTTAATTAAATCGATTTTCTTTAATATATGCCTTCTATCGCTTTCAAGTTTTGTTTCACCAGGACCTCTTGTTCCGATTCCCGCTCCTAATCTTGATAGTTTTTTTCCCATTCCCACCAGTCTAGGAAGTAGATATTTAAGTTGTGCTAGCTCAACTTGAAGTTTTGCTTCATTTGTTTTGGCACGCCTCGCAAAAATATCTAATATTACTGAAGTTCTATCGATAACGTCAACTTCCAGAATTTCCTCTAAGTTTCTAATTTGCGAGCCTGACAGTTCGTCATTAAAAATGACTAAATTGATTTCCATAGACTCACATATACTTTTGATTTCTTCTATTTTTCCTTTTCCTAAATATGTAGCAGCACGAACAGCTTCTCTATTTTGAGTAGTCGTCGCAACAACTTCGACACCAGCCGCTTTTGCAAGCTCTTCTAGTTCTTGCATTGATTCTTCAATGGTTATATTGGTCACTTCTCCCGTTTTATTCATTCCTGCTAAAATTGCTCTGTTTTCCATCAACTCACCTCTACTTCGTCTCTTCATATAATGGAACTATATTCATCATTTCGTTTCTTGGAACATTTACGTAGTTTACCGGAACACGACCTACTATAATTGTCTCCGCAATTGGCACATATGTAGTAACCTCAATTGTATTCGAGCTAAATGGCACAATTACTCTTACTGTACTGTGAATAATCAAATAAATTCTATGTCTAGTTTGATTTATTCCTGAGTGTTCAAATTCTGTTCCAAAGTTAACATTTACCATTCCCAGCGGCGTGATTGCTAATTCTATTTTTGGTCCATGTTGAGCAAGCAATTGACTCCCTAAAGCATTTCCAAGAGGAATCCTTTCAGATGTTGTCTTTATTTTGCTAAAATGATCTTGTATCGTAAGTGCTACATCAGAAGCAACTTTGTTCATCAACATAGTATTTGCTTGCATCAGTGTAATATTCCCATCATTATCTTTTTTTATTGAGATAAGATCTTCATAGTCAATGCTTTGCTTTAAAACCACCGCGATAGATTGGTTAATTGCTCTAGTTGTAATTTCTTGTGCTCTTAACTCACCTATAGCTAGTACAGTAGGCATAATCTCTCTATCAATATACATAAACACATAAATTAAAACGGCAAATAATAACGTGAAACTAATCAGCACTTTATACTTGCGCAATTTATTCTTTCTTCGGGAAAACAAATGAACACCCCCCCACCATACATAATATGCTTTAATACAGTATTAGTGCAAGGGGGCAAGTTTTATTCGCAATAATTATATACTAATCTTCCAAGTCGCAAAAGTTATTTATATAGTTTGGCAAATTTTCGTTTTCCAACTTGAATTATCATTCCTTCTTCAATTTCTAGCTCGCAATCAGCTATTTTTTTTCCATTAATTCTAACAGCGCCTTGTTTCACCAATCTTCTAGCTTCACTATTACTTGGTGCAAATCCGATACAACAAATTAGTTTTCCAATCAATATTTTTCCGTCTATAAGGTCTTTTTCCTCAATTTTTACTGTGGGAATCTCATCAGGCACTTTCCCTTTTTGGAAAACAGAAATAAAATGCAGTTCTGCTTCTAATGCTTCTTTTTCGCTAAAATACTGTCTCACTAATTCTTTCGCAAGTTTCATCTTTAAATCTCTTGGATTTATTGTATTTTCGCTCATTTGATTTTGCATATTTTCGATTTCATCCGGGTGTACATTTGTTGCAAGTTTAAAGTATCTTATTATTAATTCATCAGGAATAKACATTGTTTTTCCATAAATATCATTTGGATTTTCATCAATACCAATATAGTTGTCTAGACTCTTGCTCATTTTTTTTATACCATCTGTGCCTTCTAGAAGAGGCATAAGCAAAACTACTTGWTGCTCTTGACTATATTCTTTTTGAATGGTTCTACCCATTAAATTGTTAAACTTTTGATCTGTCCCACCTAATTCAACATCAGCTTCAATAGCTGCTGAATCATAGCCTTGCATTAAGGGGTAAAGAAATTCAAGTATTGATATCGCCTGTCCGTTTTTAAATCGTTTTTTGAAGTCGTCTCGCTCTAACATTCTAGCTACTGTGTATTTTCCTGCCAACTCGCCTATTTCTATAAAATTCATCTTAGAAAACCATTCTCCGTTAAATCTAACAATAGTTTTTTCAGGGTCTAGTATCTTAAAAATCTGTTCCGTATAAGTTTTAGCGTTTTTGGCAACTTCTTTTTCAGATAATTTCTTTCTCGTTGCTGATTTTCCTGTTGGATCACCTATCATTCCTGTATAGTCACCAATGATTATAATTATCTGATGTCCTAGATCTTGAAAAGCTTTTAGTTTTCTCAAGACAACAGTGTGCCCTATGTGTATGTCAGGTGCAGATGGATCAAGTCCTAGTTTTATTTTTAATGGTATATTCTTTTCTTTTGATTTTTTTAGTTTGCTAATTAATTCTTCTTCACTTATTAATTCAGCAACACCATTTTTAATTATTTTCATTTGTTCTTGCACATCAATCATTTTTTCTCACTCCAATATTTAGCGTTGTTGGATACCACACCATATTTTTTCTTATCGTAGCATATTTTTCTTCAAGTATCAAGCACTGCGCAAATACACAAACTATAGTATTCTCTATAAATGTGTTAAAATATGTGATATATCAAGATTTATATTCCCTACGTAAAAACCTAGATATCTGTGCAATTTCACATAAACATGAGAATGTGTTATAATAATTTTGATTTAACAGTTAATATCATGCAGTAAGCATTGAAATGGAGGTTTTTCTATGTCTACGAGAAAAAAAACAGACCCAAATAAACAGAAAAACAAAAAAAACAAAACAAAAAAAATAAGTATCTTTAGAGTTTTAATAGTACTAATATTTCTAGCAACTTTTGCTGCTGGCGGAGCTGTTTTAGGTTATGTTGTGTCAATTATTAATGATACCCCGCCAATTAATACAACAAATATTTCTGAGCTGCTATATGTCACTTCGTATATTTTAGACTCTGATGGTAACGTTATAGAGCAAATAAAAGGTGAGAGTCATCGTAGTATTATTGATTACAATGAAATCCCTACTATTTTAAAGGACGCTTTCATTGCCATAGAGGACGAAAGGTTTCATTCCCATTTTGGAATTGACCCAAAACGTATTTTCGGCGCAGCTTGGACTAATTTTAGAACAGGCTCAAGACAAGGTGCGAGTACTATTAATCAACAATTAGCTAAATTACTTTTTTTAACTAGTGAACAAACTTTAGAAAGAAAAATAAGAGATGCATACTATGGTATTTTATTAGATAAGCATCTATCAAAACAACAAATACTCGAATATTACTTAAATACAATATATTTGGGCAGTGGAGCCAGCGGTGTTCAGGCTGCTGCAGATATATATTTTTCAAAGGATGTCAGCGAACTTAGCATAGCAGAGGCAGCTCTTATTGCTGGTATTACTCGTAATCCGTCTAGAAATTCACCACTTAGAACACTTAGGAAAGAGAGCATCACAGATGAACACTATGTTTTAGACGATTCTGACTTGACTTACACAATTGTCTTTAATGAAAATTCTCTTGCGCGCCAACAATTAGTTCTTGGTAATATGAAAAGATTAGGTTTTATTACCGAAAGTGAACATGCACAGGCAGTCAAAGAAGATATACGAGCTAACCTTAATCCAAACCGCTTTGTAGCAGAAAATATATCATCTTACTTTGCCGATTTAGTTGAAAAAGACGTAATTACTGCCTTTCTTGAACTAGGGCATACTAGAGACGAAGCTAGGAACTTACTTCGAGCCGGCGGATTAAGAATATATAGTACTATTGATGTCAGCATGCAAAAAATTCTTGAAGAAGAGTTTAATAATGTTGAAAACTTTCCAGATACTTTACTAGACAGCGAAGGTAATTTCATTCTAGATAATCAGGGAAATGTACAACCTCAAGCTGCAATGGTTATCATTGATTATAGAACTTCTGAAATAAAGGCAATTGTCGGAGGAAGAATGACTGAAGGTCAAAAAATATTTAATCGAGCTTTGCACCCGCGGCAACCAGGATCAGCCATTAAACCTATAAGTACGTTTACCCCGGCAATAGATCGTGGTTTTACAGCATCAACTGTTATTGACGATATCCCAGTTTATTTCAATAATAAAACCCCTGAGATTCCTTGGCCAGGTAATTGGTATAGGGATAAATATTGGGGACTCATAACTGTTAGAGAAGCAATTCAATGGTCTAGTAATGTAGCTACAATGATACTTACTGACATGCTGGCTGCTGATAAAGCTTCATCTATACAAGTAATGTTCGATTATATGGAAAAGATGGGTATCACGACAGTAGTTAAAAGTTCTGATCCATATGTTCGAAATGGATTGAAATTTAGCGATGAAACTTATTCAACCGCATTAGGTGGAATGACTCTTGGAGTTACACCACTTGAACTTACAAATGCATATGCAGTTTTAGCGAACTCTGGTGTGCATAGCACCCCTATAACTTTTACCAAAGTATACGATAGGCATGGTAATCTCTTGTTAAACAATAAACCTACGTTTGATAGAGTTGTCACTCCACAAGTTGCATTTATTGTTACAGACATGCTAAAAACCGTTGTTGACTCTGGAACAGGAACACGTTCTAGGCTTGATAAGAATAATTCCAAGATACCTGTTGCAGGTAAAACAGGAACGACTTCCGACAAAAAAGATGCTTGGTTTGTTGGATACACCCCATACTATGTTGGGGGTGTGTGGATTGGATTTGACATGCCAGCAGAAATGAGCGAAGGCAGCCGTATCACTGCTATGCTATGGCAAAAAATAATGGCTAGAGTTCATGAAAACTATGAAGCCAAAGAATTTTTCGAACCCGAAAATATTGTTCGTGTTCAGGTTTGTACAAAATCAGGCAAATTACCAACAACCCATTGTCATAACGACCCACGCGGTAGCACAGTACGGACAGAAAAATTTATTAGTGGAACTCAACCAACTGAGTATTGCGATGTCCACGTACTTGCAGATATCCATGTTCCCACTGGCAAACTAGCTACTGAATTTACTCCCCCTTGGGAAATTGAGTCAAGAGTATTCACTAGGAGACGTATTCCTTTCGTTCCTGAAGAGCATATTCTTCGTGATAAAGATGGTAATATTCCTGTAAATCCTGAGAACTATGTTTTTATAAAACCACGTGATTTTATTTATGAGTTGCCAACTGAATATTTCGATCCACTTATTGACTGGTCGTTAGATATTCCTTTTCTTGATTTCTTACTAGATAATACTATAGGTGATCCTAATGCAGAAATCATAGAAGACTCTGATGAAAATACTAATGAAGAGAACATTGATAGTGAAACAAATAATAATCAAAGTGAAGGTAGTAACGATACAAACAACTAATATTAAAGGAGCTACAATTTTTACTTGTAGCTCCTTTAATGTCAAACTCAAAACTGTAATTTCACAAGAAAAAATTTACTATTATTTCACTTTAGGATTAAAAAGAATCGCCATAATATACCCAAAAACTATTGCAACTGCAATTCCTCCAGCTGTGGCTTCTACACCACCTGTAAAGGCCCCTATGATGCCATTTTCATCTACAGCTTTAATTGCACCTTTAGCTAATGCATATCCAAACCCAGGTATAGGTATAGTCGCACCCGCACCTCCTATTTTCACAAGTGGTTCATATAATCCTACTGCAGTTAATATTACTCCTGAAGTAACGAAAATAACTAATACATGTGCAGGAGTCAATTTGGTATAATCCATGATTAGCTGACCTATTACACAAATAAGTCCACCAACAATGAATGCATAAACATACGTCATCTGTACTCACCTTCCTATTTAATACTCACATTCTCTATTGTCACTGCATGCGCAATGCTTGGTATTGATCCACCTTGTTGTGAACTTGTTGGCGAAAACAAAGCCCCTGTTGATACCAAGAGAATTTTATTTAGTTTTTTATTCTTTAATTGATCAATTAAGTATCCACAAAATACAACTGCTGAACAACCGCATCCACTTCCACCTGCATGAGTATCCTGCTTTTCATGATCAAATATTTCGTTACCACAATCTGAAAAAACATTTTTTACTTTATGACCTTCTTTTCTTAGCAAGTCAATTGCTATTTCTTTTCCATATTTCCCTAAGTCTCCAGTAATAATTAAGTCATAATCATTCGGTTTAAAGCCAGTATCTTTTAAATGAGTAGCAATCGTATCAGCAGCTGCAGGTGCCATTGCAGCTCCCATATTATTTGCGTCTACCACTCCAAAATCAATTACTTTTCCGGTAGTAATATGTGTAATTACCGGTCCTTCTCCCGTAGAAGATAGAAGAACCGCCCCCGCTCCTGTCACGGTCCACTGAGCGGTAGGTGCTCTTTGATTGCCATGTTCTAGTGGAAACCTGAATTGACGCTCAGCTGTCGCAAAGTGACTAGACGTTGTTGCTATAACTTTGTTAGCAAACTCGCCATCAATAATAATTGATGCTAAACTTAAAGACTCAGTCATTGTTGAACATGCACCGTACAAGCCAAAAAAAGGAATTTGCAACTTTGATGCTGCGAACGATGTTGCTATCAATTGGTTAAGCAAATCTCCTCCTAACATGTACTCTATATCTGCTAATTGCAACTCTCCTCTTGTAACGGCAAGCCTCACAGCGTCCTCTACCAATTTGCTTTCTGCTTTCTCCCAACTCTCTTCTCCATATAAATCATCTTCAATTATTTTGTCAAAATATTTTGCTAAAGGACCCTCACCTTCCTTTGCTCCAACAATTGAAGCCGTGGAAAGAATTATCGGAGGATTCTTAAACTTAATTGTTTGATTTCCCATTTTTTTGGTTCGCATTTTCTAACCTCCTCACCGTTTTAAAAAATAATGTATAAAACCTACTATAACTGATGCTAATATGCCGTGAACCAAGATTGGTCCTGCTAAAATGAACATTTTTGCACCAACCCCAAAAATTATCCCTTCTCTTTTAAACTCCATTGCGGGTGCAACAATTGCGTTAGCAAAACCGGTTATTGGTATTATCGAACCAGCTCCTGCTCTTTTTCCTATTTTATCGTACACTCCCAGCCCAGTAAGTGTTGCCCCTATAAATATCATTGTCATGACTGTGGCACTAGTTGCTTCTACATGCTCCATATTTAAATATTTTTCAAATAAATCATGAACAATTTGTGCAAAAGTACAAATCAAACCACCAACAATAAAAGCCCACAAACAGTTTTTAAAATAGTTTGGTTTAGGTTGTGTTTTTTTTAAGTATTCCTCGTATTTTTTATTAGATTCAACTTTCTTTATCACACTAACACCTACTTTATCTAATCTCATTAATTTTTTTTTCTAATTCAAGCTTAAAGATATCCTTGTCTAGCGCTATATACTCTTCGTGATTATTGTCTTCTTTAAAGTTCTCGTACTCTAAAGCTGAATATCTTGGCAAGTAAAAATATTTTCCAATCATCATTTCTCCTCCTCCTAAAAAAAGAATAGCGAAACATACGTACCTATTATTTTACCTGCAATCAAGGCGAATAGAACGTAAATAACGTATCCTTCAATCTTGTTCCTCCTTACAATTATTGGGATCACATTCACAACTTCTGCAATTGCAGCAGCTAGTAATCCAACAAATATTCCCATATAAAAACCAATTATAACTGTAAAAACTGAGTTTGCTTTGACACTAAAATCTGTGATTGATGCGATTGATCCAAACGTTGCACCTAAAATAATTGCATTTTCGTATGTGCGTATTTTTGAATATGTTTTTGTAAGTTGTGCCAATCTAGGTACTATGTCTAAAAGGGTAATTAATGCAACTATACCGCTACCTACGATAGTTCCACTTGCAAAGCCTACGATTACCAATAACAATATATTCACATTAACCCCTTTCGTTTTTATCGTTTAAAGTGTTTTTCATACACTCATCTATATTTTGCTGGTACAAATACATCTCAACTTCCATTGGACTTGGCTCACTATTTATTTTTTTGTTAAAAATATGATTAAAGAATACTGACATTCCCAAACCAACTCCCAAACCATATGGTATTTGTAGCAGTAACAATGATTCTGTTTCAATTCCTGTAATCAACCTATACATAGTTTGTTGTGCGCTTTTCATATCAACATCCGCATGAAAGTTTATTATTGCCGTTATAGCTCCTATAAATAATAATGAAGATACTAATACTGCACGTAAAAATTTAAAAATGCTTTTTTGCTTAGTCTCATCTTCAAAGTTAATAAAAATATCTGCTTCGCCTACAATCGACACAAAATGCTCTGGGAATTCATTTTTAATCAATTTTACAATATGGAATATGGAGACTACATAACAGTTTTTCTTTTTTTCTGGCTCTATTGATAGTTTCATATTTTCGATAGTTCTTTTTATATTTTCGTCAGCTACAATCTCAATTAAATCTTTCACTTCAAGCATATTAGTTTTTTTTGTGCAGATTTTCCCTTTTGATTGAATGAATATTTGTGCTTCATTCATTTATTTCTTCCAAAATGAAACAATTAAATACCAAATCTGCTTTTTCTGGTACTTCGTTAGTCTGTCTATAAAATATCAGATACAAAGAACCTACAGCTACAAAAAAAAGTATCAAAACCATAAATAAATACCTCAGTTTAAAATTCAACTCCACAATTTTCATCCTCCTCGTAATTATTATTTACTTAATCGTATTTTTCATTCGCTTTGCAGAATTATCTATGTAAATATAAATATCCTGAACAAAAAAAAACTTGATTAATCAAGTTTTTTCATCATAATTTTCATATTCCCTAAGATTTTTTTCTCAATTCGTGAAACCTGAACCTGTGATACTCCTAAAATCTTAGCAATTTCCGTCTGTGTTTTATCTTTAAAATACCTCAATACGATAATCTGCCTTTCTCTTTGACCAAGTTTTGATATTGCATTTTTTAGTAAAATTTTATCTATAATCTCCTCATCTTCAATTGTATTTTTATCTTCAATTTTATCAACTAGGTAAACAGGGTCACCATCATCTTGATAAATTACGTCGTGTAAATAATCTGGCTGAATGCTTGATTCTAGAGCTATAACTATTTCTTCTTTAGCTATATTTAAATCTTCCGCTAATTCTTTTAGTGTCGGGTCACGCCCGTATTTTTTTGAAAACTCTTCCTTAGAATACTTGATTTTCGTCGCAGTCTGCTTTAAAGCCCGCGACACCTTTATCATGCCATCGTCTCGCATAAATCTTTTAATCTCTCCAATTATCATTGGTACCGCATAAGTAGAAAATTTCACTTCGTAATTAATGTCAAATTTTTTTATTGCTTTGATTAGACCAATGCATCCTATTTGAAATATATCTTCTTTGTCGTAACCTCTATTTACAAATCTTTTCATTACAGATCTAATAAGTCCTAAATTATGCGTTACCAACATTTCTTGCGCTTTTAAGTCGCCTGATTGTGATTTAATAATAAAATCTATCGTTTCTTCATGCTCTAATATCCTATTTTGGTTGCTTGAAAGTATTGATAAATTCATTTTCATTACCTTATTTCTGTATTTTGATTTTGTATTCTTTTTATCATTCTTATTCTTGTGCCTTCACCAACTGTAGAATATACCTTTACTACATTCATAAAAGTTTCCATAACTGTGAAGCCTATTCCCGAACGTTCTAATTCTGGCTTTGAAGTGTATAAAGGTTCCATAGCTTTAATAACGTTTTCTATACCTTTTCCATTGTCAGATACATCTATTTCTATTTCTTTCCCTCTAATTACAGCAACTATTGTTATTAATCCAATTTTGTCTTCATATCCATGAATAATTGCATTGGTAACTGCTTCTGAAACAGAAGTTTTTATATCAGTTATCTCCTCGATTGTAGGATCAAGTTGAGCGGCGAAAGCTGCAACTACAACTCTCGCGAAGGCTTCATTGTGTGACTTGCTTTCAAATTCTAATTTCATATAATTATTGTATTCCATGATATCACTTCCTTTACAAGTGTTTGAGAGCTGTGCTCATATTTTCGTATTTATTAATAACTTTGTACAAACCTGTCATAGAAAAAATCCTATCTACTCTATCTGAAACATTTACGACTGCTACTTTTCCTCCTATGTTCGTAATATTTTTATATCGACCTAAGATTACACCTATTCCTGAACTATCCATAAATTTCAATTGACTCATGTCAAAAATTAGGTTTTTTGTTCTTTTCTTTAAAATCAATTCATCTACTTCAATGCGAATACTCTTCGCCACATGATGATCTAATTCACCACTCATAGTTACAATCAATTTATTACCTATTACTTCATTTAATAATTTCAAAATATCACCCCTTCAAATTATGGTTACAATATCTATATTTCAATTATATATCAAAATATCCTTCAAAGAAAAAGCACTAGTTTTGTAGCTTTTTGACTTTTTTTAGTGAATTTTAGTTTCTTAAAATGAAAATGGACAAAAAAAACTAACTAACTTAGTTAGTTAGTTAGTTAGTTAGCTAATTAGTGGAAAATTATCAAATAATTATATTTCTCATTAAACTTTTTAAATGATACACTTTAATCATCCTTAACTCCTACTACACTTCCTATTAACATGTTTACAATACTTATAAAAATAGCTCCTATTATAGCTATCCAAACACCTCTTACGTAAAAACCATCAACTAAAATTGATGTCATTTTTAATACGAATCCATTAATAACAAATGTAAACAATCCTAAAGTCAAAATGTTTATAGGTAATGTGAAAAAAATTAATAGTGGTCTAATTAAAGTATTTATGATGCCAAGAATTAATGCTGCTATTAATGCAGGACTAAATCCAGTTAAGTTAATACCAGAAAATAACGATGCTATAACGTAAATTGATATAGCACTTACAAACCATCTTAAAACAAATCTCTTCATTGAACCCTCTCCCTCAAAGTATTTTTTTTGCTCCATTCTCTCAAATATCTTCTTAAATCTTTTACCTTACCAGTAAATACAAAAACCTTCATAATTATCTTCCCCTCTCACAATAGTTCATTTATAGATTTATTAAAAACGTACATAAGTTCTTAAATAGATTATACACGAACATCCGTTCATTGTAAAGGGTTTTTTAAAAATTACTATGCATTACGCTATTTTTTTCTCATAACTAAGTAAGCTTTTTAAGTTTTGCAATAGCCCACCTAGCATATTCTCTCATTTCTACTCTATCATCAGTTAAGTAAGGCAATAAGTAGGGGATTGCAGATGCTCTATTTTGATTTCCCATTGCAATAATAGCATTCCTTTGAAGTATTTTCTTTCCCCTCCATCCTGCTGAGTTATTGCCTAACAATAATTTGAACTTTTTATTGGAAATAGTAAGTAAATCTACCAAATCAATTTGCTTAACTATAGGTTTGAATTCGTCTAATGATGTTTCAGTAACCATGAAATTTTTTGGGCATTTATTTTGACATATATCACAACCGTATATTCGTGTTTCTAACAATTCTCTGTTATTTTCAAGAATACTATCTTTACTCTGTAAAATGTAGGAAATGCATTTTTTAACGTTAATTACATGAGGCTTTTCTATTGCTCCAGTTGGACATTCTTTAATGCAAATATTACAATTAATGCAGCATATATTTTCTTTAGGTTTGTCTGCTTCTATATCTAAGTTTGTCAACATATAGCCGATAACAAACCATGATCCAAGTTTATCATTTATTAAACAGTTATTTTTGCCAAAGACACCGAGCCCGGCTCTCCAAGCTACATGTCTATCTACCAATGGCCCTGTATCTACAAAAGATAAGAATTGAAAATCCGAATGTTTGTTTCCAATAAAGCTTGACAATTTATCAAGTTTCTCTTTGAGTACTATGTGATAATCTTCGCCCCACGAGATTCTTGCTAAATCTCCCTGAAATTTTGAACGATTAGTATCAACTGGACTAGAATCAATATTGCTATAGTACGATTGTCCAATTACAACTATAGATCTAGCACTTTTCAATGTCTTTCTTGGGTTTATTCTTAACTCGAAGTTTTCCTCTTCAAACTCTGATAGATAATTTTTTTTCTTTCTCTCATTAAGGATATTCTCTAATCCATTAAATCTATCTGCAGTTGTGAAACCTATCAAATCTATACTTAATGTGTGAGCATACTTTATTATTTCGCTTTTTAATTCCAGCATAGAGCCTCTGCTACTCAAAACAGACATCGAATACTCATTCCTCGTCACTGTTTTTTAGTTTTTCGCTAATGCAAATTGTGTCTGATAGTGGAATGCCTAATGCAACAATATTATATGGATGCACTCCCTCACGGTCCTTTTCTTTCTTATTTTTTAGGTACTCTGTTATTTTTGAATCTATTTTTTGCATGAGCTCTCTTGCTTCTTCATCAGTTAGATAATAATCATTATGATGTCTAATATACTTAGTTTTAGAAACTTGATTTTCTACCGCTCTATAAAAGTCAGCACTTATTTTTTCAAAAACTGAAACAGAAACTTGATTCAATGAATGCAACATGTCTTCGTCAATATTGTTTAGAAAGTTTTTATCTATCACTATTACCCTTGCTGCTGGCAAATAGTATTTTTCTATGATACCTGATTTCGCTCTTTCTTCTACGAGTTCTAAAATCCCTACATTTAACAAATTTTTTATATGATAGTTTACTTTGGCATGAGGCTCTCCTAACTTTTCTGCAATTTGTTTAGCTGAACGAGGCTCTTCATGTGAAAAACTCTCAAGAACTTCTACCCTATATGGATGAGATATCGCTCTTAGTTGTTCCAATTCCCTTAATACAAAAATTTCTTTCATACCGATTTCACTCCTTTAAGCCGTTAAAATATCGACAAGTCAAATTCTTTCGAAATATCTGATAACAATTTTACTCCTGCTATGCTATTGCCTTTTATATCAAGTGCTGGTCCTATTACTCCTATACCTAAATTGTTAGGTACTACAGCCATAATTCCCCCTCCTACACCACTCTTGGCAGGGATTCCTGCGTTAATAGCAAATTCACCAGACCCATCATACATCCCACACGTTAGCATAAATGTTTTAGCAATAATAGCATTTTTCTTGCTAACTAATTTTTCTCCACTAGATGGAATAATTCCATTATTCGCTATAAAGCTCGCTATTCTAGCAATATCGCAACAGTCTACTTCTATTGAACATTGCATAAAATATACGTTTAATTGATCTTCAGCGTCACCCACAATAATTCCGACATCTTTTAGAAAATAGGCAAGCGCTCGATTTTTATCTCCTGTGCTTTTTTCAGATATGTATACAGATTTATTAATATCTAAATTAGGGTTGCAAGTTATCTTTCTTAAAAAATCTAAAATTCTATCCCATTTTTCTTTACTGCTTATACCTTTTATCATTGAAGTAACTGCAATTGCGCCAGCATTTATCATAGGATTAAAAGGTTTGGATGGTGTTACAATTTCGAGCTTCATCATTGAATTAAACGAATCTCCAGTGGGCTCCATTCCAACTTTACTAAAAACAAACTTTTCACCGTTATCCTCAAGCGCTAACATCAAAGTTATTACTTTTGAAATGCTTTGCATAGTAAACTTGTGTTTATAGTTGCCACACCCGAATTCTTCACCATTTAGTTTTGAAATGTAAATTCCTAGTATTTCTGGATCAGTTTTGATTAGTTCAGGTATGTACGTTGGCAAACTCCCATTTTTAGTATTTTGTCGGTTCTTCTCTAATAATTCACAAATTTTGTTTTTCATTCAATTTACTCCTCTTAATCTTGAAATTGACTCCCTAGCTTATATTTCTACATTAAGCATAAAAGTTCCTGCATAAGCAAGAACTTTTGTAGAAACTTAAATACGCTAAATAGGTTTTCTATAGATATTACCCTAGTGGTCTGCTTTGTTCAGAAATTTCTCCCAATGCTTTCCCTGCTTCATTTTCATGAGTGTCTGTCAGGTCACCAATTGAAATCATTCCAACTATTTTCTTGTTTTCTACTACAGGAAGTCTTCTAATTTGGTTTTCACCCATAATCCTAGACGCTTCATGTATGTGTGTATCCGGCGAAACGCACACTAAATCTCTCGACATAATACTTTGTGCTCTCTCACTATCCTTAATTCCATCACTAACACATCTAGTAGCAATATCACGATCTGTAATTATTCCTACAGGTTGATTAGTCGAGTCACAAACTGGTATTGATCCAACATTTAAATCTTTCATTTTTTTTGCCACTTGTTTAATAGGTGTATTAACATCTGCAACTGAAATATGCTTTGTCATAAGATCTTTTACTTTCATTAAAACGCCTCCTTATACTTTTTCATCTAACATTCCTTCTCGTATATTATTAGCAATTTTAATGATTTTTATAAAGTTAATTTTACATATATCAGTTAGAATTAAACAATTTGATTTCATTAAACGGAAATAAACGAACAAAGGCTTTTCCTACTATATCATCTACATCAACAAGCCCGACAATATTATCTCGGCTATCCATACTATTAGATCTATTGTCTCCCATAACAAAAACGCTTCCTTCTGGTATAATCAATTTAACACCTTCAACATCTTTACCAAATGTGTCCATACCACCAAGGTATGTTTCATTGACTAACTTATTATTTAAGTGAACTTTACCATTAGAAATAAAAATTTCATCGTTTGGGACAGCAATTACTCTCTTTATTAATAATTTATTTTCTCCATCAACAGTTTTTAAGCTTGAGTTAAACACTACAATATCTCCTGTTTTTGGATCACCTTGCTTATACAACAAACGATTAACAATTAAAAAATCATACTCATTCAATGTAGGATACATCGAATGCTGTCTCACTATCGTTGGATTAATAAAGGTTGTTATAATTAGAGCAATCACGATTGATATAACTATTGCCTTTATCCACTCGAATATTTCTTTTACCATTAAAGATCCCCCAGTCAACAATCTATGTAAGTTCATAAATTATTCTATCACTCTAGTACAATTAAAGCAACTCTTATAATATATCTTGAATTGTATCTTTTTACTCATTGAACTCACTACTCATTTTATGTTATGCTTAAATAATAATAGAAATTAAACAGAAAGGTTTTGAGAATTGTGGAAAAAATCAAAGACTTTGTATACGAAATAACAGATGTGCTCCTAGCAATAGTTATTGCTTTAGTAATTATTCTTGTGATTGGGTGGAATTTAGGCGATTGGTTTGACTTTATAAGTATTGATAATATTTTCAATTCTCCTAGTGTTGATAATATGTTACAAGATGAATCTAGTTCTAAAATAAATACTGAACAAAACAATTCTCAAACTGGCTTAATACCAGACAACAAGCTTGAAGATACTACTACAGAAACGGCAACCGAGAACAACACGACGCAAATCTTGATAATTGAGATTAAGAGCATTATAATTCCAAGCGGAACCCCTGCAGTGGGCATAGCTAATATACTCTTAGAAAAATCGCTTATTGATAGTGTGGCTGCCTTTATTGAACTGTCAGAGAATATGAATCTTTCGTCAAAACTAAAATCAGGGACTTTTGAAATCTCAAATGATTCTTCTTTAAAGGAAATTATAAAGATAATTGCAAAAGAAAACTAATTTAATACTTTAAATTAGTTTTTGTCTTTATAGTTTTGATTATTGCTTCTAGTTTTAGATAGTTTACTTAACTTTATGATGTTAGCTATCCATAAATAAACTACAAATGGAATAAAAAACAACTTCAAAGTTGGCAATTTCGACATTAAAATAAAATTAAAAAAACCATGCAGTAAAACTGGAACCGTTAAAGATTTTACCAAATATGATTTTCTCATTTTTTCGTTGTCCGTAAATTTAGCTAAAGATACGTAGTAGCCCATAGTTATTGCAAATAACACGTGCGCAGGAACTGATAAAACTCCTCTCATTATTCCGACATAAAAATTGCCTGTATATGCGAACATAATATACATGATGTTTTCTACAGTCGCGAAACCAAGTGCAGAAAACACACTATATACAACACCATCTATTCTTTCATTGAAGTTATCATTCTCATATGCTACATTCATTAATACTGCTCTTTTAGCATATTCCTCCACAAGTCCTGCTACAATAAATGCTACAACCACTACGCTTAGAATACCTTCAAAAACATTAAAACTTAAAATAATTTTTTGAATTAAATACACGGGAATCACAGTCAAGGCGCCCAAAAAATATATTTTTATTAACAAGAGTATGGGCTCCTTTTCCCGACGGTCAAGCAAGTAAATTGCTGTCCCTAGAGCTACTACTGGAGCAACAGCTAATAGTAAGAGTTTTATATCCATATTAATCTCCTTGCTATTATAATTGACTTCTTTTTTTAACGATATATAGCACTTTCTTCCTGCTCAATATTAATCAATTTGATTAATATTGAGCAAGTTTAAAGGATGCTATCGCATCCTTAGTATTTGCTATCATTATTAAATTTAGTATGTTTATTTCATAATAATCTTACCAATATATAGACACAGAACAACTTGATTCAATACGTTTGTTTTAAATAGAACCTTATAATTGCATGCTACATGGTGGAATTCTAACATAATTGTTATAACTACTCTGTAACTGTAAAACTTAACTCCTTCTTTGTAAAATATCTGCTCTTTTCTTAGCTCGTTCAATAAGCGCTTGCTTATTTACAACATGTCTTTCCATTCTTCCAAATGCAATCTCCCCAAGTTCATCATAGCATATCACTTTAAAAATAAGTACATTTCCCTCGATTTTTTCTAAAACCGCTTTAATTGTTACCGTCATGCCTTGTAATGTCGGCTTTTCATGGCTCAGTTCAAACTTTTTAGCCACTGTTATATATCCCTTCGGAAGATTATCTCCAGTTACTTCCAAAGCGGCCTTAATCATCATTCTAGAAAGTGCAGTAGTTGAAAAAAGTGTTTCAACTCCTTTTCTTCCAAAACTAACAGCCATATCTCCATAATCAACTCGCTTTTGCACTGTATAGCTCATACCTTCTTGTAAATTGATTTGTTCTCTCATACGTCTAGTCCTCCCTATTTGAGTTTCGCTTTCGCAAAATATGTTGTAGTTACTATATACCCATATTTACTTTAACTACTCAAATCATAGCACAGTTATGAACTAAACGCAACAAATATACATAGGTATCTCCTCTACAATTTGCTTACATATTATTTGCTTTCACCACAAGAGTTATGTTATCAGCTTATAAGTATGTCGCACGCAAAGTTTAATTATAGTGCAATCGCACACTATCAATAGTGCCTCAAAGCCTTTATAGTCTCAATACCAAGACTTTTAGAATATTTTCTTTGCTGCTTGATATTCTTGTACAATCCTCAATGCTTCACCAAATCTCTGAAAATGCACTACTTCTCTTTCACGTAAAAATTTTAAAGCATCTCTCATACCATGATCATCTGTCATGCTTATTAAATTCTCGTATGCAGCGCGAGCTTTTTGCTCTGCAGCCATATTTTCAGTTAAGTCTGTCACAGGATCCGAATGTGCTTGAATGTAGCTAGCTGTCCACGGTACTCCGTTTGGATCAGCCGGAAACAAAGCATTTGCTCGTATCGCGTAATTTGTTCCCAACCCTGCTTCTTCCATTTGCTGCGGTGTAGCATCTTTTGTAAGTTGATATATCATTGTACATATCATTTCGACATGTGCTAATTCCTCAGTTCCTATATCTGTTAATAAACCCTTCGCTTCATTTGTAGGCATAGTGTATCTCTGATTCAAATACCTTATAGCCGCTCCTAATTCACCATCTGGTCCTCCATACTGAGTATATAAATACTTTGCCATCCTCATATCACATTTACCTACTTTAACAGGATATTGTAATTTTTTTTCATAAACCCACATTATATACCTCCTAATAATTTAGTACTATTCCCATGGCCAAGGACCTTCAATCCATCTCCATCCATCTACTGAAGGTGAAAATCCAAAATTCATTAATGGTCCATACTTCATGTCAAAATTATATTTAAGCATCATCAAATTTTGTGCATAATAATTGTATTCCATAAGTGCCAATCTATCATATCTATGTGTATCTAAATATAAATTTAACTCTAATAGTGCAAATTCAACTTCTTGTATTGATCTTAACAATATTTCTTTATCATTCATTATGTCTTCCCCCACCTATTTTAACTTCATATGGTTGATATAATTCTGGAAATAGAGTTCCTTTCTTTAGTGCTTCACATAATAAGAATGATTTTGCGTGTTGTTGATAAGGTACGTAAGCATTTGCTAGCGCTACATACTGAGGCATAAATGGGATAGGATAAATACAAGGATATACATTCCCTACACCCGCATTATTAGCATTGTTATCTTCCTTCATAGAATTAAGACCTCCTTTATTATCTTCAAATTTCTTGCGTATTGTATAATATTCACTATTCGTTTATATGTGCAAAAAAACGCACCTTAGATATCTAGATGCGTTTTTATATACAATTTTTCTACTTATTTTTTTCTACTTCAGCATAATTAATTTCAAAAGTATCTACTGTAACTTTTTCAACTCGCTGCTTTTGAAGTGGTTTATCTCTAGAATCTCTTGCTTCATTTACTATATTGTCTGCTTCTTCCATGCCATCAATAATTTTTCCAAAACCTGCATACTGTCCATCTAAATGAGTTGAATCTTCAACCATAATAAAAAACTGTGAGCCTGCAGAATCAGAATGCATTGACCTAGCCATGGATAAAACTCCCTTTGTATGCTTTAATCGATTATCAAAATCATTAGTTAAAAACTCTCCCTTAATTGAATAGCCTGGTCCGCCTGTTCCTGTTCCTTGAGGGTCTCCTCCTTGTATCATAAATCCTGGTATTACTCTATGAAATATTGTCCCATTATAAAAGTCTTTTTTTATTAATGAAATAAAATTATTAACCGTATTTGGCGCAATTTCAGGATATAATTCTGCTTTCATTTTATTTCCGTTTTCCATTGTAAAAGTTACTATTGGATTTTTCATTTTCTTCCTCTTTCCCGTTTATAGTCGTTTGATTCAGGCTTTTTTCAAAATTTGCACATAGTTTTCTTTTGAAACTACTATGCTTTTGTTCTTAATAATATCTACTAAACTATCTACCTTTGATTCGATTTTATCAATTCTTTTTGTATTGGCTACAATCCCTTCTGTCATAGTCTTAATTTGTTCAATATCATGTTCTATCTTTACAAAACTCAACCTTGTTTTCTTAAAACCATCTTGCATTTCACTACGCAACTCTTGATTCATTTCTTGCATTTCACTACGCAACTCTTGATTCATTTCTTGCATCTCACTACGCAACTCTTGATTCATTTCTTGCATCTCACTACGCAACTCTTTATTTAGTTTTTCCATTTTGTCATACATTTTTTCAATTAAACTAAATATTCTCTCATTCTCCATTTTAACTCCCCTTTTATAATGATTACACAATACATTACTTCCTTAAAATTATTCTACCATAATTGCAATCTTTCATCAATACACTCAGTGCATATTTTTTTCTTTCTTCACAATAACAACGCAGTAATCATTGATGAATTTTGCAAAAAACACGTTGACATCTGTATCGTATTATTGTAATATAACGATATAGAGATGGAGGTTGATTCTTTGATTACTTATATGAATAACTTAAAACTTTTTGATCATTATTCAGAAATTTTAAAAGCTTTAGCTCATCCAGTTAGGTTGTGCATTGCTAAAGGTCTTTTGGAATCTCCTAAGTCTAATGTTTCAAAAATGCAAGATTGCCTTCAAATCCCTCAATCCACATTGTCTCAACACTTATCAAAGCTAAAAAATGCTGGTGTTGTAACAAATGAGCGAAGAGGCACGGAAATGATATACCGTATTTCAAATGTAAAGGCGGAAAGAATAATTAAGTTCTTATTTGAAGAAAATAGTTTAGAGGAGGAAAAATAATGAATAAGAAAACAATTATAGTCGGTGGCGTTGCAGGTGGTGCATCAGCAGCTGCGAGGTTAAGAAGGTTAGATGAAAAAGCAGAAATAATTATGTTTGAACGTGGTGAGTATATTTCGTTCGCTAATTGTGGATTGCCGTACTTCATTGGTGGAGTTATTCAGGAAAGAGATGCCTTATTAGTTCAAACTGTTGAAGGTATGTCTGAGAAATTCAACATGGATATTCGCATATTTAGTGAAGTTATTAGTATTCAACCCTCCGAAAAAAAGGTTACTATTAAGAACTTAAAAACTAATGAAACTTATGAAGAAAGTTACGATACACTTGTACTTTCTCCTGGCGCAAATCCAATCAAGCCTCCTATCCCTGGCATTAACGAGGCTACAAATTTGTTTACCCTTAGAACAATCCCTGATACAGATGCAATAAAAGAATACATTGAATCAAAAAACGTTAAATCTGCAACAGTCATTGGCGGAGGATTTATCGGAATAGAAATGGCTGAAAATCTACATCATATAGGCTTAGATGTTACAATAGTTGAAATGGCTGAGCAAATTATGTCACCAATTGATTTTGAAATGGCCTCAATGTTACATGGGCATATTAGAAGCAAAAAGGTTAACTTAATACTCAACGATGGCGTGAAATCTTTTCAAAATAAAGGTAGACAAATAGAACTATCAAGTGGAACTGTAATAGGTACCGATTTAATAATCTTTGCAATCGGTGTTAGTCCCGAGAGTTCACTTGCTAAGGATGCTGGTTTAAAATTAGGAGAAAGGCGTGGAATTAAAGTCAACGAGTATTTACAAACTTCTGACCCTAACATATATGCAATTGGTGATGCCATAGAAGTAACTGACTACGTAAGTGGAAAACCTGCTATGATTCCTTTAGCTGGGCCTGCAAATAAGCAAGGAAGAATCGTAGCTAATAATATTTGCGGTGAAAAGGAAAAATTTTCTGGTACCATGGGAACTTCGGTTGCAAAAGTCTTTGATATGACTGTTTCGGCAACTGGTAATAATGAAAAATTGCTAAAGAGATTTAACACTAGTTATGAAGTGCTTCATATTCACCCTGGCTCACACGCTGGTTATTACCCAGGAGCGTTTCCTATTTCAATAAAGATATTATTTAACAAAGAAACAAGCAAAATATTAGGGGCGCAAGCTATAGGATTTACAGGCGTAGAAAAAAGAATTGATGTTATAGCAACTGCTATGAAGGGGAACTTGAAAATAACTGATCTAGCAGACCTAGAGCTGTCTTACGCACCTCCTTTTTCTTCTGCTAAGGACCCTGTGAACATGCTCGGTTTTTACGCAGATAATATACTAAAAGGAAAAGTTACAACTTTTCAATGGCATGAAATTGATGAGTTAGTAAAGAACAATGAATTTTTATTAGATGTGCGAGACGACATTGAGGTTCAACTAGGAACTATTCAAAATTCTATTAATATTCCGCTTGCTGAGTTAAGAAAAAGACTAAAAGAATTACCAAAAGATAAAACTATATATGTATTCTGTCAAGTTGGTATACGTGGATACCTAGCAGCAAGAATTCTAACGCAGAATGGATATAAAGTTGAAAATTTAGATGGAGGATATAAAACACATCAATGTGTGAATTCTGGTGCTGATGGATTTGATTGCATTACTCCTGTAGACGATTCTGGCGTTTCTGTTGTAAAAGAACCAATAAAGGAAACTAGCACTAAAGCACATATTATTCTTGATGCTTGCGGTCTACAATGCCCAGGTCCAATTATGAAAGTTTTCAAGAACATTGAAACAATGAATGAAGGTGAAATACTTGAAATTTCTGCTACTGACCCGGGTTTTGCAACTGATATAAAAGCATGGTGCGAAAAAACTGGCAACACTCTTATAAAAAATGATTTTACTGGTAAAGCTTTCACAGCGTTGATAAAAAAAGGAAGTGACGTTAAAGAGCAAAATGGTAGCTCAGCAAAGAACAATTCTACAATTGTAGTTTTTAGTCAAGATTTAGATAAGGCTTTAGCTTCCTTTATTATTGCTTCTGGAGCTGCATCCATGGGTAAAGATGTAACCTTATTTTTCACTTTCTGGGGTTTGAATGTGCTAAGAAAGAAAAAAGGCAAAAAGGTAAAAAAAGATTTATTAGAGAACATGTTTGGTTTCATGATGCCAAAAGGGACTAGTAAGTTACCTATCTCTAATATGAACATGGGTGGTATGGGTTCTAAAATGATTCAATACGTAATGAACCAAAAGAATGTTGACTCATTAGACATTATGATAAAAAACGCACTAGATGTGAACGTTAAACTTGTTGCGTGCGCAATGTCTATGGATATTATGGGAATTAAAGAAGAAGAACTTATTGATGGAGTTGAAATAGGCGGAGTTGCAAGTTACTTAGCTAAAGCTGAAGATTCAAGTTTAAACTTGTTTATTTAGAAAATTACAAACAAATGTTAAAGGCAGAGCATATGCTCTGCCTTTAATATTTCACACTACAAACATGTTAACTCTCACAAATACTAATCATATTTTCTTAGTTTATTCCTTTAACTAACAATTCCATTGTAATTCTTGCATTAATGTAATTCACTTTTGCGCTAACATAATTTAAGTTTGCCTGCTCAACTTGAAGTTCGCTAGCTCTATATTGAAGTTCGCTTATCAATCCCAAATCATATTGCATTTTTGTATGCTCAAATTTATCTTCAATTAATATTTTTTCTTGTAACTGCATCAATAAATCAATTCTCACTTGCTCATGCTGAAAATAAGTTTGTTTCACTATATGCTCAAAATTCCTTCTCGAAGTCAACTCATTAATTTCGGATTCTCTAATTTCTAAATATGCAACCTTATATTCATTATCATCTTCTTCATAAGCTACTTTTATTTTTTCATGTACTTCTCTCTTAACTTCAGTCATCCTAAGGGAAGTTTCTAAACTCAAATTGTTATTCATAAACTTCTCAATAACATCACTCAAAACAAACTGCCTCACAGTAATATTCTCTTCAATGGTTAATATAATTAACAATTCTTCGTCAACGCTTACATTAATATCTGTCTTTATTTTTTCTCTTATCTGCTCAGTATTGTTTTCAACATTACGTATATTAAAGAACATTTTACTTCTATCTTTTTCTAGTTCAAAAATAGCCATCTGTGTTGTCAAATCAAGATTTTTCTTTACTTTTTCTGATTCAATCAACATATCCAAATTTTCTAATTGCTTCTTAAATACTTCTTTTTGATTCTCTAACAGCACAAGCTGAAAATAATTTTTTTCAAAGTTAGCCTTAATTTTTTCAATCTCTTGCTTTCTATTTCTGCTCGATTGATCTCTTTGTAATTTCATTAACTCTAGACTTTCCATCATGTTAGCTTCTTGCTTAATAATACCCTCGTAGCTTCTTTTGGCAGCATCTAATAATTGCACATTCCAATTTAGTTGTGCAAGAGCTTGCGCTCTTTCAGGTGCACCTACTGGGATATCACTTAATTCATCTTTTATAATATCTACTTGCTTCTCTCTTACTTCAACTAAATCTTTTGCATTCTCTACATCTTCTTGTAATTCTTCATAATCTTCTAATGTCTGCTCCAAGTTTAATAATAGCATTTCGTGGTTTAGTTTAATTTTCTCTATTTCTAGATTCTCAGCAACTAATATTTCAGTTAATGTTTCTAAACTGTGTATGATTGTTCTGGCTGTAGTTTCATTCTCTTCATTTACTTTCTCTTCATTTACTTTCTCTTCATTTACTTTTTCTTCGGTTACTGTTTCTTCGCTCATAGCTTCTTCCGCAAATACCACATACATTTGAGCAACTATCAAACAAGCCAATATTAATAGCGCAATGCTTTTTTTCCCTAACTTCATCATATCACCCCTATTTTTTATGTACAACATTCTTTCTTAAACAACGTAATATATTCTATACCAATTGCTCTGCTCCATACTAACTCATGCTAATTAAATAGGCTTAAATTAATTATTAACTTTTCTTTAAAAAACTCCACTTTGTTTCTGCTGTTAAAATTGCAAAGAAAACTATAATAAATCCTATAATCATTCTACCAGTAAATATTTCAGCTAGTATTAATACACCGAAAATTGCGCCAAAAACAGCCTCTAAACTTAAAATAATAGCTGTGTGTGAAGCCGAAGTATACTTTTGCGCTATAGTTTGTACAAAGAAACAAGCTAGTGTACTAAATAATCCCAAGTAAATTACCATTAAATAGCTCCCAGTCGGAATATTTTCAGGATGTGTTTCAAAAGTAAAAGCCAAAATAATTGACAATACCATTGCTGTTGCCAGCTGAACAATTATCAACAAAGTTGGATCATATTTCTTTACATAATGCCCTACCGAAATTATATGACAGGCAAACAAAAAAGCACATAGAATAGTTATTAAATCTCCAGGTTGAATCGCAAACCCATTGCCTATTGTTATAAAAGCAATACCAAATAAAGTCATTATCGCAGATACAAATATATATTTATCTGGTCTGCTTTTATTAATTATCCAATATAAAAAAGGAACAATAACCACATATGTAGCAGTTAAGAAAGCAGAAGATCCTGCACTTATGTATTGTATCCCTACTGTTTGTGCAACAAAAGCAGTAAAAAGAAACAATCCTGCTATAATTCCAGCTTTCGCTGTTTCTCTATCTAATGTTAAAAGCTTTTTATGAAATATTGCAGAAACTACAATCGTTGCAATGGAAAATCTATAACTTAATAATACATACGGTGAAAATGCATCTAAAGCATTTTTAGTAACAACAAACCCACTTCCCCACACTATTGCTACCATGAATAAACTTAGGTCTGCTTTGAATCTGTGTTTTTTTTCTATATTCATACTCGCACCCCTTAACATGTTCAAGATAATAATTCACTACTGCTAATTTACCATGCTACTACTTATGATGTCAAGGTTTTATCTTGAAAAGAGAACTGCTTAAATACGCTACTCCCTCAAATCAATCTTCTCAAGCAAGTAAAACAATATCTTTTGAGTCTTAGTGATTATATGAGCTTCTAGGGTCATCCCTATTCTAATTTCTTTTTCTATTCTCTTTGACGGGAAAAAGGGACAGGTTCGCCCGTCCCAAATGCCTCGTTATTGCATCGGGACAAAACTTACTTTCCATATTCCATCATCCATTTGTAGGGAGAAGCTATATTCATATGCTCATCTTTAGACCACCAAAAGCCTTCTTTATAGCGTGACAAATTTGCTCCGTCACCACTGTCACACCTATTACACTTTTCCTACTGGCGACATATATACAACAAACTCTTCTTCTCCATCGACTTCTATAAGTTTATCTATTGCTTCTTGATCATATGCGGCTATAGCGCATGTTCCGCTTCCAATTGCTTCTGATGCTATATATAAGTTTTGACATACATGCCCTGCATCTAATAACATTGCTTTATGAGACGCAATACTATATCTCCATTCACCTCTATATGGAATGCAAGACCAAATAAACAATACAGGTGCAGTTGCTACAAACTTTTGTCTAAATGTAATTTTTTCTACTTTTTTTACCATTTCATCGTTAGTGAATAAAAATAACAGCTCATGAGTAAGAGGTAGATACCTATATATCCCTTTTTCTAAGCCATCAATGTTATTTATTAGCAAATAAGTTTCGAAGGGATGTCTTGCACCTGCAGATGGAACAGGTCTAATAGTTGCATAATTATCCCCTCTTATTTCGTCTATTCCTTGAGTTGACCACAACAAAAAAGATAATTCTTTCAATGATAAACTTTCGTCTTTAAATTTCCTATGACTTCTTCTTTTTTTAAGACAGTGTAGCAAATTATTATCTAAGATAATTTCTTCCCCAAATTCGGGCAATTTAATTCTATCAACGTTTCCATCAAATGGTTTTTGTAGTGGTGGTTGAGGTATTTCTTTTGATTGGTCAGTTTCAATCTCCTTCATTAAATTGAAATTTGATTTCATCATTTCTCTATTTTCACAATTTTTTTTCAAAATCATCACGCTCCTTTGATTTGATACTACTGTTACTATTCCACTTATCAAAAAAAATACCTCCTTATTTTACAAAGAAAGTATTTCATCTTATGATTTTAAAAGTGTTTTACAAGTCTAATTTGTTAAGAATATCTTTTAGCTTTATTACTTCTTCTTTAGTTAAGGTTACACCTTTAGCCATTTTCTCATGTTCTTGATCCCATTCGCGCAAATCATATTTTGGTGCTCTTTCGTTCCAGCTAACCATATTAAATTCTTTCGTCCATCCTTTTGCTGATTCGGACAAAACTCCTAAGCTACTTGTAATTTCAAATTTAAACTCTGCCATTTTAAACCTCCACTCTATTATTCTTACTTGTTTTTAATTATATCATTACTCTGTAATCAATGCAACAAATTTGTTTTAATTTCGTTAACTTTTGGTTTAATTCTTTTAACTAGATTAAAGTCAGCGATCATCTTGTACACAAATTCGTCTATTTACCCAAATCAGCTTTGTAATAATTACTTCTACCGCCTTCACCACCAAGGAGAACGTCGTATGAAGGGATTTTATAAAGCTTAAGCCTCGCATCTAGAAAATCTGAAAAAACCAATAATCTGCCATCAGAAGATATATCTAGAGCAGTAGGCTGATTTCCTGCAACTATTGCATCTAACATTTTTCCAGTTTGAGTATCAAACAGTAAAATAGATCCCCATTCTGGTCCTGGACGGTAGTAGCTATCCAGATTATTTTTCCCTCTACATGAAACAATTAGCACTCTTTTATCTGGAGTTAAAGCAATGGTATTCGGGTTCGCATCAGTTTTAGCAAGTACTGTCACTTCGTCAGTTTTCATATCTACCTTGAATATCACTCTTTTCCCCATATCAGAGATAAAAAGCACGCCACGTTCTTCATCTGCTACTATATGTCTCATTGCTCTTCCACTTTTAAAAATCACTCTTTTATCACCAGTCAACAAATCAATCTTTTGAATCTCACCCTTACTAAATCCTGCAACGTAAAGCGTTTTCCCGTCTTCTGTTGCATAAATCCCTCTTGGCGTTTTCACAACAGGAATTCTTCTTCTTAATTCTCCTGTCGTGAGATCTATTTCTGAAACATCTGCACCTGACCAATTTGATGTAAAAAGAGTTTTCCCATCTGCCGAAATATCCATAACTTTTGTCCAAACACTTTCTGTGTTAAAAATACGGGTAATTTTCTTTGTGTTTGCATCTATTTCAAATATCCTACCTGTTTCCATCTGACTCACATACGCGTATTTTCCGTCTTTAGAAAAGATTACTTCTACCCCACCATACCCATCTAAATGTATGTCTTTTATTCTATCGCCGCTAACTACACTAAAGACAGTTACCCCACTTCTACTATTCATAAGTGAAGTTACCCAAATCTCAGTAGCATCGAAATTAAATGCAACGCCCTTTGGAGAGTTTACGTGACCAAAATTTAAAATATGTGTTGTAAGCTGTCCTTTTAATTTATTTAACAAAGGTGCATTTTTTAATGCATTGTTTCTTTTTATTGGTTTGATTTCTGCTTGAGTTTGTGCTAGATTTTCTGTATTTAATTCTTCCTTTTGCTCAGCTTCTCTCTTTTTTTCGTGTTTTATACTTACAATTACAGCTTTAATGTTTTCTTCGTATTCACGTAAAGTTCCATTTGATTTTTCACCATCTAGTTTATTATCTATTAAAAAAGTATTACTTGTTTTTTCTGTAGTTACTAAATCGTCTGCATTGTCTGTATTTATAAAATTATTGACTGCATATGAACAATCTTTTGCTGATTCATTTGTAACTTCATCATTATTGTTATCAGTGGCTGTTGTTTGTAATTCTGCATCTGTTTTTGTCTCCTTGTCAATTACTGCAGCATAAATCATAAGACATGCAAAAATAATTGTAAAAACAATTAGATAAAGACGTGCTTTCTTCACAAACACCACTCCCTAAATTTGAGATTTTTCTATTTTCACACACGTATCATTCTCAAAATATCTCCAACACTACCGGACAATGATCACTCCCCAAAATTTCAGGTTGAATACTTGCGTCTTTCATTTCGCTTGCAATTTTATTGGATACAACAAAATAGTCGATTCTCCAGCCTACATTCCTATCTCTGGCTTGTCGCATATATGACCACCATGAGTAGGCATCTTCTATTTCTGGATAGAAGTATCTAAAACTGTCCGTAAATTTAGCATCTAATAACTCTGTCATTTTATTTCTCTCTTCATCTGTGAAGCCTGCATTTTTGCGATTTGTTTTAGGATTTTTTAGATCTATTTCCTTGTGTGCTACATTCAAATCTCCACATAATATAACTGGTTTTATACTATCGAGATTCTCTAAATATGCCCTAAAATCATCTTCCCATCTCATTCTATAATCTAATCTTAATAATTCTCTCTTTGAATTTGGCGTATATACATTTACCAAATAGAATTTTTCAAACTCTAATGTAATAACTCGTCCTTCTTGGTCATGCTCTTCTATATTCATTCCATGTTGAACTGAAATTGGTTCTATTTTAGAGTAAATAGCTGTTCCTGAGTAGCCTTTTTTAACTGCGTAATTCCAAAATTGATGGTAACCCTCTAAATCTAATTCAATTTGCCCTTCTTGTAATTTTGTTTCCTGTATGCAAAACATATCAGCATCTACTGCTTTAAAGTAATCCATAAAGCCTTTTTTGACATTTGCTCTTAATCCATTTACATTCCATGATATTAACTTCATTTTGTCCTCCTAAAAAGTACTGTTTTTTTTACACAAACAAAAATCCTAAAGCATTGAAAACATATCCAATAATTATAATTCCACCAGCTACAATTCCAACAAAAATAAATAAAAGCTTTTGTTTTACAACTCTTTTAAGCATTATGATAGAAGGTACCGATAAAGCTGTAACTGCCATCATAAAGGAAAGCAAAGTACCTATTCCTACACCCTTTGTATATAAAGCTTCTGCAATTGCTATTGTTCCAAATATGTCTGCGTATATTGGAATACCCACAATTGTTGCAATTAGTACTGAAAAAATATTTCCTGTGCCTAGTATACTCTCTATTATATTTTGTGGAATCCAATTATGAATTATCGCTCCAATTCCTACGCCTGCTATTACATAAACCCATACTTTGTTTACCGTTACTAAAACTTGCTCTTTTGCATAATCAACTCTTTCTTTTTTAGTAAAATCTAATGTGCTAGTAGAACCACTACAGCATGTTTTTTTTACTACTTCTATTTGATCTGAAAGATCCATTTTTTCTATTATCATACCGCCAACTATTGCAAGTAGCAAGCCAACTATTACGTATGCCATAGCAATTCCAGGACCGAAAACGCTCATTAATAGGACAAGCGCACCCAAATCAACTAGTGGCGATGATATTAAAAAAGAAAAAGTTATTCCAATAGGCAGTCCTGCATTTGTAAACCCAATGAATAAAGGAATTGACGAACAGCTACAAAATGGAGTCACTGTTCCTAGTAATGCCCCCATAATATTTGCTTTTACCCCTTTATATTTACCTAAAATCTGCTTTGTTCTTTCAGGCGGAAAATAGCTTTGAACGTATGATATTAAAAATATTAATACTGACAGTAATATCATAATTTTAGCTGTAGCATAAATAAAAAAATGTATGCTTAATCCAATTCTTGTAGAGAGGTCTACTCCTAAGGTGTACAAAGCATTTTTTACAATTTCTTTTAACCAATCCATCCCTAAAATCTGGTTTTGAAACATATCCCATACCACTCTAATAACTTGCACTGTATCACCCTCCCAAAAAAATTGTTGCAGTTTTAATTGTCACTCAATAGTATTATATACTACACAAAAAATAAATTCACTAATGTTTTTGGGATTTACATGAATTTATTGAGTCTTTCATATAGATATGGGTATAATATTATTCACCATTGCTAACATCGTGTAACTTATTAATGTCCCTTAATTGAAATATATTCTTGTTAAAAGATAGGATTCCATCGTTGTTAAGGGATGCAAGCTCTCTAGATAAAGCACTACGATTAACACCTAGATAGTCTGCTAATTCTTCTCTGTTAAATGGGATTGTAATTTCTCTTGTGTTTTTATATTGTACTTCATTAATAAGATAGAAAGCAAGTTTTTGCCTTGTGGTTTTTTTAGTAATGCAATCTAGCCTATGGTTTAATAATACATTTTTCTTAGCAATGAGTTTTAACATGTTTTCGACCAATTTATTATGATAGACACATGCATTCTTACAGGTTGACGTTAGTTTTTTGAAGTTTAGTAACAGTACAACACTATTCGTAGCTGCTATAGCCGAAACTGGATATACATTTGAACCCGCTATAGAATACGATTCGCCAAATACGTGAGATGGCATTATATTGGCAATAACTGTTCTGTTCCCCACATAGTCTTCTTTAACAATGTTTATCTGACCTGCAATTACTAGGCCCATATAATCTGGTGCATCGCCTGCATGCCAAATATATCTTCTTTTTAGATAATGCTTCTCAACAGCATTTAAACAGTTTAAAACAGATGTAATATCATTTTCACTCATACCTGCAAATATTGGTGAATTTAAATTATAAATATTTTTCAAATTTACACCTCTTTTGTTGCATATGCAACCGAATTGTATTTCTGATTATATTACACTGTATTTAGAAAGTCAATGAATGAGGAGGTTATCGTATGAAAAGAAATATAATTACAATTGATCAAGATAAATGTGTAGGATGTAGTTTATGTATTAACGCATGCCATCAAGGTGCATTGAAACTAATAGATGGGAAAGCAACATTAGTATCAGACTCATACTGTGATGGATTAGGGCTATGTTTGCCATCTTGTCCTACAGATGCACTAAAAGTTGTTGAAAAAGATGTAAGTGAATTTAACAGCGATAGAAATGAAAATAATGCTGTGCAAAATGAAGCACACAAATCCAAAAACGAAAGGGATGAAGTGAAAATGAGTGCAAAGAAAAATGACACATTGGGATGTGGTTGCCCATCTAGTAATGCAAAGGAACTAGTTAGAGACAAAAAAATGGTTAAAGAAATTAAACATGCTGATTATTCAGAACAACCAATTTCTGAATTAAGACAATGGCCATGCCAAATTAAACTTGTTCCAACAAATGCTCCATACTTTGATAATGCTAAGCTTTTAATTGCTGCAGACTGTACTGCATTTGCAAATGCAAATGTGCATAGAGATTACATGCAAAATAAAATAACATTAATAGGTTGTCCTAAGTTAGATGATGGAGATTACTCAGAAAAATTAACTGAAATCATTAAAAATAWTAATATTAAAAGTGTTGACGTTTTAAGAATGTCTGTACCTTGCTGCGGTGGCATTGAAAATGCAGTAAAGCAAGCACTTATTAATAGTGGTAAAATGATTCCTTGGAGTATTATTACTCTAGCTCCAAATGGAGAGGTAATGGCATAACTAAAAATTAAAGGATGTGCAAAAATGATTGAAAAAAGATTTGAATTTACCGTAAGCGAAGGAAAAGTAATTGAAAAAATCATTGATGAAGATGCAGTTGCTCTTAATCATATGATTTTACCAAAAGGCGACAGACTCCCAGAGCATTTTTCAAACGCACCAGTTTATATGATTGTTTCAAAAGGAACTGTAACATTACAACTTAATGAACAGCCAGCTCACGTGTACAACGAAGGCAGTATCATTAACATTCCTTATAATGTTAAAATGAACGTAACGAACGAACATGATCCAATTTTAGAGCTGTTTGTAGTAAAAGCACCTGGTCCAAAAAGTTACAAAAAATAATTATTATAGGAGGAAATATTATGGAAAATATGTTTTGTTTTCAATGTCAAGAAACCGCAAGAGGTACAGGATGTACAAAAGTAGGGGTGTGCGGAAAACAACCTGAAACAGCAAATTTGCAAGATTTATTGATTTATTCTCTAAAAGGTATTTCATCTTTAGTTGTTCAAGCAAAAGAAGCAGGAGTAGAAATACGAGAGGCTGATTTATTCGTAATACATGGTCTATTTATGACCATTACAAACGCAAACTTTGATAACAATAGATTTATAGAAGTGATTGCAGAAGCTTTAACAATAAGAGACTCTATCAAAAGAACTTTAGTAAACAACAATATTAAACTTGATTTATCGTCTGATATTTTAACTTGGACTGCCTCAACAAGTGAAGAATTCAAAGCTAAAAGTGAGTCTAGAGAAGTTAGCGTGTTAGCTACAGAAAATGAAGACATAAGATCACTACGAGAACTTATTATTTATGGTGTGAAAGGTCTAGCAGCCTATACTCATCACGCTTTTAACTTAGGCTTTGAAGATACTAAAATTTACGATTTCGTTCATAAAGCCCTTAGCTCACTATTAGATGATTCATTAGGCGCAGATGAACTAGTTGCATTAACATTAGAAACTGGTCAGTTTGGTGTAGAAGCTATGGCAATACTTGATAAAGCAAATACAACTAAGTACGGAAACCCAGAAATTACTGAAGTTAATATTGGTGTTAGTAACAAACCAGCAATATTAATCTCAGGACATGATTTACATGACTTGGAACAATTAATGGAACAAACACAAGGTACTGGAGTTGACGTATATACACATAGTGAAATGCTACCAGCACATTATTATCCTGCATTCAAAAAATATGATAACTTTATTGGTAACTACGGAAACGCTTGGTGGGCACAGAAAAAAGAATTTGCAAGCTTTAATGGACCAATACTATTTACAACAAACTGTATAGTTCCACCAAAAGGCGAAGTAGTTAATAGAATATTTACATCTGGCGCATCTGGATTTCCTGGTTGCAAACATATTGTAGCTGTAGATGGCAAGAAAGACTTTACAGAAATAATTGAACTTGCTAAAACTCTACCAGCTCCAACTGAAATTGAAACAGGTAAAATTGTTGGTGGATTTGCACACGCGCAAGTATTTGCTCTGGCTGATAAAGTAGTTGATGCTGTTAAAACAGGAGCTATCAAGAAATTCTTTGTAATGGCTGGTTGCGATGGTAGAATGAAGTCAAGAGATTATTATACTGAGTTCGCTGATAAGTTACCAAAAGATACTGTAATATTAACTGCAGGCTGTGCAAAATTTAGATACAACAAGCTTGAGTTAGGTGATATTGGTGGCATTCCAAGAATTCTTGATGCTGGACAATGTAACGATTCATATTCAATAGCTGTAATCGCTCTTAAACTAAAAGAAATATTTGCACTAGAAGACATTAATGATTTGCCTATAGCATATAATATTGCGTGGTATGAGCAAAAAGCGGTAATCGTTTTGTTAGCTTTATTGCATCTAGGTATTAAGAATATACATCTCGGTCCAACATTGCCTGGCTTCTTATCACCAAATGTAACAAATGTATTGGTAGAAACATTTGGCATTGCTGGTATTGGAACTGTAGACGAAGATATTAAAATGTTTTTAGAGTAAATCCCTAAAATATTTGCTCAAGTAAAAAAGCAGAAAAACAATTGATACTCAATTGTTTTTCTGCTTTTAAAATTTTTTATCGTACTCTAAACTTTAAATTTATCTGACAATTCTTTAAGTTTGTTCATCATTTCATTTAGTTTTCCAATATTCTCTGTTATTGTTGTATGACTAACAACTTGAGATTCTATGTTTGCGTTAATATCATCGACCGCTGTGGCATTTTCAACAGAAGCCTCTGTTACTTGATCAATGGCTAACGTTATTTCACCCGTAATATTTCTTTGTGCAGCCGTAAAACTGGCTGATTGCTCTGATATTTCCTTTATTTCATGAGACAACTTTAAAATCTCATCAAATTTCTGTTTAGTCTCTATAACCTTCTCAACTGAATTAGTTGATTTAGCATTTCCATCTTCTATAGCATTAAATGCATTAATTGAAGCGCTTTGAATTTGTTTAGTCGCATCAACAATAGAATGTACAGCATCCTTTGATTCTTCCGCAAGCTTGCGTACTTCTTCTGCTACAACCTTAAATCCTCTGCCATGTTCTCCAGCTCTTGCTGCTTCTATTGAAGCATTAAGTGCCAAAAGGTTTGTTTGCTCAGCTATTCCTTCTATTAGGTTTACAACATTACTTATTTCTTCACTAGATTTATTTAATTCTCGAATAATCATAAGAGTGCTTCTACTAGATTCCAATACTAATTTAGTGGCTTCTCTAACTTCCTCTATAAGTACGTTACCACTCTCAGTATTAGTTTCTACTTCAAAACTTTTTTTAGCCATACCTTCAACTCTCTCAAGTATCCCTATTGAACTCTCTTCTAGTTCAACTACACTTGCATTAACCTCTTCTGCTACTCCCGCATTTGCTTGTGCTACGTCCGAGACTTGATTAACCTGATTTGCTATGTTCTCCAATCTTTCATTTGAATTCTCTGTTTCATTTTGTATTTTGTCCGTTACATCAGAAATTAAAACTATATCCTCCTTCAATTGTGCAATTATCTTTTGTATCACTTCTACAAATTTATTAAAACCATCTCCTAAATCTTCTAGCTCATCACCTGTCTTAATTTCAACTCTTTGTGTCAGATCGCCGCCACCCGTAGCAAATTCATTCACTTTCATCAACAAATCGTTTACTGGTTTACTTATTAATTTGTTTGCAAGGAAAATACTAGCGACAAATATAAAAATTCCAAATCCTAWCATCGAAAATTGAATAACTTTTAATCTTACTATTTTATCATCATAAGCATTTTGGTACATCCCGACAATCTGATGTATTTCATTTCTTAAAGGGATAGCGCTTTTAAGTACATGCTCGCGCACCCCCACACTACTATTCCCATCTAACATATCTTCAATGGGCTTAATATAAGCCAAAAGATTGTATTCAGCTTTTATTAATGCTTCAACAATTTCTGTATTAGTATTTTTACCTAATCCTAAATCTATATCCCCATGTGTAAGACCTTGCATTATTTTCTTGTAATTCTTTATTTCTTGCTCTAACATTTCTCTGGTTTTCTGTTCGTCCCCATCTTTTTCCTCTATTTTTAGAAAGTCTAGAGTATACATTCCTAGTAGCATAGTTCTCATTCTTTGGCTTCCTGCTAGATTAATTGCTACCCCGTCGTCCTCAAATCCTTGCAATGTATTTAGTAATACAGCTAGGTTAAGTACAAATGGAATCATTAAAAAAACTAACACTATAATTATCTTTCTGTTAATAGTCTTTAACATATTATTTCCTCCGTTCTCATTTAAATTACCTTTACTTATTCGCTATATTATCTCAATTTCCTTTTTTTGCGAAAAAGAATACAAAATTATTTTGAAACATAAAAAAATGAAGCGAAACTCTAACTTATCTCATTAGTTTCTACTTCATCAATTTTTAGTGCCAAATGTAAACTCCAATTCAAACTCTTAAGACTTCTTAGTAAAATCTATATTCTCTTTGACTTCATATTTCTTGTTCTAACATCAAACACGACTGCTGCAACTAGTATGAGCCCCTTAATCATATATTGGTATGATACCCCTACAACCATTAAATCCATTCCTTTAGTAAGCGATGCCATTACTAATGCACCAATTATAGAACCCGTAACTTTACCTACCCCTCCCGATGCTGATACCCCGCCTACATAAGCTGCTGCAATAGCATCTAATTCAAATAAAGTGCCTGCTGTAGGTGATGCTGATTGAAGCCTAGCTGTAAACAAAATACCTGATAGAGCTGCTAGCATTGTCATAGATGCAAAAACTATATGTGTTGTAAATTTAACGCTTATTCCGCTTAATTCAGCTGCCTCTGGATTTCCACCCACTGCGTAGATATGGCGACCTAAAGTTGTATGTTTCGTAATGAAATGATAAATCCCTACAACTAATGCAACAATCAGAACTGTCCAAGATAATCCTCTAAAACTTGCTAACTTCCATACAAAATACATTATTACTGTTGACACGAATAAAATTTTGGCTATGAATAATGGCATCGTGGAAACCTTTAAACTATAAGCAAGTTGTTTTTGTCTATTCCTTGCTTCAAAGTACGTGAATAAAACAATGCCTATAATACCAAATATAATTGTTAATAAATGTACTCCATCTATATTCGCAATATCAGGGATATATCCGTTCCCGATTGCATTGAATGCATCGTTTCCAGTAAAAATCGTTTGACTCTTGGTAATACGTATTAATGCGCCTCTAAATACTAACATGCCAGCTAGTGTAACTACAAATGCAGGAACACCGAGATTTGCAACAATAAATCCGTTGCCCATCCCTATTATTGCACCAGCAGACATTACAATAGGTATTATTAGCCATATAGGCAAGCCAAATCTTGAAGATAATATTGCCGCTAACGCACCCAAGAAGCCCGCTATAAAGCCTACAGATAAGTCAATATGCCTAATTACAATGATTAAAGTCATTCCCACTGCTAACACCGCAATATACCCCGTCATATTAAAAAGATCAGATATGACTCTTGGCGTTAGAAACAACCCTTGTGTTAAATAGTTAAATATTAAAATAATTACCGCAAGCGCGATGTACATGCCGTAATCGCGTATATTTTCTTTTATTGATTTCGGTATGATTTTGTCAATTTTATTTGAAATACTCGACATATTATCCTCCTATACTGTTGCCATGCTCATTATTTTTTCTTGTGTTGCTTCACCAATTGGAAGTTGACCAATCATTTTCCCTTCAGCCATTACATATACACGATCACTCATTCCTAATACTTCGGGTAATTCTGAAGATATCATTATAACGCATAGTCCCTGAGAAACTAGATTGTTCATAATTGTATAAATCTCTTGTTTCGCACCAACGTCAATCCCTCTAGTTGGTTCATCTAGTATTAATATGTTTGGCTCAGAAAATAACCATTTTGCAATAGCTACCTTTTGTTGGTTTCCTCCACTTAAATTTTTCACTTTTTGCTCAATAGAAGGAGTCTTTATTCTTAGTGACTTTCTGAATTTCTCTGCTACTTTAATTTCTTCATTTTTGTTAATAATCTTTGCACTTGAAATTTGTTTCAAATTTGCAAGTGTGATATTTTGTTTAACATCTGTTTCCAATATTAATCCGTTTCCTTTTCTATCTTCAGATACGTAAGCAAGCCCATTTTTTATAGCGTTTCTTGGCGATTTCATATTCACTTTTTCGCCTTGAATTTGTATATCGCCCGACAATTGATATCCTTTGAAGTTGCCAAAAATACTATGAGCAAACTCTGTTCTCCCTGCTCCCATAAGACCTGCAATTCCAACAATTTCTCCACTTCTCACATTAAAATCTACATCTTGCACAACATTTCTTCCTAATTTCTTGTCAAATGCTGTCCAGTTCTTAACCTCAAGTTGAACTTCGCCAAAGTTCTTATTACTTCTTTTTGGAAAAACATCTTCGATTTCACGCCCAACCATATGTTTAATAATATCTCTCTCATTGATTTCGCTCAGTTCTTTTTTCATAGTATGTACTGTTTTACCGTCTCGTAGCACCGTTACGGTATCCGCAACACTAATTACTTCTTTAAGCTTATGTGAAATCAATATACATGTCACCCCATGTAGCTTTAATTCCTTTAAAAGTTGTAATAAGTTCTCACTGTCATCATTGTTAAGAGCAGCGGTTGGCTCGTCTAAAATAAGCAATTTAACTTCTTTGCTTAAGGCTTTTGCAATTTCTATGAGTTGCTGTTTCCCAACACCTAAATCTACTATTTTAGTATTTGGATGTACATCTAATTTAACTTTTTTTAACATATCTATAGCTCTAATTCGTGTCTCATTCCAATTTACTATCCCATTTCGCTCAATTTCATGCCCCAAGAAGATATTCTCATAGACTGACATTTCAGGAATCAGAGCCAGTTCTTGGTAGATAATTGAAATCCCTTGTTTTTCACTTGCACTTATCCCTGAAAACTTCTGTATCTGTTCTCCAAGTACAATATCTCCAGAATATTTTCCATATGAATGCACACCACCAAGTATTTTTATAAGCGTTGATTTCCCTGCTCCATTTTCACCTACAAGACCGTGTATTTCACCCTCTTGAACTTGAAAATTAACTTGGTCAAGTGCCCTAACCCCCGGAAATTCTTTCGTAATATTTCTCATTTCTAAAATATTCTTTGCCATAAATACAACTCCCTCTGGCATATAATGTATATGACGTAAAACAGTGCCAGACAAATCTGCCACCGTTTTACGTTACAATGTATCATTAAGTTTTACAAGCCTGTAAATTCACTAGCATCATAGTACCCAGATTCAATGATCTTCTCTTTCACATTATCTTTAGTAACAGTAATCACTTGAATATCTTTCGCTTTCACGTCAATTACTCCATTATTATATGTTGCATTAGTTTCTACTTTATTGCCCTCCAATACATCAACAGCTGTCCCAATTGCGCCTGCAACTAAGTCTCTAACATCCTTTAAAACTGTCATGCTTTGTTTTCCATCTATTATGTACTGAATTGATGGAATTTCTGCATCTTGTCCAGTAATAAATATTTCTATACCTGCTTCTTTATTAAATTGGTCAAATATCGCTCTTGCGGTACCATCATTTGGTGCTAAAACAAAAGTTTTTCCTGATGGAGGTGCTGCAGTAATATGTGATTCGGCTCTCGATTTAGCAACTTCTGGTTTCCAATCAGTAGTTATTTGTTCAATAATCTCTCCCATTTCATCACGAGTTAGTACAGCCTTATTTTTAAATTCAACAGCCTTTGGAGAGTTCATAACAACAAAAGTTCCATCAGCTATTTTAGGTTGTAGTACGTTCCATGCTCCTTCAAAGAACAAAAAAGCATTGTTATCCGTAGCTGCTCCAGCAAACAAATATAAATTCTCACCTGTTCCCCCACTTAGTTGATCAACTAAAAATTGACCTTGTGCTTCACCAACAGATACACTATTAAATGTTATGTAATAGTCTACCGCATCTGTTCCTGTAACAAGTCTATCGTACGAAATCACTGTAATTCCTTCTTCTTTTGCTGCTTTCACTGCTGCCGCAGCCGCTGCACCATCATGTGGTGTTATTATTAGCACTTTGATGCCTTTCGCAATTAGTGTTTCAACATTTTGTTTTTCTCTTGCTGAGTCTCCTTGACTAAACAATATCTCTACTCTGTGATCTGTTCCTTTTAGCGCTTCTCTAAACCTAGCTTCGTCTTGTACCCAACGTGGTTCTTCTTTAGTTGGTAATATTATACCTATATCTACTGATCCCCCTCTATCCGAATCCACCGCCCCATCAGTAGCATCATTTTTGCCGCATCCTACAAACGTACCCATTACCATTACAGTTACAAGTAATATTAATAACAATTTTTTCATGATAACCCTCCAATAAATTTTTTATAGCTCAATTAAAGTATAGTAAAATATAAATATATAAGCTATAACCTAAAAACTAAAAATATAGGAGATTTTTAAGATGCTATGAAAACGTTATCAGAATAAGCAGTTATTTAATATTAAAATAATACTACAAACCTTTTCAAAAACAAATTCTATTCTCTAAAAATGTCTTCTTTTAAGTGAAATCCGTCTTTTATCACAGTTTCTATCATATTATGCTTTGTTACTGCAACAACATCAAGTTTTATATATGGCACCATGTATAACCCATTATCAATTTTCTCATATCCTTCTACATTTTCCCCATTAGCTAGTCTTATTGCTAAATCAACAGTAGCTTCTGCTAATAATCTTATTGGTTTATATATTGTAACATGTTGTGTTCCTTCAATTATTCGTTGACATGCGGAAATATCCGCATCATGCCCAGCAACATGCACTTCTCCAGCTAGACCTCTCTCAGCTAATGCTCTTATGACTGCTTCAGCAAGTCTATCGTTAGCAGCAATAATGGCATCTATTTGAATCTCTCTGCTTAAAATATCAGATACTAATTCATATGCTGGCTCTTCTCTCCATTTTTCTGCCCATATCTCTTCTATTACTACTATTTTTCCTGTGTCAATATATTCTTGCAAAACATTAAAAAATCCTTCGTTAAACATAAATGAATTGTAATCGTCAGGAGAACCATTAATAATCACGTAATTACCTATAGGTGCTACTTTTAGTAATTCTTCTGCCATTAATTCTCCAACTTTAACATTATCAAAAGATATATAAGCATCAACATTGGCATTCTTAATTAAACGATCGTACGCGATGACCTTAATACCTTCTTTGATTGCTTCATTAATAACCCCTGTTATGCCGTGTTTATCGTACGCTATAACTACTAGTACATCTACCCTTTGTTCAATTAATGCTCTTATCTGTTTTACTTGTGCCTCGTTGTTCTCATTTGCATTATAAAATATAACTTCTATCCCCTCTGCCTTAGTTTTTTCTTTAAAAATTTCTTTATCTCGTTTCCATCTCTCAATCACAAAATTATCAGCAGCATACCCAATTGTAATAATGCCATCATCTTCTATCATTTTATTTCTGAAGTTTATCCAGATTAAAACACTTGTTGCAACAACAATTAATATAACTGCTCCTATAAGTATAAGTTGCTTTCTTGTGTGTTTCATAAGATTCTCCATTCATCACTTGAATTCTGTTGGTGATACGCCTGCTATTTTCTTAAATACTCTACTAAAATAATTCGGATCATTATACCCAACTTTGTAGCAAATTTCTTTCACAGAATATTCTTTCTCTCTTAACAGGTTTTTTGCCACCTCGATACGTTTAATTCCTAAATACTCCACAAAATTTAGTCCGATTTGATCTTTAAATATTGCGCTAAAATACTGTGGGCTGATAGATACCTCTTTTGAAACTTCATCAAGACTAATATCCTTATAATAGTTCTCGTCTATATACTCTATTGCTTTAGTTACAACTTTAGAAACATGCAAATTCTTTTTATTCTGTATTTTGCCAGAAATATTCACAATCTTTCTAATACACCAATTCTCTAATTGCATTAACCCTTCAAATCGCTTAATCTCACTTAAGTAAGTGGAGTATCCAACATCTGATTCTTCCAAATTATTTCTATATGAATTACTCAAAACCATTACCATTAACTCTATTATAATGTTTTTAGTGTCAACTACTGAATTCAAAAATTTTCTTTCTAGTTTTCTAAAAAAACTATTTAGTTCCTCCACTAAAGCCTCTCTGCTTCCTATTTCTATTAGTTGAATAATTTTCATTTCGTCAGCCTTGATATCTGTGTAAGTATATTCAATGTAAATAGTACTTGATTCAGATATGTCGTAAATATGAAGAATTTTTTCTAATTCCATCTTATTTAATGTATAGATTGCTTCTTCTAGTGAGTTGTTTATTTTATCTACACAATAGCAAGATCCTAGAGCAATTTTTAATTTTTGATCAATAATACCCTCTATACTTTTATAAATTCTTTCAGCTATATTTATTGCTGCTATTCTTTGTTCATACTCATGCTCGAAAACATCCTCATAAACTACTACGGTTATCCTATTAATAATTAATGGTCCTATTATACATTTGCATTTATACTTAATAATATTTTGAACTTTAGGATACAATTCATCACTTTTAATTTCTGCTCTCAAATCTATATTTTCATCATCAACTGCACCTGGCTTAAATTCCAATACTAATACATAAGCTAGTTCCTTCTTAATTTCAAGTAAGTCTCTATATTTATTAAGCTCTTTTTGATAATCTGAATTTAACAATAATGCATAAATAACCCCTTTTTCAAGTATAGGTACAAGGTTTTCAAGTTTCTCTCTATTGGTAATTTCTTTTTTTCTTCGTTCTCTCTCAAAAGATATTTCACTCATCACTTTTTCAATTACAGACACTAGTTTATTTGCATTTATAGGTTTTAAAATGTAGTCACTTACACCAAGCTCGACTGCTTGTTTTGCATAGTCAAATTGCTCGTAAGCAGAAACTATGATAAACTTCGTACTAGTGTGCCTTTTCTTAATAGCTTCAATGGCTTCTATTCCATTAATTCCAGGCATTTTTATATCCATCAAAATAATATCTGGCACAACATTTTGACTCATTTCAATAGCTTCTCTTCCTGTAGATGCCATTCCAACAATATCGATATCAGAAAAGCTATCTTCTATAGTTATTTTTATACCTTCTTGAACAATCTGTTCGTCGTCTACAATCATTAATCTAAACACTTTGTCACTCCTAAGTTCTTTTTCAATCTCTTAACTACAATAGGGATTTCTATAATTGTTTCAACACCTTCTCCTAATTTGCTTTTCATATAAAAAATATCAGTTTTATGATAGAAAAGTTCCAACCGATCTCTTACATTTCTAATCCCAATTCCAAAAGTTTGCTTTTTCTCTGGTTCTCTACACAAAATGTCATCAATTATAGCTTTTCTCATACCAACACCAGTATCTCTTATGGATATGCGCGCAAATTTCTCTTCTTTTCTAACAGTAATTGTGATTGTTCCGCCTTCTTCTAGATCGCTTAACCCATGAATATATGAATTCTCAACTAATGGTTGGAGTACCATTGGAGGCATTTCTAAACTGAGAGCTTTATTGTCAATGTCAAATTCAAATCTAATACGTTCTCTAAATCTTGCCTTTAATAAATCATAATAATCTTTTACATTGTTAATTTCATCCTCTAAGGTACATTCTCCATTCGCTTTTTGTAGATTATACCTAAATAACCTGGACATGCTCTCTAGGAATTGTCCTGTTTTATGAGCTTTTTCAATAATAGAAAGTTGTACCCCTGCATTAATTGTATTATATAAGAAATGGGGATTTACCTGCGACTGCAAAGCACTAAGTTTCGCACTATCTAACAAATAACCCATTTTTGAATTTTTCATTTGCTCATCTTTTAATTTTACTTCCATTTCAACCTTCAATTTCAATTCCCCTATATGACTAGAAATACTTCTTTTCATATTGTTAAAAGCTTCCGCTAACAGTTTAAACTCAAGATCTGAGTGAATAATTACATCTTCAGTGTCAAAATTACCTTTAGCAATTTCTTCTGCCGCGTTATAAAGCTTAGAAAAAGGCTTAACCATTTTTGATGTAATCAAGTAAACAATAAGCAAAGAAAATACGATTAGATTTATAACAATAACCATTGTAATAACTTGCAGTAATTTCGTGTGCTTTGCTAGTTCAAGATACGCTACTGAATTTATATCTATTTGTTGTTCATTCATTTGAGTTATATAGTCATAAATGAAGTTTTGTATTTTTATGCTTCTTTCATAGTGTTTGTAATATTCCTGCACGTTTCTTTGTCTTTTATAGGTGATTGCTAAATCAGCCTCTATTTCGTATTGATTAATTAGATTTGCTATATTCTTCATCATTAAATCGTCATTTACTAATCCAGTATTGTAGAAATTTGTAACCTGTTTTTCTAATTTATCTATCCCAATCAAAAAATTGTTTAACCTAGTAGAACTTTTCGAACTCAAAAACCCTAACAAATTTTGATCAATTATTTTTAAATTCTCTTCAATTTCTGATAAATATATATGTTTTTCAAACATAGTATCGATTTGCCTGCGATACCTGTTCATAATCCCCAATGAGTATAGACTAAGTACAGTCATTAAAAGAATAATACTTAACGAATATAAAATTAGATTCCCTCTAATAGAGCCAATCCTATTCATTTTTTTCATAAGCTTCACTCTTTTCCTTCATATATGATTCTACATTATTTTCGTCAACTACTTGCATAGGCACGTTCACATGACTCTTTGCAACCCCAGTTGTCTTGTATTCGTAAAAGGCTCTAACCGCGCTCTTTCCTATCTCTTTATAATCAGTAACAATCGTCGCCTCAATTATGTCGCCTTTCCCTATATAGTGCAAAACTCCCTCATTATCGCCGAAAGAAACCAACACAAAGTCTTTTACGCGGTTATTATCTATTAATACCTGCACTATTCCCAATGTGCTTTGTCCATCAGTAGAGTAAATAGCATTAATGGAAGGATATTCTTGAAGTATCTCGGTTGCAACAGTTCCGGCTCTTAATACACCTCTTTCTATGTAGCGTACTACTTCCAGACTCAAATCATCATATCTTTCAAAGACATCATTAATTCCTTGAATCATCAAATCTGTCTTCTTTGTAATATTTTGTTCGCCTTTTCTTAAAAATCCTTTCTGTTCAATGACTGCAAGCTTTCCACTTCCGCCAGTTTTTTTTGCAATAGTTTCTCCAACCACTAATCCCATATTATATCTATTTATACCTACGTAAGTAATTCTTGATCTAAGTGGCAAGTCTTCATTTAAAGTAACAACTGGAATTCCCATGTCTTTTGCTTGCTCGATTTTTCCAATAATTCGCTCATCTAAATAAGCGTGGACAATTATACCATCCACCTTTGCATACATGGCTAAATCTAGTCGGTCTAGCAATTCCTCTATATAGTTACTTCTATCAATACTGATTAATTCTACAGCAATATTGTGTTCTTTTGCCACTTCATTTACTCCAGCTCTGAAAGCATCTGAATACATTTGGTTAGACTTATCAAGAAACATCATAATATGATAACCCGCTTCTTTATTATCCCGATATAAACTAAGAGCTTCTGATGTTTTATTAATTTCAGTAGATACGTAAAAGCCTGCCCCCAAAGCAATTAACAATATGATACCTGATACTATAGTTAACACATAAATTATCTTTTTGTTGTACATTTAATTTAGCACCTCAAATAGTATTTCTTTCGTCATCTATTTAATCACACAAATTATTAGCAATGATTAATCAAACTTTAGTCCCTTTAATGCATTAGCAAACGGATTATCTTCTACACACGCTTTTTTATTTAAAGCTTCTTGCTTCTTTTTATATTCTATAAAATCTCTTTTCCCGCCTTGTTTATCTCTTTCTTTTTTGCGTTTTTCAAAAGAAGCCATGCTTTCTTTAAATCCACATTTGCATGCAAATATTTTTTTCTCTTTTGGTCCAATAAGATTAAGTTTTTTGCGACATTCAGGACATCTTGCATTTGTAACTTTAGATATTGATTCCCTATATCCACACGACCTATCTTGACATGCCAAACTTTTGCCATGTTTATTGTCTATGGCCATCATAGCTTTAGCACATTTTGGGCATTTACTAGAAGTTAAATTGTCATGTTTATAAGTCTTTTTACTCCCTTTAATTTCTTCTACAACTTGTATTGCATAGTCTTTCACTTCACTTGAAAATTCCTTTGAATTTAATCTGCCTTTGGCAATTGCATCTAACTTTCTCTCCCACTTTGCAGTTAAGACTGGTGATTTTAAATCAACTGGTGCAATGTCTAAAAGTTGCTTGCCTTTTCTGGTTATTCTAAGTAGTTGCCCCTTTTTTTCCATAAGTTTTGTGTTTAACAGCTTTTCCATAATATCCGCTCTTGTTGCAACCGTTCCAAGTCCACCTGTATCAGTTAAAATCTTTTTCAGATTTTTTTCTGATTCATTTAAATATTTAGCTGGATTTTCCATTGCTGATAGTAAAGATGCTTCGTTAAAATATTCTGGTGCTTTTGTTGCTCCTTTTGTTCTCTTGATGTTTGTTACGCTTACTTCTTGGTTTGCTCTAAAGCTTGGCATATTAACGTCAGTACTTTTTTTATCTCGTAATTTCATAAAACCTAGCTCTTTTGCTATATGCCCTTTTGCTTCAAACGTGTGTTGTTCGATTTTTAAAACTACTTTCGTCTCTTCATACTCATATGGCGGCATCAAGACCTCTAAAAATCTTTGTACAACTAACTCGTATATTTTTCTTTCTTCATAACTCATATCAGCTGTGTTTGCCACTTCTTCTGTCGGAATAATAGCATGATGATCTGTTACTTTTTTATCATCTACAAAATGTTTTCCTGATTTAACAGGTGTTTTTAACAAACTAAAAGCAAAAGATCTATACGGATCAATACGAATTGCTCTTAGTCTATCTCTTAGTGTATCTACCATATCACTAGTTAAATAATTTGAATCTGTTCTCGGGTACGTAAGTACTTTATGTTGTTCGTAAAGCTTTTGCATTAACGACAAAGTTTCCTTAGGCGAATAACCATATCGTTTATGCGCATCTCTTTGAAGTTGTGTTAAGTCATATAATTTATCGGGGTATTTTTTCTTCAGTTTTTTTTCAACTACAACTGCTTTTGCTTTCTTCCCTTCAATATCTTTAATAATTTTACTTACATATGCTTCGTCAAAACTTCTTGTATCATTATTTGTATCTCTCCATGTAAAATCTACACTTATTGCATTTAAGTTTATTCCAAAAAAATCTTTTGGTCTAAATGTTCTTATTTCTTCTTCTCTACCTTGAATTAAGGCTAACGTAGGAGTCTGCACTCTTCCCATGCTAAGTTGGGCATTATATTTTGTAGTTAATGCTCTAGTTCCGTTAATGCCTACTAACCAATCGCCCTCTGCTCTTGCAACGGCCGCTTTATACAGTGCTTCGTAGTGTTTTCCTGGTTTTAAATTTCTAAATCCATCTTTAATTGCTTTATCTGTTACTGATGAAATCCATAGTCGTTTTATTGGTTTATTAATTCTGATTTTTTCTATAATCCATCTTGCTACAAGTTCGCCTTCTCTTCCTGCATCTGTAGCTATTATTATTTCTTTTACATCAGCACGTTGCATGAGTTTTTTTACTGTGTGAAATTGTTTTGCAGTGTTTTTAATTGTTACAAGTTTAAGTGTGTTAGGTATTATAGGCAAGTCTTCTAGCACCCAATTCTTGTATTTATCATCGTATACTTCGGGGTCTGCTAGGGTTACTAAATGCCCTAACGCCCAAGTTACTATCGTGTCTTTGCCTTCATAATATCCATTACCACCATTTTTACATTGAAGTACTCTAGCTATTTCTTTTCCTACTGATGGTTTCTCTGCTAAAACTAATCTTTTGCTCATTTTATCATTCCTTTTTATAAAATAATTGACTTTTTTGTGTTTGTAAAAATAATTTTAAAATAGCTCATATTGTTTTCTTACACAGATTATATCTTATCTCAACTCAAATGTCATTAAACAAGTATAGTACTAGTGATTTTTCATCATCATATATACTATATCCTTTGTCTGAAAAAGCAATAAGTATAATCAAAAAATATGTATCAAGTTCATCAAAAAAATGGTAGAATAAACATATTGAAAAATAATTTGCAATTTATGATTTTACTTTGGGAGGGAATTATATGCTAGGTGTTTTATTTGCAATAATTGGCGGCTTTTTTATGAGTATACAGAGTTCTTTCAATACAAGAGTAGGTGAAAGTGTAGGAACTATTGAAGCTACTGTTGTAGTTCACGTTGTTGGTTTGCTAGCAGCAATTGCTGCGACAATGGTAATAGGTACAGGAAATATTATGAAAGTAACTGAGGTTAATAAGCTATATCTAGTTGGTGGAGCATTTGGAGTTATTATCGTCTATAGTGTTATTAAGTCAATATCTGCTTTAGGTGTAGCGCAGGCGGTCATGCTAATTGTTGTAGCTCAACTTTTGCTAGCTTATATTATTGATCTCTTAGGCTTGTTTGGTATGGATAAAGTCCCGTTTTCTCTTACTAAAATAGCAGGACTTCTAATAGTCTTACTTGGTATATTTGTGTTTAGTCGAAAATAGAAGATGTCAAGGGAGATGGTTTTCTAGGCTCACTGTACGGCTTCTATTCAGCTCTAAATCATTGGTAACACTCTTAAATCATTCTTCGACAATCACATAATCACTCTTACCACTAAATATTATCAATGCTTTTTTTAGATTTTTTTTACCTTGAAATTCGCTGCTATTAGCATATCTTCTTAGCTGTTTTAGTCCTTCTATTTTTGCTTTTTCTATTTGTTTTTCTTCGCTCTTTTTTAGATATTTGAGTTCTAGTAACCATTCGTATTTAACGTCTGGTATTCTTGGGTCTTTTTCTAAATAGATATCGATATATCCGTTTTCAATTTCTCTTTCACTTGTTGGTCTATATGCATTACTAGCAGAAAGATACGTGAATAGTGTTATTTTAATATGCTTCTCATCTATTTTTATCATGTCTCTATTAGATAATGGTTTTAACACGTTTTGACTAATATAATTAATATAAGGCTCGACTTCACCATCGTACGCCATTTTTTCTATTGCTAGTCTAACTGGTTCTGTTTTAATTATTATGTTATGTTCTTTTCTAAGTTTTTTGTCAAAGTATTCCCAAAATATTGTGTTTATTACGTAATTAGGTGTTTTAAGTTTTAGTCTTGTTCTTTCTTGATAGTCAATTGTTAATAATCCCATGTAAAACAATAATGATACAAAATTGTCTTCATCATTCATGTTGTCAAATGAAAATCTAGTTACTATGTTTGATACTATGCCTTCATTCTTAATTATTTCTTCTAGTTTTAGTCTATTTTCGTCGTTAATCATCAATCTGTTTAGTCGTCCATAGTCTGTTTTTACGTTGTCGTCTATTAGTTTTTCAGGATATTCATCACTCTTTTCCCATTGGTTAAAGAAGTATAATATCATGTCAGGATTATATATTCTATGCTTAGCTTTTTTATTAAACAAATAGCCATTGTAGTTTTTCTTAAGTTCATGCATTAATTCAGTTTCTTCTATGTTTACGTTACTACTTTTCATTAGTTTTTCTAGGTTGCAATTAGCTACAATATCTTTTACTTCTTTTTCTGTAAACCCTAACATTTCGTTTAAGTTAATGTCTAATGTTAGGTTTGATGCCATGTTAAATCCACTAGTCAAATCATCTAGCATTACTGGTGATATTCCTGTTATAAATATTCTATCTATTACTGTTTCTGTTCCAATTTTTACTGCTTCATAAAAGTCTCTAACGAAACCTGTTGCTCTAATTACATCTTTGTAAAATGTGCTATCTCCCATAGCTATAATGTCATTTGCAAAGTGGTCGTATTCGTCAACTATTAAGAATATTTTTTTGTCTACCTTTCTTACTGCATTAAGCAAAAGAGCTAAGAGATTCCTTAAATCAGTTGTACTCTTCATTTCTGATTCAATCTTGCTTGCGTCCTTAATAACAGATTCATACTTAGACAAAAAAATCTTTGCTGCATCTACTAAGCTTAATCTAAATGATCTCTCTAGTTTTTCTTTAGTATCAGTATTAAGTCCTGAAAAATTCAGCTTCAAAATCAAATAGCTATTTTTCAGTTTTGTTTCATTTTTTCCTATGTACAAGTCACCGAATAAATCTCTAAATATACTATCTGTATTTATATCATAGTAATTCTCTAATGTTGAAAGAAACAAGGATTTGCCAAATCTACGTGGTCTTATAAAAAAAACATATTTGCTATTAAGGTTTTCAATAGTCTCAATATATTTTGTTTTATCAATGTACAAGTATTTTTCTTCTCTTAATGCTTTAAAATTTGATATTCCATAAGGTATCTTCACATTTTCCACCATCCCCATCTATTTTAAACACAAAAGCACTAGAAATCTCAATTATGTGTTTTCAGCATTATTCTAGTATGATTCTTGTATTTATTCTATCATATTACAGCACTCTCCGCCTTAAAATCTTCAATAACATTTATAAACGCTTCTCCATAATTATCGAATTTCTTTTCGCCTATACCCTTAATCTTAAGTAATTCCTCTTTTTTAGTCGGCATAGAATATGCTAATTCCTCTAACACAGTATTATGAAAAATTACATACGGCGGCATTTTCTTTTCTGTTGCAATTTCTTTGCGTTTTAAGGATAGAAGATCATACAATGCTTGATTAAAGTCAAAATCAGCTTTCCTAATCTGTTTGCTTTTCTTTTTATCTTTGACTTCAACTCTTTCTTTCCTAAGCAAAATCTTTTCTTCGCCTTTTAGCACTGCTCTTGAACTCTCATTTAACTTTAAAACCGGGTAATTATCAACTGTCATTCTAACAAATCCTCTAGCAATCAAGTTCATTATTAATTCTCTTAATCCGCCTTCAGAAACATCTTGTATAATTCCATAGGTAGAAACTTTGTTTAAGTTCCAATCAATTATTTTCTTGCTCTTAGATCCTCTTAATACTTGAATAATAACATTTACTCCAAATCTTTGATTTGTTCTGTATATACATGATAGTGCTTTTTGAGACTCGACAGTCATATCTATAAATTCCGAATCGTTTTGACAGTTGCCGCAACTTGCACAATTGTTTTTTCCTGTTGTCTCACCAAAGTATTCAAGTATTTCCTTTCTTAAACAATCATTTGTATGGCAATAGTTTACTAGTATTTGTAGATTTGTAAGTTGTAATTGTTCTCTCTCTCGTTCCATCATATTCTGGGCAATAATTAATTTTTGCTTTACAATGTCAGATGGAGAATATATAAGTATACAATCACTACTCTTTCCATCTCTTCCTGCACGCCCTGCTTCTTGATAATATGCTTCCATATTTTTTGGCATGTTATAGTGAATAACAAACCTTACGTCAGGCTTATCAATTCCCATACCAAACGCATTCGTTGCTATAATAATTTTAGCTTCGTCTAACATAAAAGCATCTTGCACTTGGGTTCTAACTTCAGTTTCCATCCCGCCGTGGTAGCCTTCTGCTAAAAATCCATCTTCTTTTAATCTCTTGCTTAAAGATTCTACGGTTTTTCTAGTTGAACAATAAATGATTCCGGAGCCATCTGTAAAACCTTTATCAATATAATCTTTCAAATACTTATACTTGTCTTTCGGTTTAACTATTTTATAAAATAAATTTTCCCTATCAAAACCAGTAATAAGTTCAAACGGATTGTTTAATTTGAGAATTTCTTTAATCTCATTAACAACATGCTCTGTTGCTGTAGCAGTAAAAGCCGCTATTACAGGGCGTTTTTCTAATCTTGCAATAAACCTAGGAATATTTCTGTAGCTAGGTCTAAAGTCATGTCCCCATTGGCTTATGCAGTGCGCTTCGTCAACTGCAATTAGCGATATATTAACTGTCTTAATTAAATTAAAAAAGCTGTCAGTTAGTAGCCTCTCTGGAGCCACATAAATTAGTTTATGCTCGCCTCTCATTATTTCATTGATCCTAATATTTGTTTCTGCTGCTGACAATGAGCTGTTTAGGTAAGTTGCCTTTACTCCGTTCTCAACCAAAGCGTCAGCTTGATCTTTCATAAGCGCAATTAATGGTGAGATCACTATCGCTACTCCTTCATTCATTAAAGCAGGTAGTTGATAACACAGCGATTTACCTCCACCAGTAGGCATAATGGCAAATACATCACGCTTACTCAAAATATTATCAATTACACTCTCTTGTCCATTTCTAAATAAGTCATAACCAAAGTGTTTCTTTAATAAATCATATTTACTCAATTTACATCCCCTTTTCGGTGAGCTGAATTCATTTAAATTGTTTTTCAAAGTACTTAAACAATTAATGCATCCAAATCACTTTGTCTAAATTAAACTACTATTGTCCCTTCAACCGCAATTCCAGCCTTGCCCCCTACATGTACTGTATAATTACTTCCTCTCTTAACAATTTCACAAAATATTTGGCTTGGTCTATTTAAACTACTTCCTTGCTGCACAAGCAGTTTATCGTTTTTAAGCAAAGCATTTTTACTCAAATAGTAAATCAACGCTCCATTCGATGTTCCTGTCGCCGATTCTTCGTTTATCCCTACTGCAGGAGCAAAATTTCTGCAAAATGCTTCTTCAATGCTTCTATCTTGATCTGTACTAAACACATGCACCCCAATTATATCATTTTTTAACGAATATTTTTTTAGTTTTCCAAAATCGATTTTTAGCTTGTCTAAGATCCTCCTATTTCTAACAGGGATAATCATATCTTTTAGTCCAGTTGAAATTATCTCCGGCTTTAAATCAATGTTGTTTAATCCTATATCACTAATGTCTATATTCATGAATTCACAAATCTCATCTAATCGTGATATTTCCCCATACGATTTTGGCTTCCCTTGTTGCATCATAATTCTTTGTATTTTACCATCCTCAAAGAAAACTCTAACCGGCAATTTCCCAATTTTAGTGTTTTGAACTGCTTCAACGACCCCTTTTTTCTTTCCCTTTATCCGTTCTTTTATAGACAAAACATAAAATGCTGCTATAGTAGCATGCCCACATAAATCAATTTCGCATTCAGGCGTAAAAAACCTAACTTCAAAACTACATTCCCCTTTAGGAATAACAAATGCAGTTTCAGAAAGATTCATCTTAGTCGCAATTTTTTGCATTAAATCATCATCCAAGTTTTCTGCATCTAGCACAACACCTGCAGGATTGCCACAAAAAGGTTTGTCTGTAAAAACATCAACTTGAAACATCTTTGATTTCATGGTCTACACCTCTTTTCATGAGTCTAGTTTCTAATAACAAGAGTTCTAACTCAGGTTTTCTACTTTCTCACCTTTTCCAATATAACCTTCTTCTTTTACTACTCCGTTAATTTTTAAGTTGCTAAACTTTATTGCTAGACCATAGGCAAAATAAAAACTTGCTCTATCTTGCAGTTGAAAGTGCAAATGAGGCTCTGAAGAATTCCCCGAATTCCCGCATTTCCCAATAACTTTCCCTCTTTTCACTTTATTTCCCACTTTAACCGTTATGCTATTTGGGATCAGATGGGCTAGAACTGAGTATTCATTTTCAGCATGTTTTATCACTACAAAGTTTCCTCTAATATCTGTTGTTAAAAAATCCGTAAATAACGTGCCTGGGTTTTTCGCATCTCTTATATTGTCTTTTACTTCTTCTATAATCCCATCAGCAGGGGCTAGTAGTTCTTCTCCATAACAATAATAATCTTCTAACTCCTTCCCCTCATTTTTACTGCTGTATTTTTCTGTATCAATCTTAATAAAATCATACGCATACCTTTGACTAATTAAGTCCCACGAATGTGAGTCAACACGACGTATTCCGCCATTGGCTACAATCCACTCTCCTCTACATGGCAGGTGGTACTCTATTTCTTTCTGCATGTTAGATACGTTATCACTTTTTCCTTTCTTTCTGTAGTCAAACATCATAAACCCTACTAACATTCTAATATTCTGTACAATAATAAAAGGATTAAAGAACATCAATAGTTGAGATAGATAAAGCAAAATAGTAGTTTTTGTTGGATTATTCGCACGCGTTGAAATATATTCTTCAATATCTACTTCTTCGTCTTCGTCTTTAACTGTCTCGTAAAACCTTTTCTTATCTTCTAGCACCCACGGTAAAAAGGTGTTTACAAAAACAATCCCTATTGTAAAAACTATTGGAATCATCACGAAAAACCTAGTAATATAATAACCCATCCCATATTCTTTAGGATATGCATCAAGATAAGGAGCTACCCATACAATATACCCTATGCCCCCTACTACATAACTTAATATTCCAAATCCACTTATAAATTTAGTGAATTTGTTAGGCTTTTTAAGGTATGGTATAGGTAGCCATACAGCAAAGAAAATTAAAAATGCAATTTTACCAAGTATCTCTTCTTCTACCGCCCATGACGTAACTAATACTAAGCTCCCAGCCAGACCTACATTTTGTAGTATTATAATTAATTTTTGTTTATTCATCCCCATTCCCTCTTATTTTTCATCAAAATTATTATCCATATTCTAGTTATGCTGATTACTACATTCTCATCATAAAATACATAAAATTAAGTAACTCAAGAAATATTTTCTTCATTTTCTTTTAATCTATCTACAATATTCATAATAACGCTTCTATCTATTTTATCTTGCATATTATAGATTTTGAGTTTCTTATCAAAAATATGATAGACTTTATCACATATTGAAAGAATTGCCGGTTTATGTGTAATAGCAATCATTGTTATATTTTTTTCATTAATATATGAATCAAGATGCTCAACAATACTGGCTTCGGTTTTTACATCTAATGCCGACGTTGGTTCATCTAATATCAGCAATTCTGGCTCTCTAATTATGGCTCTTGCTATGCTTATTCGCTGTTTCTCTCCCCCAGATAAATTTGACCCTTCTTCTGTTATTTCTTCTTCTAATCCTTTTTCAAATCTTTCAACTAGGCTTCCCAGTTTAGTGTATTTAATTATTGTCTCTAATCTAGGCTCTAAATTATTCTCCCCAAAGAGGATATTGTCTTTAATTGTTCCACTAAAAATTATCGGGTTTTGTTGAAGTAAGGATATTTTAGAGAACAGTGACTCTTCACTATATTTATAAACATTTTCTTTGTTAACTAATATTTCACCTTTAATTGGTTGATAAAAACCCATAATTAAATTCATCAAAGACGTTTTACCTGAACCACTTTCACCAATTATTGCTATTTTTTCTCCTCTGTTGATTGAAAAATTTATATCTTTAAGAACTAGCTTATTCTTTTTATAGGCAAAAGTCACATTTTTAACGTCTATTTTATTAAATAAATCAATAGTTAATTTGTTTTCTTGATTATCACCTTCTACTTCTAAAAAATCTAGAACCCGATCACTCATTCCAAGAGATCTTTGAAGTCCAAGGTTGAAGTCCGATAGGTTATTTATTGGTTCATTAAGAAAGGATAAATAAGTATAAAATGCAATAAGTGTTCCAATGGTTATTACATTGTTATATGTCAAGAATACACCGTAGATCAAAACTAAAATAGGTAGTACTGATGTAAACAGTCCCGATATTCCCATTCCAAGTGCATTAAACAGCACTACTTTTTTGATACATTTTAAATAACGATTCATATCTTGCTTAAATAAACCAAAAATGAAATTTTCCTTTTTGTATATTTTCGTCTCTGATATCCCATTTATTTTTTCTTGCACGTTTGAAAATAACTTGCCAAACGCATTTCTCTCATTACTACTAGCTTTTCGCATCCGTGCATTTATCAAGTTAAATAATATGTAGTATAGTGGTATTGATAAAACAACAAGAATCGCCAAACTAATATTTAACATAAATAGTACAACTAACACCACTATCAATCTTATTATATTTGACCAGAACATCGGCATGGAAATAACTGCATTTTCTCCTAGTACTGACGAATCATCCATTACTTTTGCAATTACATCTCCACTAGAGTTTTCTTTAAAGAAAGTTATGGGCTTATATAGAGCAGCTTTATACATTTTAGAACGCATAAAATTCATTCCTCTATGACGAAGGTTATGCCAAAAATAGTTTGTATACACATCTATACAAATAATAATTGCGGTTATTACTAAAATTAAGGCACTCGTTGAATAAATATCACTTAACTCACCCTTTCCCATAATGGTATCAATGAGAGTCTTAACTTGAAAAGTGACTACTGCTGTTAAAACTGTCATAATGAAAGTTAAAATGAGTGTGAAATATTGATCCTTCTTAAATGACTCAAATATTTTTAGAATTCTCCTTGTATTATTCATTGATGCATATCCCCTGTAGTTTTTATGAGGTTTTCTAGTAAATCTTTCTCCATTAATTTCTGACCTTTGATGGGAAATTTCTCTAGAACCGCAATTGCATTTTCACATAATTCCATCGCTTCCTTGAAGTTATTATTAATATAATATTCATAATACGCTTTTATACGTAAGCCATTAGAATCCTTATCTTGTTGTAGTATTTCACCAGCCTTTTCATAGTATTTTCTAGCTTTTTCTTCATCACTAGATATACAAGCTATGTAACAAAGTTCATAGTAAATAGGCGTTAATGCGTGAAAAGGAATATCTTCTATATTTTTTTCAAGCAAATTCATGTAGTAATGCATTTTTTCAATATTGCCACTGTCCAAAGCTTTAAAGTAAAAGACATGAGTTGCCAATATGTCAAATAATTGTAATTTGCTAGTATTATCTACGGAGGTAATATTTAAGTCCCTCGGGCGGACACCAGCTGCTAATTGCGCTGTTATTTTATTCACTTGCAATAGTTGCTTTGCAAATGGCTTTTGCAAAACTAAACTCCAAATAATTTTTCCATCTAGTGGAGTATTTCCAGCGGATAAAGGCAGTAGGTTAATAGCCCCAAAAAAAAGTGCCACTATTCCTAATACAATCAAAAAATAGAAACTTACCTCTGATATATTAGGACTGTGAACTGCCAGCATCAAAAATCCTAGGCCTGATACGGCATTAAATATGATCCCACCTGCAAAATATAAACCGTGTTTGTAATTTGGCAAATCCTGGTCAGGAGCTATCATGGCACAAAAACCAGCATAATCTTTGTACTTTCTTATAGAGAATTTCATCTTGCCGTTTTCATTACCCCAATAAAGCATGCCAATGCTATACGCCATCAACTTATACCCAAATATTTTCCCAATGAAAAAATGACCAAATTCATGAATACTAGTATTTATAAATATTGAAATCAAGAAAAAAACTATTGACACAAGCAAAAATCTTGCGTCTAGTCTAACTCCTAGCATTCTCTCAATAATAGTAAGAATGTCAAAAACACCAATAATCAATCCTAATACCCCACCTACTAAAAAAAACTTAGAAAATTCCCATATTTTTTTCATAACTTCTTTTCCCCTTTTTCGTTTTATCGTATACATTCTCTAATTGCTAATAACAGGAGCTCTAACTCGTGCTTTCTACTTTCTCACCTTTCCCAATATACCCTTCTTCTTTTACTACTCCGTTAATTTTTAAGCTGCTAAACTTTATTGGATTATTCGCACGCGTTGAAATATATTTTAATATCTACTTCGTCGTCTTTAAGCGTTTTGTAATACCCTTTCTTATCTTCTAGTACCCACTGTATTCATCTTCTTGTATATCTTTTATTATTTCTTGCAGTTTACTTCTTAATCCAAACTTCTCAGAATACTTTAGCAGTTGTGCATACTTCTCCCTGTCATAATCGGCAATGGCATCATATACATATCCCTCATATAGATCAGCACTCACTATGTCACATATAGTTCTCTCTGGTGTAGTAACAGAGATCCCATCGTCTGTTATCATAATGTCCTCATCGCTATACGTTTTATTTGACATAATCAATAGAGTGTCAGAATCAAGTGTTTTCTCAACATCCATCGCTAAATATTCCTTCGATAAGGTTATTGTTCCTAAATGTAATATCTTCAGGGCTGTCATCATTATTGGGAGCCCTCCATTGTTATTCCTACTCAATATTTTTGACATATCAACCACTATACTCATTATGACCACCTCGCACGTTCGGGGTCCCATGTGCCTATTCTTCCCTCTTGTATAAGTGCTAGCATAGGTAGCAAGAACTCTGWGTACTCTTCATACAGTTCTTCAAATGTTAAATACAGGTTTTGTCCATCAAATTTAATAAATGCATGTTTAAGTGTTACTGTGTCTAGTAAATACTGGAAAGTCCACACTGATATGTCATAACCCCTATCATTCACAGCTACTTCTATTTCGTAAGTACTTACTGCTTCCCTACGTGCTATGTACAATACATCTAATAAATCTTTCAATCTGCGATATACCTTTTTCGAGAATACTACCGACAACTTATCTGCTAATCTTGCACTCTTATCTTGTATACAGATGCCAGGTTCAATTTCTATCCACGACTCGCATTTTAGAACCAAATCTATCTTATATATATTATTATTGTACCTTATAGTTATACGCTTAGACGTTTCCGAATGGTTCTTGATGTCTATTACCTCACAACCATTTACTATACTCTCAAGTTTTGTTTCTAGCTCGTTAAATAACAACAGAYTATTTGCATGTAAATCCACATCTCTCGTATGCCTATAGGATTCTCCGTAGGCTAAAAGCATACTTATATGTCCAACTATCACTATTTGGTTTCCATAATACATAGCTATCTTTTTCGCTATATTTAATAAATCCTTTTCCACTGTGTTATACATGTCTTAATACCTCCCCTACAAAATCCGACTACAATCTTAGCCTACTATATAATCTACGCATACTTCCACCAAAACGTATAATGATGACTTCAAGGATAATTTTCATGAAACTTTGTCAGCTTTTGCCCAAGTCGTTATAAACAGCATTTTTTATATTTTTTCCCACTACCACATGGACAAGGTTTATTTCTTCCTATTTTTACATGCTCACGTTGAAGAGTATTTACTTTTTTTTCTAATCCTAGAGACATCTCTTGTTTTCTAATATTTTTTGCATCTTCTTGCTTAAATTTTTTCTCAAGAGCCAATAGTTTTTCTTTCTCACCTGAATCTTGATACAAGCTTAGAAGCCTCTCTGCTATACATTCTTTCTCTTCGACATCCTTTACTTTAAGTGCTTCTAGTAATATTTCCTCTCCTTTTTTGTAATCAGCATCTCCTTGATTAAAGAACCAATATTGATCCGACCATCCTATCCAGCCCCAGCCCCATTTAGGATTAGTGCTTAGATGCTCAACAAATATTTTTTCTCCTTTTTCTCTATCTCCCATAAGGAAATATGCCTCAGCCATTGCCCTCTTAGCGTTTCCAATTGCTGATTCATTATCTTTGTCAATAAATAATTGTATTTGTTCGTTAAACTGTATCCTCATCTTACTGTAATATTCTATAGTTGTCACATCGCCTCTTCCTGATACAGCGTTACTTAGGCATTCATCAAAATCATTGGTCCAATTTGAAACAAATTCATTCCCGTTAAATATCTCATCAAAGCAACAAAAAGCGTTAACCTTTTCCTGTTTCATTGCATCCATAATCAAATTCCATACTATCGCCCATCTTCTAATTGCTTCACTATAGTTGTCCTCTAAAAAATACTTATATCCGCTCTGCATTTGCGAGTCAAGTTCAATGTATTTAGGGTTAACTTCTGCTGCAAGTGTACCTCCCATATATTTACTGCTGTATACGTCAACTGGTTTCATAAGTAATTCCTCCTAATTAATTTGGTAGTGTCAGGGGGGACGTTTTGACGGTCCTCACTGACCCCACCGTAATACTATTCTCCAACGCCTCTTATCTCTCCTGCTTTTCAAGTAACATTTTTAGATCCATCATCTAACCAATAATTTTAACTTATTACGATATTTCTACTTGCACAACTTAGAATTACATCATATAATAGACGCTAGGAACCTGCTCGAAAAATCCTGCACGCACCTTTTTGTCTTTACGCTCAAAATTCCGCAAAAAAGCGTTAAATATCCAGATATTCGCCTTTTTTTTGCAAAAATTGAACGAAAAAATGAACTGAAAATCTGCATACACGACTTACCAAGCAGAGTCCTAAGTGTCTATATATAGACTTATTTTAATTCAGGAGGTGGAACTGGGTACTTACCCAGTAAAACATATGATTACAGTATCAAATTTAGCTTTACAATTTAGTGATAAAAAACTATTTGAAGATGTCAATCTCAAATTCACACCGGGTAATTGTTACGGCGTTATTGGCGCAAATGGTGCAGGAAAATCAACATTTCTTCGTATTCTATCTGGAGATATGGATTTATCTTCAGGTGACGTTCATATTACACCAGGTCAAAGAATGGCTGTTTTAAAGCAAGATCATTTTGAATTTGATAACAATGAGGTTTTAGAAACTGTTATTATGGGACATAAAGAATTGTTTGATATTATGAATAAAAAAGATGCTCTCTACGCTAAAGAAGATTTTAACTCTGAAGATGGTATTAAAGCCGCTGAACTAGAAGAAGTATTTGCTGAGATGGATGGATGGGATGCAGAGACTAATGCAGAAAAACTCCTTATGGCTCTTTCTATTGGTAAAAAACTTCATTCAAAGTTTATGCACGAACTAACTGGAACTGAAAAAGTTAAAGTACTTCTTGCTCAAGCTCTATTTGGAGACCCAGATATTTTACTGCTGGATGAGCCTACAAATCATTTAGATATCCGTGCTATTTCTTGGCTTGAAGAATTTTTAATCAACTACGAGAAGATGGTTATTGTGGTTTCTCATGATCGTCACTTTTTAAATAAGGTCTGCACACACATGGTTGACATAGATTTTACGAAAGTTAAAATGTTTGTAGGTAATTACGATTTTTGGTATGAATCAAGTCAACTTGCGCTTCGTTTGATGAAAGATCAAAACAAAAAACAAGAAGAGAAAATTAAAGAGCTACAAAATTTCATTGCAAGATTTAGTGCTAATGCATCTAAGTCAAAACAAGCTACTGCACGTAAAAAAATGCTTGATAAAATTGATGTTTTTGATATACAGCCTTCCTCTCGTAGATATCCTTTTGTAGGATTTACACCTGAACGTGAAGCCGGAAAAGATATTTTATATATTGATAGCCTTAGTAAGACTGTTGCCGGCAATAAATTACTTGATAATGTTTCTTTTGAAGTTAATAAAGGTGATAAAATATGCTTTGTGACTCGTAACCCACTAGCAATGACCACTTTCTTTAAAATACTTATGGAAGAAATTGAGCCTGACACAGGAAGCTACCGTTGGGGAGTTACTACTTCTCGTGCACTTTTACCTATTGATAATTCCGAGTTTTTTGAAGGAGTTGATTCTACTTTAGTAGACTGGTTACGTGAGTTCTCTACTGAAAAGGATGAATCATTTATTAGAAGTTTCTTAGGTAGAATGTTATTCTCAGGTGAAGAATCTCTAAAGAAAGCTAATGTTCTATCCGGTGGAGAAAAAGTACGTTGTATGCTATCTAAAATGATGCTCGCCGCTACTAATGTGCTTATTTTGGATGAACCTACAAGTCACTTAGACCTAGAATCAATACAAGCGTTAAATAATGGTCTCGTTGCTTTTAAAGGAACTCTATTGTTTACATCACATGACCATAAGTTTATTCAGACAGTTGCAAATAGAATTATTGAGATAACTCCAAATGGATTGATCGATAGAACCACTACTTACAACGATTTTTTAGCCGATGAAGAATTACAAACTCATATTAATACACTATATCCTTCTAATGGATAATTAGTAAGAGTGGATAAATGTCATAAAAGCAGGAGGATTTTTATGCAAAACACTAATTTAAGCTTTAGAGAAGAAGTTAAAAGAAGAAGAACATTCGCAATTATTTCTCATCCTGATGCAGGAAAAACAACTTTAACTGAGAAATTCTTACTGTACGGTGGTGCAATTAGAGAAGCTGGAACAGTAAAGTCTAGAAAATCACAAAAACATGCAGTTTCTGATTGGATGGAAATTGAAAAGCAAAGAGGTATTTCGGTAACTTCTAGTGTACTTCAGTTTAACTATAACAATTTTTGCATTAACATTCTTGATACCCCTGGTCATCAAGACTTTAGTGAAGATACTTATAGAACTCTAATGGCTGCTGATAGTGCTGTTATGATTATTGACAGTGCTAAAGGCGTTGAGGCTCAAACTAAAAAATTGTTTCAAGTGTGTAAAATGAGAGGAATTCCCATTTTTACGTTTATTAATAAAATGGACCGAATGGGAAGAGACCCTTTTGAGCTACTTGAAGATATTGAGAAAGTTCTAGGTATTAATTCTTATCCTATGAATTGGCCAATCGGATCTGGCAGTGAGTTTAAGGGAGTATTTAATAGACAGAAAAAACAAATTGAATTATTTAATAGTGGTAACCACGGACAAAGCAAAGTAGCTACTGCAGTTGGAGATGTTTCAAATGAAGATTTCACTTCAATTCTTGGCAAAGACATGCATAATCAACTTTTAAGTGATATTGAGCTTCTAGATATAGCTGGTGATGATTTCGATTTAGACAGAATAATTACTGGAAATCTAACTCCTGTATATTTTGGATCTGCCTTAACTAATTTTGGAGTAGAGCCGTTTCTAGAATCTTTCTTAGACATTACTCCTCCACCAAGTTCTAAAAAAAGCAACAAAGGTGACATTAGCCCTGAAGATGAAAACTTTACAGGCTTCATTTTTAAGATTCAAGCTAATATGAACCCTGCACATAGAGATAGAATTGCATTCCTTAGAATATGCTCGGGCAAATTTGAAAAAGGTATGAACGTTAATCATGTAAGAACGAGCAAAAAAATAAAATTAGCTCAACCACAGCAATTTATGGCTCAAGAGCGAATAACTGTTGACACTGCTTACCCTGGCGATATTATAGGACTTCATGATCCTGGTATATATAATATTGGTGATACTCTTTGCCAAAACCAAGACAATATCAAGTACGCTGACATACCACAGTTTGCTCCAGAACATTTTGCCACGGTGCTTGCAAAAAATACTATGAAAAGAAAGCAATTTCTTAAGGGTATTACTCAGCTTGCCGAAGAAGGTAGTATTCAAGTATACAAACGCCCTAACATCGGAGTAGAAGAACTAATAGTTGGTGTTGTTGGTGCTCTGCAATTTGAGGTTCTTGAGTACAGGCTTAAACATGAATACGGAGTTGACTTAATTATAGAAAGATTACCATATAGATATATAAGATGGATTGAAATGGATAATTTCAACCCTGACAGTTTTTCACTGACTATGGATGCACTGCTTGTTGAGAACAATAAGAAAGATCCTATTCTACTATCTCAAAACGAGTGGTCTATTCGAACTGTTGAGGAAAGAAATAAAGGAGTCAAACTTAAAGAGATATCAATCTAACAAACGCCCCAAACTCTTTTGCTTGAGGCGAAGTGATTTTGTATTATATTAATATTTCTGCATCAAGTCCCACAGAAAGTTCGATAAGGTAGGTTTGACGACGCAGGTAAGGTTGAGTATTCAGATTGTTCCAAAGAGTGATCATATGGATTCGAAAGTACATCAAGAAGTCTCTCCATAACACTATAATCCTCTTCTTTTGCAGCTGCATCTAATGCCTTTTCTACTCTTCGGAAGCACGTTACCTGCTAGCACCGATACACCATCATCGCTTTTAWGTGCTTCTATATCTAAACCAAGAGCTTTTGATAATGGGTGGTTAATGATAATAAGTTTTGGTGAGCGTACTGGTGTTGGTTTAAGAGCAGTAAAGAAAGACTTTGGTAAACGTGAAAAACTGTTGTCTAAATTCCATCCTACTTCTATTTTTCCTGTTTTGTCTGTCATGGTATCTCCTTTTTTGTGAATGCTTGTTTACAGCATCATTTTTTTCTYTCTGCAATCATTTCTTCATTTCTATCTACGTACTCATTAATACTTTTAACATTAGCAATTCTTTCAACTCTATTTTTTTATGGCAACATAAATTTCGAAACAGCACCTGCACCAAATGCAATAATAGTTTGTTTTTTTTCAATAATCTGTATATTGCACATGTATTCGAGCCCACTCAAACAATAACCTACGTTCTCTAGATTACCTTCTATATGTTTTTGCCTATACATGTAATATGGTTTTATATCTATAATATTCGCATATTTTTGCGCAATATCCAACATTTTTACTATTTCACTTTCAGTACTATGACTAACCGTTATTTTTTTCCCACTAAGCTCTGATTCCCTTTTACTTGCAAATGTGTGTATTGTCAAGCTTGGTGGTTTTATATTTATTGTCCTCCTAAACACTTGATGTTCAGCCTAACTTATCTCCCTTTTTAACAGGTTGTTCAGGTTGAATTAATACCACTCCTTGTGTAGTATAAATTCCTAATACCAATACCTCCGACATAAAGTCGACAACTTGTCTTGGTGAAAAATTTAATACTGCTAAAACTTGCTTTCCTATAAGTTCTTCTTTATTATAGCATTCAGTAATTTGTGCACTCGATTTCTTTATTCCAATTTCATCTCCAAAATCAACCCATAATTTATAAGCAGGTTTTCTCGCTTTTTTGAAAAATTCTACTTCTGTAATTTCCCCAACTCTGATGTCCAATTTCATAAAATCTTCAAAATCGACCATAACAATACCCTCCCATTTCACTTAATTTTTTACTTTTATTGTAAACTATCCCCTATTCAATTTCAATTCTTTTACGTTCTGAATTGCGCCAATCTACTCTAATGAATTTAAGAACTCAGATAATTTCCTAAGCCCAATTTTCAAATCTTCAGGGCTAAAAGCGTAACCGATTCTCAGATAACCTTCCATATCAAGAGCTTTACCAGGCACCAACATAACACCTTTTTCTTTTAGCAGTTTAATACAGAAATCTTCTGAATCAATTTCAAAGTCATACTTTAAAAACGCAGTTGTACCTGCTTTTGGTTTTATGTAATATATCTTCGGTTCTTTATCTACCCACTCATCTAATATTTCAATATTCTGTCGAACAATTCTATGACTTCGTTCAATAATTTTGTCTTTATGTTCTAAGGCGATAGAAGCAAGGTAGTCATCAATACGACCACAGCTAATGGTTGTATAATCTCTTCTTCTATTTATAAGCTCGATAAACTCTTTATTCCCTGCCACCCATCCGATTCTCAAACCTGCAAGTGAAAAAGTTTTCGATATGCTTGCAGAACTAATTCCCTTGTCATATAAATCGACTATCGAAGTGGTGAATCCGCTTCCGTGATGATCTAGTCCTCTATACACTTCATCGCATAAAATATATGCATCACAAGTTTTTGCAATTTCAACAATTTCTTTAAGAAAAGCTTCATTCATTAATGCACCTGTTGGATTGTTTGGGTTATTGATACAAATAAGCTTTGTTTTATTACTGACAAACGCCTTTAACTCAGCTAAATCAGGAAGAAAGCCATTTTCCGGTTTTAATTTTAAAATTTTCACATCAGCGCCATACGCTTCTGGAATGGAGTAATGTTGTTGATACGTAGGGAGCACCGATATAACTTCATCCCCTGGTTCTATAAGCGCAAACATAGTAAGCGCATTAGCACCAATCGCGCCATGGGTTACTGTAACTTGTTCTTTTGCAATATTTTGATATAATGATTGAATTCCTTTTATCAAAGCGTCCGACCCTTCAATGTCACCATAACTCATCTGCATTTTTAGAATGTTACTTACTATTTCTTCTTTCTTTTCTGTCATATCTAGCAATGCTTCAACTGTCATAGACTCCACGCAAGTTTCCGCTAAGTTGTGTTCACAATTGTTTTCGTATAAATTCATCCATATCTCTACACCAAAATCTCTAATCTTCATATGACATTACTCCCCTCCAAATATTCTTAATTTTTCCATTCGATCAAAAGCAACCTTCAATTTCTCCTTGTTGACTGTAACAGCAATTCTGACATAGTCCCCATAGCTGTGTCCAAAAGCGCAACCTGGTAATACAAGGATATGAGCTTTTTCTAGGAGATACTTTGTAAACGCTTCGCCAGACAATTTTGTTTCTTTAATGTTTACGAATAAATAAATACTACCTTCTGGCTTATTTACTTTTAAATTCTCTATCTTTTTAATTCTTTTATAAGCGTAATATATGCGATCTTTAAAACATGCGATGAGTTTCGCCTGAATCTCATTTTTATGCATAATAGCGTAAAGTGCTGCCCTTTGAGATATCGAAGGGGCAGTAAAAACATTATTCTCATTTATATTTTTCATAGTATCAATGATCTGCTTAGGTGCAATGACATATCCAATACGCCAACCTGTCATGCAATAATCTTTTGAAAAGCTCCCAATCGTAACTGTTTTATCATAGAGAGTGTACATTGGTACAAAAGGTTTATCGTAATGATATGCAGTATAAATGTCATCAGCGATAATCAAAATATCATACCTTCTAGCGAGTGATGCTAACGCAGTCATGACTTCAAGCGGCTGGCAAGCTCCCGTTGGATTGTTAGGCGTGTTTATAATTATTGCTTTTGTTCGTTTTGAAATTAATTTTTCGAGTTTGCAAACATCGATATAAAAATTCTCAGACTCAAGCGTTTCAAGTAGTACGGATTTTCCCCGAGCCAATTTCACTTGCCCTAAATAAGGCGTAAAGTATGGAGCTGGTATGATAACTTCATCGCCTTCATCTAAAATGCTTTCAAGTATAAGCCACATGGCATGGCATCCACTAGTAGTAATCATACATTTTTCTATAGATATTTTAATTTTAGCCTCTTCGCATAGCGCAGTTCTTAAATCTAAATCCCCTAAAAAATCTGTGTAATGAGTGTGTCCATTTTTGGCATCTTCAAAAGCCGCTTCAATAATGGAGATATCAGTTGTCAAATCAGGATCTCCAAGACTTAAGTCGATTAGGTCGTCATAAGATTTTGATAATTCATCACAAGCACCCATAGGTGTTTCTTTATTATTTTGATGTCTTTTTGCAATCAAAAAAGCACCTCCTACACTAATATTATCTGAAAATTCAAACAAAGTCTATAGGCTTTTCAAAATGTATCATATTATTATTGTATTTTTGTTGCATTTCAATTGGCTAGTTGCTAATTCTCTGATTGTATATTGCAATTTATAGCTTCTATCAATTTATTTGATAATTCATCTGGCTGCATTTCTAAATCAATTTTTATTATTCTTATTGCCACAGTATTAGTATAGTTTTCTATACTTAGCTCTTCTACAATCAAACTGCTTTCTTGATCAAATATAAGTTTAGGGTAAACTAAATATATATTATTACATTCATATCTTACGCTGTATGCTAGCATTTGGTATATATCGGTTTGTATTACTTGTATTACTTGTATTACTTGTATTACTTGTATTACTTGCAAATTGCCTTCTCCAGTAGTTACCTCTTTGTATTTTGCATCGATTATAGAGTGAACAATGCTACTGTTATACAGTATGATGTCAGGCTTTAGTTGCATATATTTCTTATTGTTTTTAATAGCTAAGCTCTTCGTTGGTCCTTGAAAACCAACTTCAAACCTAATCTATACTTTTCGCCGCATTTCATTGTATTTTCAACTTGCAAAACATAACCTGGTTGTATGTTATTCATATTTTCTATCTTTGCATATCCAATTTTTAAAAAATTCCTCCTCATAAATCATTGACTGGTATGGTGGTAATACGAAATTAATAATTACCTTGACTACATCTCTAAAGTTTAGTTCATATTTCAATATCTTTTTACAAAATTTATTCCACCTTTTCTGGATTTCAGCGTCCTTTAATAGTCTAGAAATAGCTGTAATAGAGTCCTTTTCATATGGTGTTCCTCGATTAGACAGCGTTTCATAAATAGCTTCTTGAAGTTTTCTACCATCGAAATCAAATGCTGTGGCTAAATAATATATGTCATAAAAATCTTTCATACGTCCTGTAGCTTCCATTAACGATATGATAGCATCTAATTTCTCTGCTACAGTAGATTCTAAAGAATAGGTCAAAATTTTAGGTTTCTCAAACTCTGCTAAAATAACAGGAAGAGTCCTTTCAACTGCTGCCGGTATAATGATATCACCAACCCCAAAATCAATACTAAAAGGCGTCTTTGTCTTTCTAATGTTGCCTGTAAGATTAATTCTTGTCCCATGATATTCTCTAGTTTCACTGATTATTTCTAAATCCCTGATTTCAAACTTAATATAGTCATTTTCTCCAGGTGAAGAGATAACTTCTCTAACAAGCACTTCTATACAATCTAAGTTATTCGAATAATTTTTCAAAAGATAATCTGCATCAACTGTCGGTCTCGCAGTAAATTCACTAATTGAATACAACAAAAATCCCCCTTTAAGGATTGGTTATCTCTGTATCTGGATTGTGACAATCTTCGAATAAATTCCTCTTGGCAAAATAGATTTAGTAGTTGCTGAAGCTGAATACCCTCTTTTTTTGACTTGTTTTTTAACCTAGCTAAAACTGATGCTGTAATATCAGCCATTACAACCACACTCCTATATAGGTTTGTACTTTTTTCTTGATATTAAATATCTCAGCGTATTCAAATAGCTTTCTCGCATTTTTCTTTTGATCTTTTATATAACGTTTGATTGCATTGCTAAATACTTCTCTTTCTAGTTTATTCTCATACCTTAGAACATCACATATGGTCCGGTCACGATCGTATATTCTAACCGTTACCCAATCTATTTCTTTTTTATCTACTCCAATCTCTATAAACTTGGATTCAAGATAATATGGCTCTATAAGAGGATAGTCAATATCATACTGTGTTTTCTTACTATCTTTATCAACTGCTAGTTGCCATGCTAAAGGAATTCTATCTGTATATCCATAGTACAGCAAAGCACTTTCAAGAAAAATTACAGCATGTGGAAACAGTCGTGCTATAACAACTTCTTCTTGAGGCATTTCATCAGTTAACTCGTAAAAACCGCGTTTAATTTTTGTAATCACATCTACCTCTACCAGTTTTTTTATTTGTCGACTAGAAAGTCCTAACGCATTGAGCTCTGATGTTCTAAGTACGCCTCCAAGCTTTTGATACTCATTTCTTAGTTTATCAATTTTAATCATTTTGCACCTCCTAGTCCGCTTTTAATTTTGAAAGCGGACTTTTAAGTGCATTTTATCATATTCTTACTTCGAATGCAATAATATTGTCTTTAAAAAAGTTTTGTATTTGTCAACTCGTTACAGTTCAGAGGTAAGTCCTTAAGAAACCCAAAACATACGCGTTTTCCTGACATGTATATTTTGGGTTTCAATATTTTCTGTAGCGCAACTTCGCAAGTTTGATTGCGCGGGTAACTCTAGGATTATTGGCTTTTTCATGCTCACTTTCAGCTAATTTCAAGATGTCATCATATTTTGTAGCTATGGCAGCTAGTTCATGCGCATCAAAACTACTATAGCCAGCATTCGCTCTACCTTCTTTAAGTTTTTTTATTTTGCAGAAGAAGTCTAAGAAATTATCGGCCCATTTATGAGTTGTCATCGTAGATATGGTTTTTAAATAACGTGCTATATGCACATTACATTCAGCATTTGCTAGCCCATATCTGTAATAAGCTCAAGAAATTCACTGCTTCTGTCAATAGAAACAACGCCTTGATTGTTTAAAAATGTAATGAAACTCTTTATACTAGCACCATAGTTTGCAGGGTTGTTTAATTCTCGAGGTATTATTTGTCTATGAATCCTTTTACACTTTGGACATACTCCGTCGTAATATTTATGCTCAACAACTTCAGCAACAACTTTTATATTAAATTCTTGCTTGGATTTATAGTCTCCATAATCAAGCGAGTGTCCACAATCACATTTTTCCTGTTTGTGTATTATTACAATATCAGGTTTTTCAACAGGTGGTGACCCTTTATGACCCTTCATAACCTTTTTGCCCGCCTTGTTTCTTTGTAGATTTTTTTCTGTTGCTTTGCACTGCTTTTTTAAAACCGTTAGAGCTTGGCGGTTTGCCTGAGTTAGAACTGTCTTTATTGATTTGGTTTTTAAGGCGTGAAACTTCTCCTTGTAGCTTTGTATTGTCTGCCTTAAGGATTTTAATTTCCCCAGTAAGCTTATCTACTTTGCTAATTAAAATTTTATTCTCAGTTAAAACATCATCTACTTTATCCTGCAATGTTTGCTGATCTTTTACTTTATTGATAATAACCTTATTTTCAGCCGTAATGCTATTTAATTTATCCCACAAAGCTTGATAATCTTTTTCAAATTTCTTTTGATAATTTGCGCCCATAGAAGCACTCCAACTCTCTATTTTTTGATGCTATTATTGTATCAAAAGAACCCTTTAAAGTCAAGTGTTTTAAACGTATTTAGGCGTTTATTTAGTGCGTGTTTTGCTCTTTTTCACCTCTATTAATTATTCATCAAACTCATGAATTTCACACTCTTTTTTCTTCTCTAAAATCTCAAAATTACATCATGCATACTATACTTTTAAAGATTTACCTCTGAACTGTAACAGAAAGAACACAACAACTCCCATAACCACTGACGAAAGACTTGCTTTTACAAAACAATCAAAAATGCTCTTCCCACCGAAGTAGCCCATTTTTTTCTAATTCACATATTTTTCAACATCCTTAAGCGAACTAATCTCAAAAATATTATCTCTTATTTTTCTCAATTGCTCTATATCAAACGATTCTATTTTGCTTGATAGTCCAACTGGTAACACTT
>NVVX01000039.1 GCA_002733545.1 Alkaliphilus sp.
ACATTGTTATTTATGTTATTAAGCGTAAACCCATCGCGGCTTTGAAATTATTTAATCGCCATGTAGGACAAATGTGTATTAGTTCGATTACCTTAGCTGAGCTACTCCATGGTGCTGAAAAAAGCGCTCGAAAGGAAGATAATTTACGTCAAGTTGAAGATTTTGTGTCTCGATTAGAGGTGTTGGAATACGCTACTAAAGCAGCTGCGCATTATGGCGATATACGTGCCGATTTGGAACGCCAGGGAATGACGATTGGTGTCAACGATTTGCATATTTCTGGTCATGCCAGGAGTGAAGGGTTGATACTGGTTACCAATAATTTTCGTGAATTCGAGCGTGTTAGTGCTTTGCGTTTAGATAACTGGGTTAATTTAAAGGGTTGAAGTGAACACCTTCATTTGTATTATATACTGATGTTATAGTTTGTCAACATGCTTTTTTGGGGGGTGCTATTGAAGTTTGTTTTTTTAAAAAAGCAGTTGCTTATATAAAAGAAATAATATATACTAGTAAAGAGTGGTGAGTTTTTTTATGTTTAGTGGGACGCAAACACATTAGCAGGGACTTTATTTGCCCAGGAGGCTACATAGATGGAAGATTTAATAAATGTTCAAAAAATAATAGTTCCAGAAATATTTGAGTTGTTAGAGAAAAGATATGATATTCTAAGAACTGTAGCTATGCTCCATCCAATTGGGAGAAGAAGTTTAGCGAACACCTTGAAGATGGGCGAGAGAGCAGTTAGAACAGAAATAGATTTTCTAAAATCAGAGAATCTAGTTGAAGTAACCACTGCTGGAATGTGCATAACATATGAAGGAATTAATATAATAGAAAAATTAAAAAGTTTTATTTATGTAATTCGTGGTATAAGTGAACTAGAGAGAAAAATAAGTAGATTACTAGGAATAAAAGAGGTAATTATTGTTCCTGGAAATATTGAAGAAGACGAATACGTAATAGATGATATAGGCAAGAAGGCGTCGAAGGTTATAGAGAAAGTGATTAGTGATAATGATATTATTGCTGTAACAGGTGGCTCAACTATGTCTACTGTAGCACAAGGAATAAGTAAGACGACTAAAACAAAGAATATAGTTGTTGTTCCTGCTAGAGGTGGGTTAGGAAAAAATGTTGAGAATCAAGCTAATACAATCGCTGCAGAAATAGCAAATAATTTGAATGGAAAATATCATTTGTTGCATGTATCGGACACGCTGTGTGACGAGGCGCTTGCAAGCATTTTGCATGACCCAAAGATTAAAGAGATAATAAGTAAGGTAAAGAAAGCTAACTTGCTTTTGTTTGGAATAGGTAGGGCAGATAAAATGGCAAGAGAAAGAGAACTTTCAAAGGAAATCCTTTTAAAGTTACAAAATAAAAATGCTGTAGCTGAAGCATTTGGCTATTTTTTCAATAAAGAAGGTGAAATCGTTTATGAAATGAATACAATAGGGATAAGTTTAAATGATTTTGTTAAAACTCCATGTGTTATAGGTACTGCAGGTGGAGTTAAAAAAGCTGAGGCAATTATGGCTATTTCTAAGTTAAACAAGAATATGATTCTTGTAACTGATGAAGGGGCAGCCAGAGAAATAATAAATATAAGCACGTAAAAACTAGGAGGAATAAAAATGAGTATTAAAGTAGCTATTAATGGTTTTGGTAGAATCGGAAGAAATGCGTTTAAAATTGCAGTTGAAGAACAAAGAGACTGGGAAATAGTGGCGATAAATGATTTGACTGACCCAGCGACTCTGGCACACTTACTTAAGTATGATAGCTTGTACGGAAAGTTTAATGGAACAGTAGAAGCTAAAGAAGATGCTCTTATTGTAAATGGCAAAGAGATAAAAATATTTGCTGAAAGAGATCCAGAAAATTTACCGTGGGCGAAACTAGGCGTTGATATTGTAATAGAAGCTACAGGTATTTTTAGAACAAAAGAAACTGCTATGAAGCATGTAAGAGCTGGAGCAAAGAAAGTCATTATTACTGCACCAACTAAAGGTGAAGATATCACAATAGTATTAGGAGTAAATGAAAAAGATTATGATGCGAAAAACCATCATATAATATCTAATGCATCTTGCACAACAAATTGTTTAGCGCCTTTTGCTAAAGTTATTGATGAGAAATTTGGTATCAAAAGAGGTCTAATGACAACAATTCATGCGTATACTAACGATCAAAACACACTTGATGCACCGCATAAAGATTTAAGAAGATCACGTGCTGCTGCTGAGTCGATTATACCAACAACTACTGGTGCTGCAGCTGCTGTTTCATTAGTGTTACCTCAATTAAAAGGCAAATTTACAGGGATGGCTATGAGAGTACCAACACCTACAGTTTCGGTTGTTGACTTAGTTGTTGAAGTAGAAAAAAACACTTCGATTGAAGAAGTTAACAAAGCCTTTGAAGATGCAGCAAAAGGTGAGTTAAATGGGATATTAGGATATTCTGATGAGCCTTTAGTATCAATGGATTATAGACAAGATCCTCGTTCTTCAATTATTGACGGATTAGCAACTGATGTTATGGACGGGAATATGCTTAAAATAATTGCTTGGTATGATAACGAATGGGGTTATTCAGTAAGAGTAATAGACCTAGTATCATATATTGTTGAAAAAGGACTGTAGATAGACGAAGCAATCCAGCTGTGTAGTGATGCTACTGGCTGGGTTAGCTTCAGTTTTTTAGTTATACTACTAAACAAAGGAGGGTAATATGTCAATCTTAAACAAGAAAACCGTAAGAGATGTAGATGTTTCAGGAAAAAAAATAATTATGCGTTGCGACTTTAATGTTCCTATGGACAAAGAAGGAAATATAACTGACGATTTGAGAATCAAAGGAGCATTACCTACTATTAATTACTTACTTGAGAATGGCGCATCAATAATTTTGATGTCGCATTTAGGGAGACCAAAGGGAGAGGCAAAACCTGAATTTTCCTTAGCGCCAATTGCTAAAAGAATTGCTGAACTTGTTGGTAAAGAAGTTTTTTTTGCTGATGACAGTGACGTAGTAGGTGAGAATGCAAAGCAGATGGCTGCTAATTTAAACTTTGGAGAAATAATGATGCTTCAAAACGTGAGGTATAGAAAAGAAGAAACAAAAAATATTGAAAATTTCTCAAAAGAACTTGCCTCCTTAGGTGATGTTTTTATAAACGACGCTTTCGGAACGGCCCACAGAGCACATTGTTCTACAACTGGAATAGCAAATTACTTGCCATCAGCAATGGGTTTGTTAATTGAAAAAGAAATAACGATTATGGGAACAGCAGTTGAAAAACCAGAGCAACCATTTGTAGCCATTTTAGGAGGAGCCAAAGTTTCTGATAAAATTGGTGTAATAAAGAACCTACTAGACAAAGTCCAAGTGCTAATTATTGGTGGTGGAATGGCTTATACATTTATTAAAGCACAAGGATATGAGATTGGAAATTCATTATTAGAAGAAGAAAAAATGGATTTGGCGCTAGAACTAATTAGAACTGCTAGAGAAAAGGGAGTTCACCTTATATTGCCAGTGGATACGGTAATTGCAGACGAATTTAAAGAAGGAGCAAATTATAAAACCGTTGACATCAAAAAAATGCCAAAAGGTTGGATAGGCGTTGACATAGGAGAAGAAACTGTAAAGTTATTTGAAGACATTATTCTCTCAGCTAAAACTGTAATTTGGAACGGTCCTATGGGAGTGTTTGAGATACCGGCTTTTGCAGAAGGAACAAGGAAAGTTGCACATTTGCTGTCTTTATGTGATGGAACTACTATTATAGGTGGTGGAGATAGTGCAGCAGCTGTAGAGCAATTAGGATATGCTGAAAAAATGACACATATATCGACAGGTGGCGGAGCATCATTAGAACTATTTGAAGGTAAAATTTTGCCTGGAATTGATATATTGGAGAGTAAGTAGATTAGGAGGATAAAAATGAGAATACCTATTATTGCAGGAAATTGGAAAATGAATATGAACTTAGAAAATGCAACAAAGCTAGTAGAGAAAATAAAAAGTGAATCTACAAAAACAGATGTAGAAATAGTTGTGTGTTGTCCGGCTATTTACATTAGCGAAATAAAGAAAGCTATAGCAGGAAGCAAAGTGAAAATTGGGGCGCAAAACATGCATTGGGCTGATAGTGGTGCTTTCACAGGTGAAATTTCCGCTGATATGTTAAATGATATTGGAGTAGACTACGTTATTTTAGGGCATTCTGAAAGAAGACAAATATTTGGCGAAACAGATGAAGAGGTTAATAAGAAAATCAAAAAAGCCATTGAAAAGAAAATTAGACCAATATTATGCGTAGGAGAAACCTTAGAAGAAAGAGAAGAAGGAAGAACGCATGATGTTGTAAAAAAACAAGTTACAGCTTGCTTAGATGGCGTAAAACCTGAAGATATGTTGGAAATGGTTATAGCGTACGAACCTATATGGGCAATTGGAACAGGTAAAACAGCTTCGTCTAAAGATGCGAATGATGTTGTGAGTTTCATACGTGGAATTATCGACAATAAATACGGAGAAAAAGTTTCAGATGCAGTTAGAATTCAGTACGGTGGAAGCGTTAAACCAAACAATGCAACTGAAATAATGAATGAGTATGACATTGATGGTGCACTTGTTGGTGGAGCGAGCTTAGATGCAGAATCATTCTTAGCAATAGTGAATTTTTAGAGTGTAAAAGGAGATTTTCTTTATGAAAAAACCGACAGTATTAATAATATTAGATGGACTAGGGCTGCGTGAATCAAGTATAGGCAATGCAGTTAAATCTGCTGAAATGCCTAATTTTGATTTATTACAAAGCAAATACCTATCCACTAAATTACAAGCTAGTGGGTTGGCAGTTGGACTACCCGAAGGACAAATGGGAAACTCAGAAGTAGGGCACCTTAACATTGGTGCAGGGCGGGTTGTTTATCAAGAGCTAACAAGAATTTCAAAAGAAATTAGAGAAGGCAATTTTGAGAAAAAAGAAGAATTCATAAAAGCAATTGAAAACGCAAAAATGAACAATAAGAAACTACATTTATTGGGGTTAACTTCTGATGGCGGAGTACACAGTCATCTAGAACATTTATACGCCCTGTTAAAATTAGCTAAACAAAAAGGCTTGTCAAAAGAAAAAGTAGTAGTGCATTGTTTTCTAGATGGAAGAGACACGCCACCTAGAAGTGCTATTACATACATTGCTGAGCTAGAGAAAAAAATTGGAGAAATAGGTGTAGGAGTAATTGCTACAGTTTCGGGAAGATATTATGCAATGGACAGAGACAAGCGTTGGGATAGAGTCGAGAAAGCTTTTAACGCTTTAGTTCATGGCAAAGGACGTAGAGTGAATAATGCGCTAGAAGCAGTGAAAAATGCATATGAAGCTGGCGAAAACGACGAGTTTGTGATTCCTACAGTTATTGAAACGGATACAAACTTAGCGATTGAGCATGGAGACTCTGTTATTTTCTATAATTTTAGACCAGACAGAGCTAGGGAAATAACAAGAGCATTAGTAGACAAAGATTTTTCAGACTTTGATAGAAAATCTAGCGACTTAGCACTTCATTACGTGACGATGACAGTGTACGATGCATCCATAAAAAACGTAAATGTGGCATATAGAGCTGAGAAGCTTGAAAACACACTAGGTGAGTATCTTAGCAACTTAGGAATGARACAGTTGAGAATTGCCGAAACTGAAAAATATGCACATGTTACATATTTCTTTAATGGAGGCATTGAAGAGCCAAATCGTAATGAAGTTAGGAAGTTGATTTCATCACCCAAAGTTGACACCTATGACTTAAAGCCAGAAATGAGCGCATATGAAGTCACAGATGAACTGCTAAAAGAGATTAGAAAAGATGAACATGATTTTATCGTAGTGAATTTTGCTAATCCGGACATGGTTGGTCATACAGGTGTATTTGACGCAACAGTAAAAGCATTAGAAGTTGTAGATGAATGTTTAGGAAAAGTAATTGATATGGTAGTAGCAAAAGATGGCAAGGCAATTGTAATTTCAGATCATGGGAATTCTGAACAACTTATTAACGAGGATACAAATGAAGTAATGACTGCACATACAACGAACTTAGTTCCTTGTATTTTAGTTGCAGAAGGCGAATATATGCTAAGAGAAGATGGAAAGCTTTGCGACWTAGCACCAACTTTTTTAGAATTAATGGATATAGATGTACCAAAAGAAATGACGGGGCTTAGCCTACTAAAAAGATAGTGAGAGGAGAAATAAAAAAATGAGTACTATTACTGAAATTTACGCAAGAGAAATATTAGATTCAMGAGGAAATCCAACAATTGAGGTAGAAGTATACTTAGATAGTGGAGAACTTGGAACAGCTATTGTACCTTCGGGAGCATCAACAGGAGCTTTTGAAGCAGTTGAACTTAGAGATGGTGACAAAGAAAGATATCTAGGAAAAGGTGTACTAAAAGCTGTTGCAAATATAAATGATGTAATAGCACCAGAAATTATAGGTTTTGATGCGACTGATCAAGTAGGAATAGACCAAACTATGATAGAACTAGATGGGACAGAAAACAAAGCAAAACTAGGTGCTAATGCGATACTAGGAGTTTCTATAGCTGTTGCAAATGCTGCTGCTGAATCTTTAGGTTTACCACTATATCAATACCTTGGTGGAGTAAACGCAAAACAATTGCCAGTTCCAATGTTAAATATTTTAAATGGCGGATCTCATGCAGATAATAACGTAGATATTCAAGAGTTTATGATTATGCCAGTTGGAGCGAAATCCTACAAAGAAGGATTAAGAATGGGTGTTGAAATATATCACAACTTGAAAAAAGTACTAAAAAGCAAAGGATTAGCAACAGGTGTAGGAGACGAAGGCGGATTTGCACCAAACTTAGCGTCAAACGAAGAAGCATTGAAAATGATTGTTGAAGCAATTGAGTTAGCTGGGTACAAACCAGGAATTGACATTAAATTAGCTTTAGACTGCGCAGCTACAGAATTCTATAATGCAGATAAAAAAGTATACGAATTAACAGGTGAAGGTGTAACTAAAACTTCAAAAGAAATGGTAGACTATTACGAAGGACTTGTAGAAAAATATCCAATTATATCAATTGAAGATGGTCATGACGAAGAAGATTGGGATGGTTGGAAGCTGATGACTGATAGATTAGGCGAGAGAATCCAAATAGTAGGAGACGATTTATTTGTAACGAATACTGTTAGACTAAAAAGAGGGATTGATAACAAAACAGCAAACTCTATTTTAGTTAAACTAAACCAAATAGGAACAATTACAGAAACATTAGACACGATAGAAATGGCTAAAAGAGCAGGATATACAACAGTTATTTCTCATCGTTCAGGTGAAACTGAAGACACAACTATTGCAGACGTAGCAGTAGCAGTAAATTCAGGACAAATAAAAACTGGAGCACCTGCAAGAACAGATAGAGTTGCAAAATATAATCAACTACTTAGAATTGAAGATGCATTAGGCAAAGTAGCTCAATATAAAGGCGAAGATGTATTTTATAATATTAAATAAATAAATATGGTTTTACAACTCATTGATAGTAATGTCTATAAGAATAAAAATTTGTTTAAGTGAAAAGCTAGGGGCTAAATCCTTAGCTTTTTATAACGACTTGGGCAGAAAACCTGCCCCCCATGACTCACACAAACTAGCAGACATGAAGACAAGACTCAAGGGATTAGATGAATAGATTGGCAGAAGGATAAGAGCCTGTATTTGGAAAACGTGGAAGAAAGTCAGAGCACGATTTAGAAACCTAAAGAAACTAGGTCTAGACAAATACCAAGCATGGCAATACGCGAATACAAGAAAAGGCTACTGTAGGATATCCAACAGCCCAATCTTAAACAGAACCATAACGAATGACAAATTAATTCGTTATGGTTTTAAGAGTCTATCTTCCCAGTATCAGAAAGTAAGATTGTCTTAATGAACCGCCGAGTACGGAACCGTATGCTCTGGTGGTGTGAGAGGAAGGTAATTAAACTAACTAATTAATTACCTCCTACTAGATTGTGTCTTATGCAGGATATAGAACTTTCCCTGTTTTTGCGATTTCACTCAAGAATCCGCTTCTATCATTTCCTACTTCAAAAAGTAATGGTTCAATTCTATCATCAACTTTTCTTCTTAGCTTGTACAATTTTGCTTCCGAACTTAAAAAATCCTCTTTTAACTCTTTTACAATTATAGCAATGTCAATATCGCTACTTTCTGTTGCCGTCCCCCTGGCGTAAGAGCCAAACAAAATAATCTTAACAACATCAAAGTCGGCAAGAATCAATTCTGAATACTCCATTGCTACACTTAAAATTTCTCTTTGATCCATAAAAACAACTCCTCTGTCTTTACTAAAATGCTTTTGCTCCTCGTAAAATCTAGCGATTTCATAATTCCCTCTTTATCTCTTGGATATCTCGCTTCAATATTCAGTGGCTCTAACAAGTCTATCAAATCTTTTTGCTTCTCACTGAAATCTTCATAAATATTTGTCTGTTTCGCCAATATAATTAGTTTATGAGTGTATGGGGGATTATCATGTTTCATCACCACATAATAGGCTTTCAAAACTTTCTCTATTGATTGATGACACGTCAACTACCACCGAGACAAGCAACGGTGGCTTGTTCCTAACCAAGTAGTACTACCAACATTTAAAATGTCTCCTACCATTATTCATAGGATATTAACCTTACGGGTTGGAACATTGGGGCAGGTTGACAGGCTACCCAACAATAGGGACTATATCTCTATTGTTTCTTTGGAAATATATTCAATTCCCTTCCTCCAAAGATTCATAGCACCTATTCTGTCATCATTAGAAGTATAAGTGCAATTTTTACAACAGAAAGTATGTTTTTTCTTGTTTCTATTAGCCTTTGCAATATGCCCGCATTTAGGGCAAGTTTGAGATGTATACCTAGGGTCAACTACAATTACCCTACACCCGTTCATTTTAGCCTTATACTCAAGAATAACTCTAAATTGGTAAAAAGCCCAAGACACAGAAACATATCTGTTATTAACTCTTACTTTTTTAGTAGCATTTCTAATCCCTGTTAAATCTTCAAGAACAAACAAAGTGTTTTTGCCATATTTATCAATGAGTGCCTTAGTGACAGAATGATTTACATCATTCATCCAACGGTTTTCTCTTTGACCAATGGCTTTAAGTCTTTTCCTTGCAGAAGGAGTTTGCCTTTTTTGTAACTCTTTCCTTAAAGATTTGTTCTTAGCTCTTTTAAATTTAATTTTTTTGCCATTAAAGAAAATAGTTTGGTTACTACTATCGTATACAGTAGCTAAAAAATTAATACCCAAATCTACTCCAACAACTTGGTTGATATCATCAAGTTTGCATTCTTCATACTCTTTAGTAACAGGTATATGCAAAAAATATTTCCCGTATTTGTTAACAAGTTTAGCTGTGCCAAATTTATAAGTGCCATCAAAATATTTTTGCATACCTTTAGTTTCGTAAGGGATATGTAATCTACCTTGTAAGCTGTTAATAGAAAACTTATCTTTATTTAGAGAATAATCTCTATTTGACACAAGATCATACTCTAGTTGTTTAAAATTGATTAAATTAAAGTCATGACCGTTTGTTTTAGCAGACTTGTATTTAGCAATACTAGCCCTTATTACACTTGCTGACATTTGAGATTTTAAACCAAAAGAACTTCTAAGGTGGTAATATAGGTTATCATGGATTTCCCTTTGCACTAAACAATTATTGCTATATATATATCCAGAAGTACAATTAAGTGCTTTTATAATCTTATGCATAGTATCTTTAAGAACAATTATTTGATTATCACTTGGATATATTCTTATTTTAGCAGTTATAGTTAATTCCATGATTACCACCACCTTTCATTAATGTGTTAATTGTAGCATGCCTAATGAAAATATACAAGTGGTAAAAGAAAAAGATTTTTGCCTATTGGCAAGTGGCAATTCCTCCACCCGGACAAGCAAGGGTGGTTTCCTTGCCACGATTCTATGAAGCCTATATATAAATATCTTTTCGTTTTTAACATGGACTCTGCTGTTTCCAAATCGTAGCTTGCCAGTTCTAACCAATATGCTTTTCTCTCTAACTCATTCATGAATTCCACTTGTATAATAATAGAGTGGTTAATCTCATTATGCATTTCCCCTTCAAGTTTTGCTGTCACTGATGCAACCACAAAACTATAATTATTACTATCATTTTATTACATAAAGCTCTTTTTTACAAGAGTATTTTTTGAATCGACACGCAAATGCAGTGTTCGAAATAACGCAGTAACAGGCTGTGCTTTCATTTTAACCTAACTCACATGAGAAGGTGGAAATGCAAGCCTGTATTTTTTTGTCTAAACTAAATATAAGTAAAAAAAGTAAAGGGATTTCAACTGTTTTGTAGAAAGATTATACAGAGCAGCAATACATAAAAAACTTATAGACAAAGGGGAAGAAGAATGCAAAACTTTAATGGGAAAGTAAATTTTATATGGAAAATTGCAGAACTTTTAAGAGGTCCATATAAACCAGAAAAATACGGAGATGTTATATTGCCAATGGTAGTACTTAGGCGTTTTGATTGTTTATTAGAAAACACAAAAAAGGAAGTACTAGAAAAGGCAAAGACAGTTGATATAGAAATGATATTAAATAAAACGGCAGGGTATGGGTTCTCTAACAAATCACAATTTGACTTTGAAAAACTATTAGATGATGCAGATAATATAAGAGCTAATTTTGAAAGTTACATACAAGGGTTTTCTTCGAATATACGAGAAATAATTGAGAATTTTGAATTTGAGAAAGAAATTAAAAAGCTTGACGATAACAACCTGTTGTTCTTAGTAATAAAAGAATTCGACGGTATTGACTTTCATCCAGATAAAGTTTCAAATCAAGAAATGGGATATATATTTGAAGAATTAATAAGAAGGTTTTCAGAAAATGCAGAAGCAGGAGACCATTACACACCAAGAGAAGTAATAAAACTTATGGTTAACTTGATTTTTGCAGGCAAGGAAAAAGAACTAACAATTCCAGGTAGCATTTTTACTGTTGGAGATTTTGCTTGCGGAACTGGTGGCATGCTTTCTGTTGCAACAGAATATATTAAAAATCTAAATACAGGAGCGCAAGTAGAGGTTTTTGGACAAGAGATAAACAATCAATCTTATGCAATATGCAAGGCAGATATATTAATAAAGGGGCAACAAGAAAAAAACATTGTATCTGGAAACTCCTTTACAGAAGACGGGCATAGAGACTTGAAAGTAAGATATGCACTTATGAATCCACCTTTTGGAGTGGACTGGAAAAAAGATAAAGGATTCATTGAAAAAGAGATAAATGATTATGGAACAAATAGTCGTTTTGATGCAGGACTTCCTAGAACTTCAGATGGGTCACTTCTTTTTCTTCAGCATATGTTGTCTAAAATGAATAACGATGAAAAAGGATCAAGAATGGCAATGGTGTTTAATGGGTCGCCACTATTTACAGGTGACGCTGGCTCTGGCGAGTCAGAAATTAGAAGATGGGTTATAGAAAACGATCTTCTAGAAGGAATTATTGCTCTGCCTACAGATTTATTCTACAACACAGGGATTGCTACTTACGTATGGATTCTAACAAATAGAAAAAACGAAGATTTGATTAAAAATGGTGCAATTAGAAAAGGAAAAATACAATTAGTAGACGCTACAAAGTTCTCTAGGAAAATGAGAAAATCATTAGGAAAGAAAAGAAATGAAATAAGTGAAGAAAACATCAAAGAAATTACACGTATTTATGGGGATTTTAAAGAAAATGAATACTGTAAAATTTTTGCTAACAAAGAATTTGGATTTCTAAAAGTTACAATTGAAAGACCACTAAAACTAAACTTTAAAATATCAGAAGATAGAATTGAAAACCTTTATACAGAAACGGCTTTCTCAAAACTATTTGACGAAGATAAATTTGAAGAACTAAATCTTAAAAAAGAAAAACAGACAATTAACAAAAAAGAACAAGCTCTATTAGAAAAACTGCAAGAAGGCAAGAAACTACAAGAAGAAATAATTAATAAACTAAAAGAAAATATAAATGATAAAATAAATAAAAATAGAGAAAACTTTGATAAAGAGCTTAAAAAAATACTAAGCGAACTAAATCTTTCAAATGCAGAACATAAAGCAGTATTAATGGCATTATCTGAAAGAGACGTGGCGGCAGACTATTGTAAAAGCAGAGGAAAAAAAGAAGCAGATACCACATTAAGAGATACAGAATCAATCCCTCTATCAATAGATGTAGAGGAATATTTAGGGGACACAACAAAGCATATAAAAAAGGAAAAACAAAACATTTTAGATTATGTAGAAAAAGAAGTAAAACCGCATGTTAATGAATTTTGGATAGATCACGCAAAAACAAAAATAGGTTACGAAATACCATTTACAAGATACTTCTATAAATACGAAAAACTAAGACCTTTTAAAGAAATAATGCTTGAAATTGCAGAATTAGAAAAAGAAATACAAGAAGAGATTAAGAAGGTGATTGGTTGATGGGTGATAAAAACAAAGAGCCTCTAACAACGGTAGATTTTGAGAATAACAGAAATGACTACATTGAACTACTTGAAGTTGTAAAAAAGCAAATTGTATCAGCAAGAATTAGAGCATCAAAAGCAGTAAATAAAGAACTAATAACGCTATATTGGAATCTTGGCAGAGAGATTACTGAAAGGCAAAAAATTTTTGGCTGGGGAAAATCAGTTGTAGAAATGCTTTCCAAGGATTTAGAATGCGAATTTGATAATATAAGAGGTTATTCTGCTAGGAATTTATGGGATATGCGCCGTTTTTATGTGGAATATAAGGATGATGCAATTCTGCGACAACTTGTCGCAGAAATTCCATGGGGACATAATTTGTTGATAATGAACAAGATAAACAATAAAAACGAAAGAACATATTACATTAATGCAACCATTGAAAATGGTTGGACGAGAAACACATTAGGGATTCAAATAAAAGGAAATGCCTACCAACATCATGTGTTGACTGAAAAACAACATAATTTCAATACTGCTTTACCTGCGCATTATGCAGAACAAGCAGATCAAACTATGAAAGACGTGTATATGCTCGATTTTCTCAACCTTACGAAACCGATTTTTGAGAAAGAATTAGAGTTGAAAATGGTTGGGAAAGTAAAAGAGTTGATTCTAGAATTGGGATATGGTTTTGCATTTATAGGAAATCAATATAAGATATCATCTCTGACTAAAGATTATTATATAGACTTGCTATTTTATCACCGTAAACTTAAATGCCTTGTAGCATTTGAACTAAAGATTGGAGAGTTTAAAGCAGAATACGCAGGAAAGATGAACCTATATCTAAACATACTCGATGATTTTGTAAAAGAAGGGGATGAAAATCAGTCTATCGGTATTATTCTATGTGCGAGTAAAGATAAATTTGAGGTTGAATATGCACTCCGTGGACTTGATAAACCAATGGGCGTGGCGGAATATAAACTAACTAAAGAACTTCCAAGCAAATTAATAGGAAGTTTACCTACAGTCGAAGAGTTTAAAAAAGAAGTGTTAGGGGCTGTGGATAATGATTAAATATAGAAAAGCGGGAGAGATGAAGGATAGCGGTGTTGAGTGGATTGGCGGAATTCCTAGAGATTGGGAAATAAGAAACTTGAAATATATTGGATTTACAAAATCAGGATTAGGTAATAAAAAACCAAAAGATTTTGGACATGGCTATCCATTCATCAGTTATAAAAATATCTATAAAAATCTTGTTGTTGAGGAAACATATCCTGATTTAGTTGACTCAACTGAAGCGGATAGAGAAAATTTTAGCGTTTTACGTGGGGATGCGTTTTTCACAGGCTCATCTGAGACAATTGAAGAACTGGGGATAGCTTCAATGTGCATAAAAGATATATCAAATGCAACTTATAATGGATTTAGTATTCGATTTAGACCGCATAGCTTAAGCCAGTATTATCCTGAATGCATGAAATATTATTTTAGAAGTCAAGCAGCTCGTGAACATCTTATTAGAAATGACAATTCAATTACTAGAGCAAATTTAAGCCAAAAGTTATTGAAGATGTTACCAGTACTGCTAGCATCATTCAACCAACAAAAAAAAATCGCCAACTTCCTAGACCTAAAAACAACCCAGTTCGATTCTATAATCTCCAAAAAAGAGCAATTAATAAAAAAACTAGAAGAAGCTAAAAAAAGCCTAATATCAGAAGTAGTTACAGGCAAAGTTAAAATTGTTGATGGGAAATTAGTCCCAAGAGATTTATCTGAGATGAAAGATAGTGGTGTTGAATGGTTGGGGATGATTCCAAGGGATTGGGCTGTTAAGAAAATAAAGCATATCGCAGAGTGTTATCCGAGCAATGTTGATAAAAAAACTATGAAAGGAGAGAAGAGAGTCCGACTATGTAATTATAGAGATGTGTATTACAATGATTACATTACGGATGATTTAGCTTTTATGAAAGCAACAGCGACAATTTCTCAGATAAAGAAATTCACTCTAAAAAAAGGCGATATTGTTTTAACTAAGGATTCTGAGTCTCCTGATGATATCGCTATTGCTAGCTATATAGATGGCTGTGTTGAAAACTTAGTGTGTGGATATCACCTAACTTTAATTAGAGATATAAAGGGGAGCATAGATTTATATGTTTATTACCAATTAATGAGTACTGGAGCACGTAATTATTTTGAAACTGTTGCAAATGGAGTAACAAGATATGGAATTGGGATTTTTGGATTTGTGAATTTACAAGTTTGCATTCCAAATATAGAAGAGCAAGAGAAAATATCGAAATATATTAGATCATACATTAATGAACAAGCAAAAATTATTATAAACATCAATAACCAAATCCGAAAATTGAAACAAGCCAAGCAATCCCTAATCTCCGAAGCAGTAACAGGAAAAATAGACCTTAGAGATTGGAAAATAATTGAGGGGGAACTGCAATGATAACACCAATCACACCAGAAATATTAAAAGAGAAATCATTTCAAACATTAATCAAAGAATATTTAATTAATGAAAATGGCTACGTAGAATCATTTAATAATGGATATAATGCTGAATATGCAATTGATGAAGATAAATTATTTTCATTTTTAGAAAAAACACAAGAAAAAGAAATGAATAGATTAAAAGGAATATATAAAACCAACTATCATAATAAAGTAATATCTAATATTGACAAGAACTTAAGGGAGAGAGGTTCAATTGATGTAATTAAGCGAGGGGTAAAGGATTATGGTGTAAAACTGCAACTTGCATACTTTAAGCCTGCTACTAAACTAAACCCAGATCAATATAGCTTATATAGAAATAATATTTTATCTGTAGTAGAAGAATTGGTATATGAAAAAAAAGAAAAAAAGAGAATAGACCTAGTTATATTTATTAACGGAATACCAATTATTACTATGGAACTTAAAAATACTTTTACAGGACAAACTTACAAAAATGCGATTAGGCAGTATAAACAGGATAGAAGTGAAACAGAAAAAATATTTAAGTTTAAAGAAAGAGCAATTGTTAATTTTGCAGTAGACACAGAAGAAGCATATATAACCACTAGATTAAATGGAGAAAGCACCATTTTTCTGCCATTTAATAAAGGAAACAATGGCTCTGCAGGGAATCCGCCTGTCTGCGTGCGTACACGCACAGGTAGAACTGTAAAAGGAAAACTGCAAACGCATTATTTATGGGAAGAAGTACTAAAAAAAGACTCTCTTCTTGAAATTATTCATAAATTTACTTATGTAGAAAAGAAAGAAAGAGAAAAAGAAAACGGCGATACGTACATAAAAGAAACTGTCATTTTCCCAAGATACCATCAATTAGATTGTGTGAGGAAGGTTATTAATCATGCCAAAACTAATGGGGCAGGTAATAAATACCTTATACAACATTCAGCAGGCTCAGGCAAGACTAACTCTATAACATGGATTGCACATAGATTAGCATCATTACATGATAAGGACGATAATATTATTTTTAATGGCGTCATCGTTATAACAGACAGAAAAGTATTAGACAAACAATTACAAGATTCTATCTATCAGCTAGAGCATAAAGTAGGACTTGTTGCTAAAATTGATGACAGTTCTAGTCAACTAGCAGAAGAAATTGAAAAAGGAACAAAAATCATAATTAGTACAATTCAAAAATTCCCTTTCATACTAGACAAACTAGCAGGAACAAAGGGAAAAAAATATGCAATAGTAATTGATGAGGCGCATTCATCAACCTCTGGAAGAAATATAATGGCTTTAAGAGAATCTCTAAGTCAAGAAGAAGCACTAATTGAAGCAGCTAGGGAAGACGTAGAAGAAAAGGATGCAGAAGATAAAATAAACGAAGAACTAGAGAAGTTTGTAGACAAATCTAATGTCAGTTTCTTTGCTTTTACAGCAACGCCTAAAGGAACAACATTAAGACTATTTGGCTCTCAACAAGCTGATGAAAAGTACTATCCTTTTCACATATACAGCATGAAACAAGCAATTGAAGAGGGTTTCATTTTGGATGTCTTAAAATACTACATGACTTATAAAATGTATTATAACGTGAACAAAAAAATTGAAGAAGACCCTGCATTTGATAAAAGCAGAGCAACTAAATCTATTGTACGATACGTTAGTTTACATCCACATAATATCTCTCAAAAGATTGAAGTTATAATTGAGCATTTTAGAAATCATACAATGAAAAAGATTGGTGGACAAGCTAAGGCAATGCTTGTAACGGCATCTAGACTACATGCTGTTAGATATAAACTTGCTTTTGACGACTATATTAAAAGAAAAGGGTATTCAGAAGTAAAGACTTTAGTTTCATTTTCAGGAACTGTAAAAGATAATGAATTTGATTTTACTGAAAGAGGAATGAATGATGGATTAGCAGATACAAAATTGCCAGCAGAGTTTGATAGTGATGAGTTTAAGGTGCTTATTGTTGCAAATAAATATCAAACAGGATATGATCAACCTAAACTACATACAATGTACGTAGATAAGAAACTATCAGGAGTAAAAGCAGTGCAAACACTATCTAGGCTAAATAGAATATCAGCAGGAAAAGAAGACACATTTGTTCTAGATTTTGTGAATGATCCAGATGACGTGCTAGCATCTTTTGCACCATTTTATGAAACTACTATGCTTGAAAATGACATAGAGCCTAATGAAATTTATGCAATGGAGAGAAGAATATATGACAAACAAGTTATAAGCAAAGAAGATGTAGAAGTATTTACTGACATATTTTATAAAGATAAAAAAACAAGCACAAGTATCAGTATTATGAATAATTGTGTTGATAATTCAGTAAATAGAATGAAAGATTTTACTAGGGAAGAAACTATTGATTTTAGAAATTTAATAAAGAAATTCATTAGTTTATATAACTTAATTATACAGATAGCCCCTATTGTTGACACCGATCTACACAGACTTAATGTATACCTTAGATTTCTAATCAAGAAAATTGATATAGAGAGTCCTACGGCTGTTGACATAACAGACAAAGTGCTTTTAGAGTACTATAAACTAGAAAAGAAAACAGAGGGTGAAATACCTATAGAGGCAGGGGATGGATTAAACATTGTAATTGGTGAAGGAACTACTGCAGAAGTAGAAACTGACTTATTAAGTACTATCATAGAAACATTAAACGAACGCTTTGGAACAGATTTCTCAGGCTCTGAAAAACTTGCAGTTGATCAAATAAGATCTAGCCTTAGAGCAAGTGCAGACCTTGAATTAAAGGCAAAAAACAATGCATATAGTGATTTCAAATATGCATTTGAAAAAACTTTTGACGAAAATATCACACAGGAGTACGAAAAAAATCAGGAGTTCTACGGTAAAATTCTTAGAGATGAGAGTTTTAGATCAAAATTGATGGATTTAATTATGTTAGATATTTATGAATCTTTTAAAGGGAGTAGATAATTGCGTGAGGCAGAGGGTAGAAAAGCGGCTTTTCAGTTGACCCAGTTTTTTAATACTTTTGACATTACGTTATCTATGAGAGGAGAGAAAATATGATAAGAGAATTAATTATTAAAAATCGTTCGTACAGAAGGTTTTATCAGGAGATAGGCATTAAAAGAGAGACGTTATTAGGATTAGTTGATTTAGCGAGATTATCTGGTTCTGGAGCAAATTTACAATCTCTAAAATATATACTATCTCATGAACAAAGGAAAAACAGCGTTATTTTTGAGTGCTTGAAATGGGCAGGGTATTTAAAAGATTGGGATGGACCTATAGAAGGGGAAAAACCTGCTGCATATATAGTTGKTTTAGGAGATAGTGAAATTAGCAAAAATTGCTGGTGGGATCATGGTATAGCAGCGCAGAGTATATTGTTAGGCGCTTGTGAAAAAGATTTGGGTGGATGTATGTTTGCAGCAATTGACAAGGAGAAGTTGAAAAAAGAGTTGAATATTTCAAAGCGGTACGAGGTTTTAATGGTAATAGCATTAGGCAGGCCGAAAGAAAAAGTGGTAATTGAAGAAATAAAAAATTGCAGTGATGTAGAGTATTGGAGAGATAAAGAAGGAATACACCATGTTCCTAAACGTAGTTTGGAAGATATAATTATGCTATAAAAAAGCAGAACTTGACATTCCTACGGGAGTCGGCTATAATTAACTTGGAGTTTACATTAGTCGAAGGAGGCGTTTTTATGTACTTGAAAAGGAATATTGAGGAGAAAATAAAAAACCTGAATGAAAGTTTTCCAGTTGTTCTAATTACTGGGCCAAGACAGGTAGGAAAAACTACTGTTTTGAAGCAATTAGCAGAAAAAAATAGAAGATATGTCACGTTGGATGATTTTAGAGAAAGGCAGCTTGCGAAGGAAGATCCTAAAAGCTTTTTACTTAAGTATAAGCCTCCTGTAATCATAGATGAAGTGCAGTATGCACCAGAACTTTTTAGTTATATAAAAATGCATGTAGATGAAAATAAGGAGTATGGAGGGTTTTGGCTTACCGGATCACAAGCATTCCATATGATGAAAAATGTTAGTGATTCACTTGCTGGAAGAGTTGGTATTTTAAATATGTTCGGACTTTCGAATTCTGAGATAAATAAATCAGAGAATATACTCTACGAACCTGATTTTGAAATGTTAATGCACAGGATTAAAACTATTAAAAAAATGAATATGTTTGAGGTTTACGAGAGAATTTTCATGGGCTGCAAGCCTGAGTTGTACGCGAATGATAAACTAGATAGAGATGTTTTTTATGCATCATATATTAACACGTATATAAGTAGGGATATAAGAGATTTGACTCAAGTAGCAGATGAGGATAGTTTTTTTAAGTTTTTAACTGTAGTAGCAGCAAGGACTTCGAAAGAGCTCAATTACAAAGAAATGTCTAATGAGATTGGAATAAGCGAGCCGACAATTAAAAAGTGGATTTCTGTATTAGTATCGTCAGGAATAGTTTTTTTATTGCAACCGTATCATAACAACAGAATAAAAAGAGCTATAAAAACACCAAGGGTATACTTTATGGATACAGGTCTTTGCGCATACCTTACAAAGTGGAATAGTCCAGAAGTTCTTGAAAGTGGTGCAATGTCAGGAGCATTTTTTGAAACATGGGTAGTTAGTGAGCTAATTAAAAATTATTACAACTTAGGCAAAGTTCCACCTTTCTACTATTATCGAGATAAAGATGGAAAAGAGATTGATTTGATAATTGAACAAAATGGAACACTTTATCCAATAGAGATTAAAAAAAGTTCGATGCCAAAAAGAGATTCGATAAAGCATTTCTCTGTATTAAAAAAAACAAACATGAAAATAGGAAATGGCTCGGTTATATGTTTGATAGACGACTTATTACCCATTAATGAGAAAAATTGGTATGTGCCAGCATGGTTGATATAGATTTCCAATATATATCTAAGCGGAACTAAAATTTTTAGTTTTTGGCGGTACTGAAAATGAAAAGTTAAATTATAGCAAGGTAGAATAAACAAGTCTTGCTCTCTGTTTGATACTTCCAACTGACCTTCTGAGGAAGGACAGACTTAGAGGGCAGTAGGTGTAATATGAAACTAATACAGCTAAAGAAGCAGAATGAATCTTCATTCGCTTGTACTAGTCTAGCATAGATAAGAAGATTATTTGTGCAATTCTTAGATGTTAGTTTTTGTTGAGTATTAGAACAAACTTTGTTATGATAGAGCAAAGGGAGATTTGCTGTTTGGTTGTAAAATAGTAAGGTTGAGCGGCTTGATAGAAAGAATACTCACGAAGGCGGTGCCATTATGAATATGGGAAAAGAGAGTAATAGACTAGAATTCAAGAGAGAATTAAATGATAAACTGGAAAAAGAAATAGTTGGATTCTTAAATTATAAAGAAGGTGGAGTTTTATATATTGGAGTTGAAGATAACGGAAAGATTGTAGGCATTGATGATGTAGATTCCATGCAGCTTAGAATTGCGGATAGAATAAAGAATAATATACTACCATCTACATTAGGTTTATTTGATATAGTTGTAGAAGAAAGAGATGGGAAAAGAATAATTAGGATTGTAATTTCTAGTGGAACGGAGAAACCATATTACACAAAGAATTTTGGAATGTCGCCAGCAGGATGCTATATAAGAATAGGAAGTGCAACGCAACCAATGACTACAAGTTTGATAGACGATTTGTATTCAAGAAGAGTAAGAAATTCGCTTAGCAAAATACCTTCTTCAAATCAAGATTTAACATTTGCGCAACTCAAGATTTACTATGAAGAAAACAAGCTAATACTGAATGATAAATTTGCAAAAACGTTGGAGCTTTTGACACCAGAAGGCAAATATAATTATATAGCGTATTCATTATCTGATAGCAATGGGCTTTCGATGAAAGTAGCTAAGTACGCTGGGACCGACAAAGTTGACTTGATAGAAAATTCTGAGTTTGGATACTGCTCAATTATCAAAGCAACGTATAACATACTTAATAAGTAAGATTTAGAAAATACAACAAAGACAAAAATTACAAGCAAGCTTAGAGAAGAGCATAGATTAGTGGGAGCAACAGCACTTAGGGAAGCGGTTGTAAATGCTATAGTACATAATGATTTCACAACAGAGATACCACCTTTGTTTGAAATATTCGCAGATAAAATAGTGATTACATCAGCAGGCAGCCTACCACAAACATTGACCAAAGAAGCATTTTTCGATGGCGTATCAGTGCCGAGAAACAGAGAACTTATGAGAGTATTTAAAGACTTGAAAATAGTTGAACATTTAGGTTCAGGAATGAGAAGAATACTTAAAGAATATGATGAGTCTATATTTGTTTTTCTAGGTAACTTCATTAAAGTATCGTTTGATTTTGATCAAAAGAAAAAGAATGATACTGTAAATGATACTGTAAATGATACTGTAAATGATACTGTAAATGATACTGTAAATGATACTGTAAAAGAAGATGAAATAATAAAACTAATTATGATTAACAACAAAATTTCTGCAAACAAGATTGCGAAAAAAACTGGATATAGTATAGCTACAGTTAAGAGGGAGATGGCAAAGTTAAAAGAAAAAGGGAAGCTTAAAAGAATAGGACCAGACAAAGGAGGATACTGGGAACTAGTTTGAAAAGAGATGTGAAAAGTAATGGGCGCAAAAAAAGTCCTCGAAAAATTAAGGTGTGCATAGAAAACTGTGAGGTTTTTTTTGTTGACTGCTTAAGATAGGGGGAAGATAAGTAAAATTGTTCTTTTAGTTGGCCCACCGAAGAAGAACAAAGAGAAGGGTAAGCATACAAAAAACTACTCGACTAGAAACAAAGCCCAGCTATAGTGCATTACTAGCTGGACTTAATTTATTTCGTTAAAAAAATCCAATCAACATAGGCATAATCATAAAAACAAATACAAATACAGTAGATACCCATACTGTTATCTTAGTTAGTTTGCTTGGGTTTCCTTTTTCCATGTATTTATGAGCAAAATATAGTGAACCTGCTGCAAGAACAACAAATAGCGGCCGATATGGGGCTAAAAAGTCTAAGTATGTGAGTCCTATGCCACCTAAACCTAGGGACAAAAATATTACTGGGCCCACTCAGCAAAGCATTGCTAATAGCGAAGAAATTGCAGCTCCAAAACCAAGTAGTTTTTCTTTCATTTATCACCTAATCTCCCGGTGTTTTATACATAGGTTTTTGGATCAATCGCAAATGCCTTGTAAATGTCTTTTGTACCCTTTGTTAACTCAGTATATGTGATCTTTCTTTTCCCTGGGTACGTTATTGCACTCAAAGTTTTTAGCTCAGCAATCAATGTAGGATATGAAAAACGCTTATATAGCTTTTGTTCCTGCATTTTGTTCTGAATATCCATCATCAATATCAATGCTAGAAACTGCAGGAAGAATCGACCTTGCATCGCTTCTTTTGAATGCGTTCTCATTCTCTTAGATTCAAGGGAGGACTTAAGGTTATCAAAAGATTTCTCYACAATATCTTTCYKWCGGTAYACTTCYAATGCYTTTGTWGAATCTTTCTCATCATTACTAACTAAAATGAAGTAGCCAGCWCGTTTGTTYCGRAACGCTTCAACAGCSTCAGTGTTTATGAAAACTTTTCGTCCTCTTACMGGTGTTTCTTTGATGATGAAGTATTTTTCGTAATCCTTYATATGGCTTTTGAYTTCCTTTTTTGWTTCTAACTCGACTTTCAAATCTTGGACTTTTCTTGAAAATTCTCTGTATTCTCCGTCMGCCTTAGCGCTATCATAATAGACATGGACATACATGCGATGTCCMTTCCATTTTTCTAGAAARCTTGTGGCATAAAGATCATTTCCATGTATGCTGAGATAATTCTCTACGTTCATGATGSTTGGTTGAACTCTTTGTACACAATCATTTGCAAAGGTACTAACAAATGTCATGCCTATAATAAATTTATGGTGATATTTGTAGAGCATATCAATGTTTTTGGCGCTATAAAAGCCCTTATCAAGCACAAGATGAAGATGTTTTCTCTCCATCCAACCCAAGTCTGCCATCACTTTGTTTAAGGTATTGACATCTCGTATGCTTCCAGGCAGAATCTCATAATAACAAGGAATCTTTGAATTGTTGCCTGTTATCATAAGCATGTTTACTTGAGGYAGGTTTTCACCGTCTCGRTTATAACCAYRTTTGACCATTTCGTTTAAAGCGCTATAAGATGATACTGATGTAATATCCATCGCATGATAACCATCATCRAGATTATGCTTCATCCARGCGTTGAAAAATCTCRYTTGYTCTTCCTGCGTCAATTCCTTGCACAGCTCACTTACTCTTTGACTAGACAACTYTTTACCATATGGAGTTTTTGCTATTGTTGACCATGTATCAATATGATGAACTGCCTTATTTTCTGCTCCAAAATAATAAGAAAGTGTCAGAATTTTTTGCCATTTCTTCGGGAAACATTCTTTCAAAATTTCTCTCAAACCAGTATCGATAGAAATTTTGTCAAACAAAACAGAAATACCACACTGTAACACTGTCGGCGCAGTCACTCTGTTAGATTCTAACATTCCATGCACTTCCAAATATTTTTTGTTGTGTATAATCTCATTGGTAATAGGATCTCTTTTTCCAATGCAGGTTCTTTGCGTATTCGGTCGTTTTGTTTGCTTGTTCCATGTTGAGACGTTTTGATACACGTAAACAATTCCGTTTTTATTCTTATAACTCATACTCCGCTGAATGCACTAGATTTCAATGTACAATTAGCGGAATTTTTTTATTTTTAAATACTGCATATTTTGGGGATTATATTTACGGTTA
>NVVX01000040.1 GCA_002733545.1 Alkaliphilus sp.
ATGAAAAGTGTTTATCCTAAAACAGTTAAGATTATATTTGCATAATGACTCTAAAAAAGATTTGCAGGATCTGTTTATCGTGTAAAAAAAACAGATGCACAAAACATTCACAAAAAATACTGACCAATTATCGATAACAGTGTGGTAAGGAGGTGTTGGATATGATATTATTAAGTGAATTCTACCTTGATTCTTCATAAGTCATGCTCAAATGAGTAATATTTTATTTTGACGTGGAATTCAGGTGATACTTAATCAGATATTGTTATCTAGTCATTGAAAATTAGGTCGATTATGCTACAATGATATATGTAAGAATATGTGTACTGAAAAGGGGGGATATCATGCCATCTGGAGAAATGCTGATAAAGCTATTTGAAAACTTCAAGAATCAAGATGAAGAAGGATTCTCAAAAATTGCTTTTGAGATTATTGAAGAAGAGCAGAAAAAGAATCACTTTTTACTTGCCGACAAATTGAAAAGAGCCATGTTTTCTTCTGCAAATTCAATAAATGGAACACCTAGATTTATTAACACCTTAGGTAATTTACCAAAAGACAAAGATAATAATACTAATCTAGTTGATATTAAATATACAGAAAAAGAAGAAGCTGATATTGTCCTTAACGCTGATATTCGTGAAAAATTAAATAATATTGTTTTAGAAAATCAAAAGCGTGAACTATTACGTAGTTATGGTATGAAACCAAAGAAAAAATTATTGTTTTGTGGTCCGCCTGGTTGTGGTAAAACATTGACTGTAGAAATTCTTTCAAATATGCTGAATTTGCCTATATTATATACAAGATTTGATAGTGTTGTTTCCAGTTATTTAGGGGAAACTGCCACTAACCTTTCAAAAATTTTTAATTTTGCTGAAACTGGTAGTTGGATTCTTTTCTTTGACGAATTTGATGCGATAGGTAAAAGTAGAGATAATCATGAAGAGCACGGAGAATTAAAGAGAGTAGTTAATACGTTTCTGCAACTTATGGACAATTTTGAATCTGAATCTATAATTATTGCTGCAACGAATTATGAAAAGTTGATAGATAATGCATTATGGCGTAGATTTGATGAAGTGATTTATTTTGATAAGCCAACAGAGGACGAAATTGAAAAAATGCTCAAATTAAAATTTAGAACATACAAACATAAATTGAAATTGAAGGAATTGGGGAAAGAGATGATAGGGTTTTCTTTTTCTGACATTGAAAGAATTTGCCAAGATAGTATAAAAAAAGCTATATTGAGTGATAACAAATATGTTGATTTAGATTTGTTTAAGGAAGTTCTAAAAAAAGAAAAAGAAAGACAAAAAATGATTTTAAGTTTTACTGAGCAAACTAGGCGGTGAGTGTGTTTGAATCATTTGAAATTCTCAAAAATTGCAATTGATAAAATTCAAAGGAGGAAAGGGAGATTTTTTCCTCAAGACTTCTCGAAAAATCATGAAAGTCATGGTAAATATTTGGATGAATCAGTCAAATGTATTATTAAACAGAGTAAAGAAATTTCAGATAAATTTCATTTTTCACCTCATTTAGTTTTAAAGGTAGAACTTGAAGAAAAAGCAGTAATATCTGAAGGTGTGAAAGATAAACTATTAGCTTTTGGTCTTAAAATTATAGATGAAGAATCAAAAGAATTGATGGTGTTATTTGCTGAAAGTATCAAAATACCAATGTTTCTGACTGCATTAAGTCAATATAAGAGTGGTGAGATAGCTACTAAACATGTAGTGCATAAAGATTTATTTGATATTATAAAATCTGTTAAACCATGGGACTCAAGTGATCGGACTCAAGATCTAATTATTTCAGAACAAAAAAAATATTATGACTTGTATTTGTGGATTTTTGATACATATGATGAAAACTTTAATAAAGTTAATGAGGTTAAAGATGAACTTAGATTGTACAATATTCGAATCTGCGACACTTATGTTAGTACCTCTGTTGTAGTGATTCGAATTCATGCAACTTCAGCAGAATTAGACTTTGTTAAAGAAAATACTTTGGTTTATCAAATACAAAATATTCCCGAATATTCGGTATCAAGAAGTAAAGCAATTGAAGAGCGAGACATAAATATAGAAGACATTGAATTTGACAATAGTTTACTAGATCCAGAAAGCTCACCTAGTATCTGTGTTATTGATAGTGGGATATTTAAAGGGCATCCTCTTCTTAAAGGTGTTATAGGTGATTCGAAAGTTTTTATGGGAGCTAACTGTTTTGATGATCATGATAATAATGGTCATGGAACGATGGTTGCTTCTATATGTTCATATGGTGATGTTAAATCTGATAAAGTATATTCTCCTGAAATATTTATTATGAATGCAAAAGTTCACAATGGTGAGTATGTAAGTGAATTTAATTTATGCGTATCAGATTTTCAAGAAAATGAGATGTATTTATCATTTGAACAACAAAATGTTATTGCCGATATTTATGATTATAATTGTGAATTAGAAGAAATATTAACTAATAATGTTTTTAATGATTGCTCAAATGATAAAAAAAATTTTATAATGGTTATTGTAACTCGCTATTTGGGGCTGTATGAAAAACTGATTCCGAATCAGATGAAGGAGATAGTAGAATATTTTCATGGGAATTACGGTTGTAGGATTTATAACTTGTCACAGGGAGATAGCAAACAGATTTTTCAGGGTGGGAAACCAAATGCTTGGTCTTGTGTACTAGATCAGTTACAACACGAATATGATGTTTTATTTGTTGTATCTTCAGGTAATTATATTCCTGAAACGGACATGAACGTTGAAGACATTCAAAAAAAATATCCAGCTTATTTTTTCAAATCTAACAATGTATTTATTACTGAACCTGCAAATTCTGCACTTGCTTTAACCGTAGGAAGTATGGCAACAAATAATATTCCAGTTGTTTATAGAGATGAGGATATAACTCCATTTCCAATTACTAGACGGAATGAATTATCGACATTTTCAAGAGTTGGATATGGCAACAACAAGTCAATAAAACCAGACTTGCTTTACTATGGTGGTGATGGCTACATTGATAATAAATTTAGTATGAAATACTCTGTGCATCCCAATAGAGGGTTAAGTGTTCTTGGATTTAATAATGATGTTACAGGAAAATTATTTAAATTTGATATTGGTAGCAGCTTTTCTGCGCCCTATATATCACATTTGGCGGCAAAGCTTATAAAAAAATATCCTGAAATATCAATGAATGCAGTTCGGGCTTTACTAGCATACTCGTTATCTGTTCCAAAAGAGATTTTTGATCGTTTTTCATCATTGTTTGAGACGATGAATCCTCTGGATGTTCAGGCTAGATTTCAAAGAAATTATCAAGGAAACATGATTTTGGATAAGAAGCGATCAATATGCTTTTCATCTGGATATGGGTTACCTAATATTGATCGAATACTGAATTCTAAAAATAATCGAGTAGTATTACATTCTGATATTATAAAAAAAGATGAAAAATTAACACCTGACACATTTCATATATATGAGTTACCAATATTATCGGAATTTAGAAATGCTAAAGGAAAAAAAATAATAGAAATTGTTATGGCCTATAATCCTGAAGTGCGGAAAACTAGAATTGATTATTTAGGCACGGTTTTAAATTTTGAACTTATTAGAGGCAAATCTTTTGAAGACGTATATCAAGTATATGCAACTCAAAACGGAAAAGATGAAGAAGATAAATTGAAATTATTTGAGAATAAGTATCGATGTGATTGCAAGATGATTGGTAAAGAAATAAGGAATAAGGGAACGCTTCAAAAAATGAGATTTGAATTTTCAACTAATGCAAGTAATTATGGTGAAAATTATTATATTGTTGTTAATTCAGTTAAAAAATGGTCAGATAAAGAACAAGGATATGCTTTAGTTGCGTCTCTTGAAACTGTTGACGAAGTTGAAATTTACCAATTAATAAAAACAAGAGTTGAACAACCTGTAAGAAGAAGAGTTAGAAGATAAGAAATAAACATGAGTATTAATATTGTAAATTAAAATCCATACATTGAATTGTATGGATTTTTTTGTGTAAAAATGGAGGGATCACATGAGAAAATCACAAGTAATCCAAGAAAACATTAACAATTCTTTACTTAACATAATCACCCCAATAGGCCTACAAATAAAAAGAAATAGCCTATTATGTATGAAAATAGATCTGAAATTAATAATGATGAAAAAGAAGGTGAGTTGAGAAATGAATTTGAGATGTAGAAATGATTTCAAACTAAAGATGGAGGTGAAACAAATTGCTTGATGATATTAAAGGAATGCTTGATTACATGGATAAAAGAAGAGAAGAGCTCAGTCTAAATAAAGTATTTCAATATATAATGACAAACTTTAAAGTGTTAAAACAAGATATTGAAACTGAAACAAGTAGAGTATATTATGGAGAAACGAATCTCAAATTGTGGCTTGAAAAGGGATTTTTTATAGAAAAAAGCTCATCCTATGACAGATTTGGTAACAAGACTCTGAGTATCAATTCACTGATGCTAGGTAATATTTCTCTTGAGGAATCTATGATGCTATGCCAAGTAGAGACATATGAAGAAGGAGAAAGTGTTAAAGATGAAACCTATTTTGTAGTTGATGAAGAACAAGAAAAAGAAGAACTTCTTACTTATACAAACAATTTGAATTTAGACGTCACAAAAGAGAAAGCCATTGAATATATTAGTAGATTTAGAGGTGATGAGTCCTGCTATAACAGTTTGCCAGACGAACTAAAGAGGGATCAAGAAGTTATCGGTAGTGTAATCAACAAAATATATGAAAACAGTTATTTGGAGTATAAAGAAATAGAGGACTATGATATGATTTCCCCTTATGGGGGTGAAGACATATCATATTTCCCAGATAGCATTTCTCATTGCTTTATGGATAATATTTTTATCAAATCAGAAGAAATAGGATTAAGTGAAGTGTTCTCTGTAGAAAAAATAAGAGATCTAGCATACGAGACACTAATTGCGCACGGTGAAACAGATTACCTAATTAATATATTAGATAAATACAAAGAGAAAGATGAATTATTAAAAAACAAATCTGAAATTACAAATCTACTAAGGAAATATAATGACATCTTATACGTTTTAGATATTTACGAATTAGATGAGAGGGAGTCAGACCTATATAGCTACGAATGCCAAAAGGATGATAGAGAGGATGAATTAACAACAGAGAAAACAAGGTTAGCTAGCTTAGAAAATATCAATTTTAGTTGGGTTAAAAAGTATCTTTTAAAGAAAAAACAACATCAAGAATGCATGCAAAAAATATCTTTGTGTAAAGAAAATATTAGGAAAATACAACGTCAATTATTAGATTTAAGAAAAAAGAATGAGCCAGCTGTAACAGATAGTGAAAAATATGAGGGCTTGCCCATGCTAATAAGAAGAAAATGCAACTACTATTTTCAAGAGCAAGGGGCACCGAAAAATGAAGAAGGAATTGAAGAGTATTTCAAAGACATTGGCAAGCACTTAGAAAACAGGAAAGACGAGTATCAGCATATAAAGAACCTTTTAAATGAAAGTAATAAAATAAGCTTAGAAGAAACTGAAAATGATGTGGAGTTGGAATTATAAAAAGGGGCAGGTGAAAGATATTGATATGGAGAATAAGTATCTAGGTCGGAATTTATTTTTTATTCAATACCCCAAAAGACCAATCAAAATCCGTAAGGATTAAAGAGGGCAAGCTTCCACATTGTTTAACAATGTGCTTGATGGGATAATCCCATGCCCTTTTAATACTCGGTAGCCTTGCTCCCGAACCCTCAAAATCAAGTTCACTACAGTGAGCTTTTTTCTTTGCCTAAAGGAGGTGTGCATATCAAAAAAGAAAGATTTATAGGATTAAGAGTAACCGAAAAAGAATACCAGAAAATCAAACTAAAAGCTAAAAAAGCAAAAATGAATATAAGTCAGTACGTATCCTTATCCGCCCTTGATAAGGATATTTTTATTGTAGAAGGATTAAAAGAATTAATTCATCAACTAGCTAAAGTAGGAAACAATCTTAACCAAATGACAATGCTAGCACATAGCAGAAGGATAACAGCTATAGACTTATCATCATTAAAAAAGGTGGTGGTAGACATTTGGCAGTTATTGAATTCATTAACGGAAAAAACAAAACGTACGGGGCGATGAAAAGAGTAATTGAATATATCACTAATCCTGCTAAAACAGAGCCTCACCTAATTGGAGGACTCAGCTGTGACATAAATAATGCCTACAACCAATTTGTAATGACAAAGAGACACTATCAAAAAGAAGCGGGCAGACAATATATTCATTTCATGCAAAGTTTCGCTCCGTATGAAAAAATTACTCCAGAAGAAGTCAAGAGCATGGCAGATGAATTAGTAAAGATGAAACAATTTGAAGGTTATGAAATCATTTACGCAACCCACATAGATAGGGCTCATCTTCACACTCACTTCATACTTAACACTGTTAACGCAGTAACAGGACTTAAATGGAAACAAGGTGCAACTGAATTACAAATGATTAAAGACTATTCTGATGAGTTATGTAGAAAAAGAGGCTTAACAATTACCGTAGGGAAAAAAGGAAATTACAAAAAAAGAGGCGAATACCGAGCAAAAATAAAAGCTCAAAGCTGGAAACATGAACTATACCTAGCAGTAAAAGAAGTTAAAAGGCTTTCAAAAAGCAAAGATGACTTTATCAGCAACATGAATAAATTAGGCTACAAAGTTAACTGGACAGATACAAGAAAACACATCACATTCGTCACCCCAGACGGTAAAAAATGCAGAAACAATAAACTATACCCACCAGAAAAATTCACAAAAGAATCCCTTCTAAAAACCTTTGAACTAAACACAAGTAGAGCAAGCGACGAGGTAGATATAGAAAATTCAACAAACTGTAGTATTAATAGCACAGTAGAAAATGTAAAAGAATATATAGTTGCATATGAAAAAGCAGAAGAACTTGAACTCGAAGGACTTAGAACAGGATATAGAAAAATAATAGAGCATAACAACTACATCCTGGCAATGAAAGAAATGGGACAAGGAAATGGTTATGAGTTTGTAACTTGGATGTATTCATATGACAAAAAAGGCGTTACTATAGGCAGATATTTTAATGACTATGAAAGTGCAAAAGAAAACATGGCAATAAGGTCTGGCTTAATTGATAGAAATAAAATGTTCAACGAAACAGAACTAAAACTAATTCATACAAACCTCATTAATTATGTAGCATTAAACCCCAATATTGAATATAGAATAGAAGAAGCAATTGGCTCAGTATTAGATAAAATTGAAAACATCATACCTGAAATACTAGCTCGTGATGAACTAGAAGAATTAGAATTAGTAGATGACGATGGACTAGAATTATGAGAAAGAAAATGAAAAATATCGAGCACAATAATCGAAATGGAAAGGGCAAAATAAAAAAACAAAAGAACCAAAAGATTCTAATAGCAACACTAATATTTCTTGTAGGTTTATGGATGAATATATACTTCTCCACAAACCTACATTTCATTTTATCAAAACAAACGGAAACATTATCACTAGTATCTTTAAGTGCGGCAACCTACAGTATGATGTCGAGTAAAGCACACCTCTCTCTATTTCTCTACATGCAAGGATTCATAACACTCTTTGCTCTTTTCTACTACGTAGCTAATAACAAACCTTACCAATCAGAACTAGTAGAAATAACACCCACAATATCAACACCAGTAGTTGCAGGTCAAAAGCAATTTGGTTCAGCTTGTTGGTTAACAGAAGAAGAAAAAGAAGAAGTATTTAAAAGCTTCACATTAGACATTAATCAGAGGGCGTTTAAAGAAATAATTAGAAAAAGCAAAGAAGAATCAGAAAAAACAGAGAAACAAAATGAAAGGATGACATTAGATGAAGAAATTAAAGAAGAGAGGCAATCACAGTGGAGCAAACTGGAAAAAGACAGAAAAATTCAAAATGACATCAAAAATGATAAGCAGTATGAAGACTACAAAGAAGGTTTTAAGGAAGAACATCAACTACCAAAGAGAGACTTTGGAGGAGTTGTAATTGGCTACGAAAAAAGAGGCAAAAAAGAAAAAATATACTTCGTAGACGAAGACACCCACACGTTGTGTATTGGAGCAACCCGCTCAGGTAAAACAAGAACAGTAGTCTTAGAGTCAATTGGAACATTAGCACTTGCAGGCGAGAGCATGATTCTTAGTGATCCTAAAGCTGAACTATATACCTACACATATCCATTTTTAAAAAATATGGGATACGAAGTAATATGTATAGACTTTAAAAATCCACTAAAGAGTGATAGATATAATTTCCTTCAACCAGTAATTGATGCAGTAGATGACGGTGACATTCCAAGAGCAGCAGAAGCAACATGGGATTTAACCTCAGCACTAGTACCAGAAAACTCACATAACGAAAAAATATGGACAAATGGTGAAGCAAGCATAATAGCAGCTGCCATTATGGCAGTTGTCTATGATAATAAAGAAAGTAATTCTAAAAGGTATCAAAACATGAGCAATGTATACTTTTTCATCAGTGAAATGTGCAAAAGTATTGACGGAACAATGCCACTAATTAAATACATGAAAAGCATAAGCCAATCGCACCCTGCAAGAGCACTTCTAGCAATTAGTGAGGTAGCACCTTCAAAAACAAGAGGAAGCTTCTACACATCAGCACTAACAACGCTAAGACTATTTACTAACCCACTGATACATTCAATGACAAAGACAAGTGACTTTGACCTTAGAGAAATAGGGAGTAAAAAGCAAGCAATATTCATAATACTGCCTGATGAAAAAACCACTTACTACTCTCTAGCTAGCCTATTTGTAAATCAAACCTACATGAAACTTGTAAAAAATGCAGATGAGAGAGGTGGCAGATTAGAAAGAAGAGTGAACTTCATACTCGAAGAATTTGGGAACTTCGTAAAAATACCAGACTTCGCAAACAAACTAACAGTAGGCGGAGGAAGAGGTATTAGATTTAGCCTATTTATGCAGAGCCTAATGCAACTAGATGAAAAATATGGTAGAGAAACTGCAGGGACAATTAAAGCCAACTGCGAAACATGGATCTACCTTCAAACAGACGACTTAAACACATTAGAAGAAATATCTAAAAAGCTAGGAAACTACACCGTATCAACCTATTCTCTAAGCTCATCACATGCAAAATACACAAACCCATCAAGCTCACACAGCATTAACCTAACATATAGAGCATTACTTACAGTTGATGAAGTGCGCCGAGTAGCTAGACCTCACAGTTTAATTACATCAAGAAGTAACCCGGTGGTAATGTACGCACCAGACCTATCTAAATGGTACTTTAACAAACTATTTGGATTAGGAACGAAAGAACATAACCGTAGAGTACGCCAGCATAGAGAAAATCAGAGAAAAGCTAGAGAATCCAAAAATGAAATAGACACGTGGAACATCTGGGAGTATTTTGTAGAAGAAGAAAGAGGTGAAAAAGAAAACCAAAGAAGAAAGAGATATGAAGCAAAAATACAAGAAGCTACTAATGCACAAACAGGAACAGGTTACAGCGCAGGCTTTGAGAGGAGGTGAAGAGAAATGGAGAACAAAAATATGTCAGAGTTGATTGATACATCTAAAGAAAGAGCTACAAAAAGAGCCGAAGTAAAAACCAAAGAAAAAACTAGAGAAAGTGAGAAGATGAGCATAAAGAGAGCAATGAAGCATATCACAACTGCAATTGTAACAATGCAACTAGTAATGCTAAACTCACTCTACGTATTTGCAAATGAAATAAAAGACAGTCAAATTGCAAAAGGAACAGAAAAATTAATTGCAGACCTTACAACATGGCTTATGGTACTTGCACCAATTATTGGTGGACTGCTTATTCTATACTTCTTTATTAGAAGAAGTGCGGCCGACGAAATGGACCAAAAGAAATGGAACAATAGAATCACAACTGCGATAATTTCAGTAATTGGAGCAGTTCTAGCATCAGCAACACTTAACTTAATTATAGGGTATTACATGTAGTCTGAATACTAATTTTAAAGCAAGTGGGTTTTTACTGCTTGCTTTAGAACTGTGTATTACACGTAGTTTGGAGATGAATCAAGTAACTAAGTAGATGCGTATGGTAGGTATAAGCAATAGAAACTAGCAAAAAGAATATTAAGTTAAATCAAATACAACTGAATTAGATTAATTAGCTAAACAAACTAATACTAAAAAAATAAAAAACTGGAGGAAACAAAATTATGAAAATATTAATGAACAAAGTAAACCTAAAGGCAATTCATATACTAAATACTGCAAAGCAAGTAATGGCAAGTAATAGCGGAGAGGGATTTATTGACAGTGCAGTCTTTTCTGTACTTCATTGCTACGATAGGATTACTACTATAAGAAAGAGGGTGAATAATAGTATGATTAAGGGTGAATTTAAAGCAGATAAATTAATTAAAAAAAGCAGAGCAATATTAACAGATCAAAGAGGTGAAGGAACCATACAGCAAGCAATATCTATTCTAATAAGTGTGGTATTGGGTAGTTTGTTATTAATGGGGCTATATTCTCTATTTGAAAATATTATTTTGCCAACTTTGCAAAATAAAATAATAGATATGTTTAATTATAGCAGTTAGTATCTGATAATGATAAAATTACCTTCTAAAATACAATTAGGAGGTAATTTTATGCAAGAAAAGAAAAAGTACAGAGTGGTAAGATTCAGATTTGAAAGGGCTGATGGAAAGGAAATATGCAGGCACATGGTAATAGAAGATTTGTTGCCTATGCTAAAAGTGAATCAATTTATTGAATCAAAAAGTATTAGGACGGTATCTACTGGCAAAGAATATGCAAAAAAATTAGTTGTCTATCTAAATTGGTTAGATTCTCATAGTATTATTTATGATGTAGCTAATAATAGTCATGTTAAAAAGTTTGTGGATACCTTAGTTTATGGAGATTTAACAGATCTAAAGATTAGGAGCTTAGAAAGCAGCTTATCTTATAGCACTTTAAATAGTTATGTTACCATTGTAACAGAATTTTACAGATGGTTAGATAACAATTATGAAACAAGTATGAGATTTTTTAAAAAGAAAAATGCACAAAGAGCAAGGCATTCTTATTTGTACGGGCAGATATATGAATATGATTATAAATATATCATTGATAGGTATTTACCACGATTAAAGCTATCAAAAGAATATATTAAGTGGTACACAGAAGAAGAAAAAACGTTGATATGTAGCGGTTTCAATACAGTTAGAGATGAAAGTATCTTTAGATTAACATTAGAAGGATTTAGGATAGACGAAGTGTTAAGTATGACGATTGATAATTATGATGCGTTAGAGGGATTAATACGTCCTAGTCGATCTAAAGGAAAACAAAATATTATTAAAGGTAATAAAAGTCACTTAAGAATTGTAGCGCTTCCAAAGAAAACTGTGAATCTGATTGATAAATATTTAGCTACAGAAAGAATGATAGCAGAAAATGAAAGTATGAATGTAAGCAATAACATATTTATTAATTTGAATAGTGGGAAATATCAAGGCGAAGTTCTTAAATATAGAAACTATTTAAAAATACTAAAGAGTTGCTGCGACAAAGTTGGACTTGATAGTAAGAAAATAAGAACTCATAGTGGTAGAAGCACTAAGGTAATGGAATTATTAGAATATCAAGCAACTCATCCTGATAGCGGTCTTACAGATGTACATGTTTTAGAAACTATGGGATGGCGATCTCCTGAAAGTATAGAGCATTATAGAAATCACAATAATGAAATTATTGCGAGAAGTGTTATRCAAAAATTACACGGGGAGGATAAATCGCATGATTAAAAAATTAAGTTTGACTACAGCATCAGCAGTATGGGGAATAGATGGGGTTAAAGTAACTTTATGGCATAGAAGTGAMATCTCAGATTCTTATATGAAATCAAAACTACTTGAATACAAACAAATCTTAAGGATTAAATCATATATGGTAGATAATACTGCTTTATGTGAAATGTTTAAATATTTTGGTGGTATATCTTTTGTAGAAGTAGGATTTAATGCTTTTAGGAATGACTTTGTTGAAATGTTCAGATATTTTTCTGAAAGATACACAGAAATCTGGTTTAATTCAGATAATAAGATTATCGGTAAAGAAGTTGGAATAGGTCATGTATTCGAAACAATGTTAAATCATGATGAAATTAAGATAAAGTATAAATTTATGCATATTCTTCGCGAATTAAGTGATAGAAGACTTCTCAATGATACTTTAGAAGATGAATTTTCAAAAAAATGGATAGCAGAAATTTCAGAAAAAATAAATTATGGTGAGAGTTTAGGAGAAATAGCACCAAGAATAGGTTTTGTGAGAACGACTAAATATGCTACAAGAATTGGTCTCGAGGTTTTGAAAGATTATTTAAAAACATTTGCGAATGGTTTTACTGAAAAACGAGAAAGAATAAGCCAAAGGCAAATGTGGAATTTAATATTTGATTCAACAAATGATCAATATAGATCTGGTACAGGTGATATGATATTTACAAAAATATTGAAAGAAGTTGTATCGGAAGAGTTTACACTTCAATATGAAAAATTTCCTGCTGAAAATTATAAAGAGTTAAACATAAGTAAAGACATTTGGATAATCTATGCAAAACATGGACCATCACTGTATTTTAATAAAGTAGATTTTAGCATTATTCAATCACCATCTCTAAGACAAGAGGTTAAATGGTATCTAAAACATAGACTTGCTTTTAAAAAGAATATCAGAGATAGATTTGTAACGGAAATTGCACCTGCTCTTAACCTTTTAATAAAAGAAAATCCTAGCATAAAATACATGGCAGACATTGATGAATTTGATGTTAAAAAACTTCATAATAATTTAGAAAGAATGATGTATGAAGATAATGGAATAAAAATGGGAACAACGAGAGTAATGAGCACTTTCAGCAGGTTAAAGGTATTTAATGAATATTTAATGTCAGAATATAGAGATGAAAATATCAAAGTTCCTAGACCGCATGTAAACTATTTTAAAAATTATATATTTGTGAACTCTAAAAAATATATTCAGAATACGCTAATAGTGCCTAATGAAGTAATTCATAAACTAGAGCCACGTATTAAAGAATTAAATTCTTCATATCAGCTTGTATATAAGATATTCTCTGAAACAGGATTAAGAACAAAAGAGGTGTTATTTTTAGAAGAAAATTGTATTGAAAGCGCAAGATATAAAGGATTAAAACAACTTAAATACTTGCCACACAAAATATTATCAGCTAAAAAAAGAAAGGAATACCGAGTTATCATAAAATCATGATAACAGAAACATTAGCAGATGAGATAATGGCTTTTGCAAAAGAAACAGAAAAACTTAGAAGGGAGTGTGAATTGCCATATATATTTCTTGTTAAAAGACAGGGGTATAAACCAAACATGTTAAATCTGAATTATTATATTTCTATGATTAATAAATTGATCGAAATGTATGATATACGTTCAAGTGAAGGGGAACTATGGAACTTCGAATTTTAAATGGATATGAAGATATTGTAAATAAAATTGAAGAAAGCGAGGTCAAATAAAATGAATTCAGTTATTGTTGTTCAAAACTATGATGATAGTAAAAAAGAGCGATATAGAGATTTTTTAAGTAATGTAGGCTCTAATATTGATTTTAATTCAGATTCTTGGAAATGCGATAAATTAGTAAGGATTGCATCAGAATATAGCAGTTCATATAACCTGATGTTTGAGGGTATTCCAAATAAATATAAAGAAATTGTAAAGTACTTTTCTGTAATAAGAATGTTAAATGGCAAATCACCTAAAGGTATTAGATTGCAAATATATGATTTAGGATTATTCTTTAAATTGGCAGAAATGGAGTATGAAAATTTTTGTATAGAAAAGTGCACATACAGTACAGGTATAAACTATAAAGAATATTTAGATAAAAAGTATATTAGCGTAGCTACAAAAAATGGCAAGTGGACAAATATAAACGTATTTTTTAGAACGATGCAGGATTTTGATGGCAAAGAATATAAAAATCCGTTTGCGAATAATCCATACATTAATTATAAAAGGTATGATGATAAATATATTCCAGAGGAAATTACTAAAAAATTAGATATTGCATTTATGGATGAAAAGCTAGATTTGAAATTTAGATGTATTTATTGGATATTAAGGTTGATTCCATCAAGGATTGGTGAAGTTATTGGCATGAGCATAGATTGCTTAAAATCATTTAACGGAGCGTATCAGCTGTTTATACCTACATGGAAGCAAAATGGTGGTCATAGAGAGCCGATAATTAGGACAATAAGATTAGAATATGAAGGTATGGCAGCTTACTTAATTGACTTAATAAAAGAACAACAAGCCTATGCTAGAAGTATTCAAAAGCATATGAAGGAAAATGAAAAAGATTTGCTTTTTTCTTATCAAGAATATATAAGGTACGATGCAAACAGGTGTTTTTTTAAAAATCAGTATCATACTACTAAAATAGCTCCTGTAAATAGGTTTTTCAAAATAATTTGCAAAAGGAAAAATATTAAAGACAGCAGTGGGGAAATATTCAAATTGTCTACCCATATGTTGAGACATAATGGAATAACCGATAGACTTATTCAAGGCTTTACAATACCACAAATAACAGAAATGACAGGACATCATGGTAGTAAAATGATTTATGAATCATATACACATATGGATCTAAACCCAGAGGTTATATTAGATAAGCAAAATGATGTACTTGGTGAATCTAATAATGACGGTAGATATATCGTATTTAATGGACGTATTCTAAATATGGAAGAAGCATTAGAAAAAAAGCTACTTCGTAATATTAGAGCTCATAGAGTAAATGGTGGTATTTGCACCGATATTACAGGATGTAAAAGTGATATGTTTAATTGTTTAGATTGCAAACACTTTGCTCCAGACCATGAAAACCTTGATTATTTTAAAGATCAAGTCATTTCTTGGAATAAAAAAATAATACAATTTAAAAACTTACCCATGGTTAGCCAAAATGCTAAAAAGCATGCGAAACTTTTTCAAGGTGTTGTAGACATAATAATAGCTGAAATAGGTGGTGGTAACAGTGAATAAACTACCGCGTGTAATAAGAGAGAAGCAAGCTATGCAAAGGGAACAGACTACCAATAAAGTACTAAGGGCGATTACTGATTTATCTAATGAAGGTGCAAATGTTAGAATAAAAGATTTAATTGAGTATACAGGTCTGGCTAGATCTACTTTTGCAAAAGAACATGTTAGAAATATTCTCATTAGAAAAGGAATTGTAGAGTCAAAAAAAGAAAAATGTAAGACTAAAACAAATAAGCCTACTAGAATATCTAATTTAATGAAAAAAGCAGAAGAAAGAGAGGTATACATTGAAAAACTAAAAATTGAGAATGCAGAACTTAAAAATGAATGTGAGCTTTTAAGAGGTAGACTATTTTTATCGATGCAACGATTAGAAAATGTGGAGGAATAGCAGGTGAAAAATTGACACGATTATTGAAAAGGATAGTCGTGTGTTTTTTTTCTTCTCCCATTATGATAAAATTGCCATATAGGCTTGTAATATAGAGCTACATGAGAAATTCGGGGGGATGAGCATGTTAACATTTTTACTAGTTATACATAGTGAGAAAGCACGAACAAAATTAGAAGAAATATATATCCAATATCACAGAGAATTGTTTGTAACAGCATACACAATTTTAAAAGATTATCATGAAGCRGAGGACATGGTTCAAAACGTAATTCTCAAACTTTCAAACAACTTAGAAAAAAWTATTGAAATAAAGTGTAAGAAAACGAGGTCTTATCTGGTTATTATAGTAAGGAACCTTTCTATAAATGCATACAACCGTAAAAAAGAAAATACTTACATTCCTTTTGACGAAATAGCTAGAAACGAGATGGCAGACGATCTAAATCTTGATGAGCATGTGTTAAGACTTGAAGAAAGCGAGGAACTAGCGAAGCACCTTGCGGATATACACCAACCCTACGCAGACATTTTAACACTTAGATACTATCATCAACTATCGATTTCAGAGATAGCTAATGCACTAGAGATAACAGATAATAATGTAAGTGTACGTATTAGTAGAGCAAAAAAGGCATTAAAAAGTATCATTGAAAAGGGARGTATCGCACATGAAGAAACAATCTAGAGACGAACGAGAGAGAATAGATAAACTWAATGAAACATTTTTATATTGCATAGGGTATGAACATGCACAAAATACTTGTGAAGAAGTAGAACGACTGCTAGAAGAATATMAAGACATAGAAGTTCCAGAAAGTCTTAATGAATGGTTTTNAGAACATCAAAAACAACATAATAAAAAAAYAAGGCGRGCGAGAATTAGAAAAAAAGCAGTGCAAATTAGYAAAAGAGTAGCTATGATWATACTARCAATATGTATAGCATCTGCAGCAGTTACAATGAGTGTTGAAGCATATAGARTGCGATTYTTTAATATGATTATTGAAATAAATGAGCGATTTAGCACCATACAGATTGAAGAAAAAAGCACTGCAGAATATATACATGAATTGCCACAGAATTGGGATGACTTCTATTATCCAACTGTATTACCTAAAGGATATAAATTAAAGAAAGCATTTGAAGCAAACAACACCAAATATATCATATTCATAAATTGTCAAATGGAAGAGCTTTATTTTGTACAAGGACCAATAACTACAGACTTTCAAATGGATACAGAAAACGCTGAAGTGATAAAAGTTGACATTAATGGTATGGAAGGAATTATTATTGAAAAAGAAAAGTTTAACATAATCAGTTGGCACGATAATAATAAGAGTTATTACATTCAAGGAAATGTTGAAAAAACAATGCTCTTAAGGATTGCAGAAAGTTTAATGAAAAAAAAATAAAAAAAGTTTCAAAAAAAGTGTAAGAAAACACCTTCTTTTACGGTTCTATATATAGAAGCATGATGAGGGGAGGTGAAAATATGCGAATCAAAAAAATATCTGTGCTGTGCTTTTGTTTAGTATTAATGATATCAGTGATACCAATATATGCAAATGGCGATTCTGAGCCGTTAGACGGTAAAGTTGACATCATACAGCCGAACTTTACGAATATCAGTGTTTTTTCCAACAACTTCGAAATTACTGACAAAGGAAAAGCCATGCTTACCTCTTCAATTACAGCTAGAAATGTAGATGAAATCATGATTAGTATGTATTTGCAGAGATATCAAAGTGGCGGATGGAGAATACTAAAACGTTGGACAACAACACAGTTTGGGAATATTGCTGTTCTTGGAGAGATTTGGTATCTAGCTAGTGGTTATCAGTATAGAATGCTTTCTTATGCTTATGCTTATGTTTATCAAGATGCAGGTTAATTGAGAGCACTTCATATGTTAGTGGATCAAAAATTTATTAGGAGGTAAGAATTCATGAAAAAATTTATAAGTATACTATTAACAATAGTATTGTTTTTATCTATTGGGCTTACAGTATTTGCGGAAACAGAAGTATTAAGAGAAAACAATATTAGGAAAAGTACAAATTACGAAGAATTAATAGGTTTAAGCGGTAGGTTGTTTTCAACGGAGTATTGTGAGTTCTCACGTGAGTTGGAGAAAAAGAGATTAAACAGCATCCTATCTAAGGAAATTAGAAACTTAATTGTTTCTACGGATATCGTAAACTTTGAAGCGTCGGGAACATGCCACTTTGCAGATGCAATAATTGAATATGCAGATGGCACTTTTGAAAACATTAGCGATATTGCTAAATGGGAAAGCAAGAACTCAGATATTGTTGGAGTATACAATGGTAGAATCAGTGCAAAAAGCAAAGGTTCTACAACTATAATAGTATCATTTCTAGATTTTACAAAAAAAATTGAGGTAAGAGTTTTAGAAAACTTTGATGTTCAAGCAGCAATTGAGAAACAGGAAAAAGTAAACGATTTGCAGTTAAGAACTACTTGTGCCTTGAGAGATTATGTCACTAATGTGGCTAAAGAAATGGTAGAACTTACTTGGACACCTACTCAAAACCTAGCGGGCTGGCGAGGAAGAAATACTTTTATAGCAGGCACAACTTATAAAGGTATTCCATATTCTCAAACAGCATTTCAAAAAAACAAAGCAGGGTTTATAAGTAGTTTAAGTAATGGGGATTTTTATAATTCGTATATAAGATTCGGCTGGGTCATGCCCAAATATGGGAATGATTGCTCAGGGTTCTTGAGTTTTGCATGGGGGCTAAGTAGAAAAACAACATCTCATTTTGTTGAAGGAATAAGAAATGGGACATATTTAAAAGTAGGATCATATAATGCGTGGAATCCCACAGAAAATGAATTAAAGATAGCGTATAGGAGCCTTCGAAAAGGTGATGCAGTGGTTAAAAATGGACATACTTTTTTAATTGCAAGCAATAATATCGGCAGTTCTATAGTGCACGTATATGAACAAATGCCTATAAAAGCGATTGCGCGAACATGGACATATAATAAAATGGCAGGAGACAAATATATGCCGTTTAAGTTAAAGCATTTTGACAGTGGGATAATGATGGAAGAAAAAGACAAAAAAACTAAATAGAGTTTTTATGCATTTTAATTGTAGTTGGATTGACAGAAATTTTGCAATTCTTGTCCTCTTTTTATAAAAATTAAGAGACAAGAATTGCAACTAATATCGCAAAGGAGAGTGTGAATTAATGAATAGAAACAAAATACTAAGATTTCTACTGTTTTTTTCAATCACAATTTTAATTGTTGCATGTAATAATGACAAAGCTGATGACTTAAAGCATAGTGATGGCTGCGCTAAAACAGTTGATAAATCGGCCCCTATAGATGATCAAGTTGGCATTAAAGAGCCTGAACCTATGAAAAAAGGTTCAGAAAAGCTAGCTCTACTAGAAATCAACATTGATGTTGAGTGCAACGAAAACAAAAAAGGATATTCTAAGTATATTCATGAAACTAAAGAAACGTCCTTTAGTTTTGTGCATCCTGTAGATTGGGCGTTTGAAGAAACGGGAGTTTGGGATGCAGGCATGGCAAGTGACGGACATCTAAGGGAAGCAAGTCCAGAAAGGGGTGGAGTGCATTTTGTTTTAGATCTTGAAACAGAAGGTTCTTTATCTATATTTGGAACTAGTAATAGATATTATTGGACACTTGAATTAGACGAGATAGGCAAATGGGACACATGGGAATCTGTTGAAAAGGAATTAATAATCAACGGCACTAAAAGAGGTAATATTTTCATGATTGAACGTGATAGCGAGGTGTTTATACGTATATCATATGAACGTGAGCGTTCAGAAAGTGAGGGGTATTACAGTCCTTCGATATATTTATTTATTGCTAACCTTAACAGAGATTTTTATGATGAAAATAAAGATATAATTTGGGAGATTATAGGGAGCTTGGAATTTCGATTTAACAAAGTTGAGAGTAAAGGAAGTCATTAGTTTGAAACTATCAAATAAAATAATTCTTATTATATTGTTCATATTATGCGGTGTAATAATTGCTTCAGTGAAGAAAAACGAATTAAATATTGAGATGTTAATGGAAAATACTGAAAGCAGAGAAGTTGTAATTATTAATGCGCGCGTTACTTCGATTCCTTTTAAGAAATATTTTGTAAAAGGTACAATTTCAATGAAAAGCCGAGTATTTCGAATTGACAAACTTGTGCACATAATGACACCAAGAGAAAACGAACACATATACATGATTTTTTTAGAGAATTAGATCATAAGGGCAATATAATGGAACATATAGGGGGTGAAATGTCCCTAATTGGTGATGTTATGAGAAACATCGTTTATAGAAGTAGTCCCGTAATTATTCACGATGCACTTCAAGATAAAATTATGAGTTATAAAGTTCGGCCTATAAATTCACAGAGTGATTGAAAAAGCTATTGGTGTGGATTGATGGGAAAATAATCGTAGCCAAACATATAAACGTATGGTAACCGATGGAGGACCTTATCCTTGGTCAAAGGATGTCTTTCTAAAGGGGGAGCCTAAAAATTCCCTTTTTTTAATCTTTTAAAAAGAGATCTTATTAAAAGGAGAAAAATATAAAATGAAAACTAAAAATAAACAAGTCATAGTAATAATATGTATAGTTTTATTGTTAGTATTAGGCAGCATATATGGAGACCAGATAAGGGAAATAATAATGACAAATTTTGAAAAAGAAGACTCGTTAACAATAATATATTCGAACCTAATTACTGTTGAAATCACGGATCAAGAAAAAATTAATATAATGAAAAGGCAACTTGAAGCATTATCATCACCACAGAATTTTCTACGGGAAAAAATATCTGATGAGGATAAGGTTAAACTTGAAATACGTATAAATGATAGGAGATATATAATAACTGAAGAAATGCTAGTTAATATTCATAAGACTGAGAAAAAGCGTAAGGATTCTGAATTGGAGATATTTCAGATCTACCGGTTTGCATGCTCAATTATAGGTTGTATCCAGCAACTCGAAATTAAAGAAGATGCTCATAGAAAAACTAGCGCACAAGTGTACTTCGAAGATTATGGAATTTCATACGATTTTTCAGAAGAGAGAGCAGAAATGCTAATTAGCGAATTGAAAGAAGCCAGCACTATTGGACACATATGGATGTTTGTATCTTATCCAGCAGTAGAAGTAAAGTTGCTAGATGGGTTGCTTAATGTCCGATATCTAAACGATAGAATTGCAACAGTGAGACTAAACGGGAGTTTTTTAATGAGGGTGGAGCTACCTAAGAAACTTACATTTAGCTACTTAAAGGATGAGTATTATGAGCATTTTGTTAGAGAAGATTTTATGAAGGCACAGTGTATAACTATAACATATGGAGTGACCAACTTTCAGTTAGATAGTGAGGTAGTGGGAGCTGATACTATAGATTCATTTTTAAGAGTACTATTACCTATGGGGGAAGCAGTGCAAAAACCTGTTAATATAGATCAATATAATAAAATTACAATTGAGGTGAAAATCGACGCAGACACAATACAAGTTATTGAAATATATGAAAATGATTTCTGGTATTATAATGGGCAGTTTTACTTTAAAGATGATTTATTTAAAATGTTTTATGGAAGGATGACTGCTGGTTAACTGACAGAGTGTAGATTTGCAAATTAACATTAAAAACAACTTAATAATATTTAAGAGACCACAATGTATGAATTTTTTCAGTAAATGATTCTATGCTAAATTATAACATCTAGTTGCTCATTTAGTTTTACCTATTACATAGTGTGTTTGAAAGGGGTTATGAAATTAGAATTAAAGGTTTAGTAGAGAGAACTGGATTATCAAGATCGTCTTTGGTAAAGCACATGTTCGTGCTATATTGGTCGAACATGGATTGGGATACGAAAGAGAATCGGATCATTCCAATATAAGAAAATCAACGAGGAGAGGAACGCATATGTCGAAAGGGTGGTTCAGGAAAATGAGGATTTTAAAAGTGAATACGAACTGCTTCGAGGAAGGTTATTTTTGTTAATGCAGAAGACGCAAAATTAGTAAAAATGAGCAGGTAAATGATGAACACAATTAAACGTAAAAGTTTAGTTGTGTTTTTTTAAAAGAAAAAACATCAAAAGTGTGAAACGAGTTGATAAATAGGGTCTAATTGAGGCTAATTTTTTTCTAAGCGAGGAGTTTTAATGAAGTGTTTATATCGTGTGAATTTAAAAAAGTACAGAAAAGCAGTCGGAATTCTGATGTATTTGGGGATTAGTCGAATGAAAATTATAGAGATTATCCGTCGAGCTAGATTTTAGCTTGGCGGTATTTTTTATGTAAAAACATTTTCAAATTTATATTGACAGGAACATGTGTTAGCTATAAAATAGAAAACAGAAGGAGAACATACGTTCAGTACAAATACTATGATTAGTTGTCAAAGGTTCTTCGCTAAGTTATATAATGAAATGACCGGATAACAAACAATCAATTGATTGTTTGTGTTGCATATAGAGTCAGTTGATGATACAATATAATTGGAAGGTGGTAAAAGTGAATGGGGAATGTAAATAGTTATGTTGCGAGTATAGAGGAAGTAGAAGTATTTTTAAGGGAACTAAAGCATATATTATCTTCAAAGAACTGCGAGCTAGATGTGTTACCTAAAAAAAAGGAAGAGCACGAAGATGATCCTTACACTACTGCAAATACTATGATTGATTTGAGTTATGATTTATCAGATGTAAAGAATGAACTGCTCTCGCTAAAAGGGAGAGATTATATAGAGACAGTAAAAGACAACAGGTTAGGGTTAAGAGCTCCATTTTGGGTTTTTGGTAATAATAGCAATACTAAGCAGAAAGATATTTACATTAAAGTGAAAATAAGAAATAAGAAAAGCAATAGAGTTTTCTGTGTATCATTTCATTATGCTAGATTTTCGC
>NVVX01000003.1 GCA_002733545.1 Alkaliphilus sp.
GATATTCGCTTTTTTATGGTTGCTACTTTTGAATTTCAACAAAAATACAATATTGCCATATGTTCGCTCAAATGCTATTGATAAAATCAATGCAGAAGTAGGCTCGTTATCGACCATAGTTGATATGGGAGTAGATAGAATCCGTATTAGAACAGAATTAGATGCGGCTAAGGAAATGGATTTTGAAAGTTTAAAACCTTTCTTAGATGTACTCGTAGATAATGGACATTTTCATAAAATAGGTTTGGTTTTTTTGGATGGAACTATTACCGATACATCTGGATTAGTAAACTCACCTCTCCCTGATAGGGAGTACTACAAAGAAATTTTTAATAAAGGTCCTATAGTAACAGCTCCAATTCGTTCTGCATTTGATGACAGTTATATTGTACCTATCACTATGCCTATTACAAGTAACAATAAGACTGTTGGAGCATTAATAGGTGCTATACCTGCTAATGATATTGAAGAAATTATTTTCAGCCTATCTATTAATAATGCTGGATACGGATTTTTAAGCGATATTGATGGGAATATGTTGATGCATCCATATCTAGACGAAATCAAATACACTAATGTATTTGAACTAGTTGATGAAGAAGTAAAAGAATATGGCACAAAAGAGTATTACCTTAAATATACAGATAAAAATGGAATAGATAGATATATATTCTATAAATCACTGCCAGACACTGGCTGGTTAGTAGGTATAGATGTTCCAGCTACTGCTGTTTATTATATTTCAAACAATATTATTAACAAATTAATGTTAGCTTCTTTTGTAAGCTTTATTTTGTTTATTACTTTGATTTACTATAGTACTATTAAACTATTTAAGCCAATGGACAAATTAATTAATGAAATGAAAAAAGCTGAAAAAGGAGATTTAAGCGTACAAACTAATATAGTAAGAAAAGATGAAATATCTGAAATAGCTATTCAGTTTAATAAAACAATAGCAGATATATATGCAAGAGATGAAGAAATAAAAGCTTTAAATGAAGAATTGGATGCTAATTATATAGAACTTCGAGATTCTAATAATGAGATAAATAAAACTAACGAAAAACTTATGTTAGCATATGAAGAAATTACCAAAAACTTTCAAAACGCTAAACTTGTTAATAAGTTAAGTGAAAAGCTATTTTCCGTTTCAGATTTTAGTATTATTGTAAATGGGGTTTTAGCTTACACACATGAGATGATTAATGCCACGAAATCTGCTATATATTTATTTGATTCTGATATAAATAAATACACAATTAGAGAGTCAATAAATTATAGTAATGAGGAAGTAAAAAAACTAAAATTTAGAATACATGAAGGCAGTTTTGCATGGATATCTGAAAACAAATGTGAACTGTATAGTGAAAATGCATATGATGATGATAGATTCATACCAAAAACTTTGAGCAGAAAAGGAAAAATGTGCTACGAGCTTCCTATTTTAAGTGAAAAGAATGAACTAATTGGAGTAATGAGCTATATCTCTAACGATCTAGATATGAAACATATTCATTATTTTAAACAATTAGCTAAAATGATTTCTATCGAAATTGCAAACAATGGATTATCAGTTAAAATTGAAGAAACATATATAGACGTGCTAATTGCATTAATAAAAGGCTTAGAACTAAAAGATAAATATACTAGTGGACATAGCGAAAGAGTAATGGAATATAGTATTATGATAGGGGAGAGAGTTGGACTTTCAGTGCAGGACATGAAAGTCCTTCAATATGGAAGCATGATGCATGATATTGGTAAAATAGGCATCCCTGATGAAATACTTTTGAAAAAGGGGTCTTTAACAAGACAAGAATACGAACTAATTAAAACGCACCCTGCAAATGGTGAATCGTTCATGAGTAGTTTGAGATTTTTAGAAGATACACTCCCTATTATAAGAAATCATCATGAAAGAATAGACGGAAAAGGATATCCTGATAATTTAGATGGCGATAATATCCCAATTTTAGCAAGAATCGTTGCAATTGCAGATGCATATGATGCAATGAGTTCTGAGAGACCATACAGACATGCTTTAACGAAAGAAAAAGCAATAGAAGAGCTAATTAATAATAGTGGTACACAGTTTGATTCTGATTTTGTGCAGATATTTATTGGATGCATTAACTACACTTAGAGCCAGAGTTATTATAGCAAAACCTATGATTGTCTTTTAGATGAGGCTTTTGACGAAATGTTGTCAGGCTCCGCCCAAGTCGTTATAAAAGAATCTCCAATTTCAAGTTACGGGCCTGAAGCCCCGAGATTTTTAAGGAGGATTCTCTTGAAACTTTGGCAAGTCGTTATAAAAAAAATAGAATCTGGATAAACTAATAGTAGAGAACCTATTAGGAGAGGATTTTATGAGAAGTGAAGAGAATAGTCGAGGAAATTTTTTTAGTAGCATATCAAGTTCTGTTGAATTTTTGTACAATAGAGTATTTGACGAAAGATCAGAAAATACAGATCAAAGCGATACATATGCAGACTTAGTACATAAAGCGCATGAAGAATGGAAACATGCAGAAAATTTATTTCACAATATTTCAGATCCAGACTTAATTGATTACGCAGTATATAATTTGGACGCAGCCAAAAGCAGATATATTTATCTTTTGAAGAAAGTTAGAGAAGAAAGAGAATGAAGTAAAAATAAAATCATAATTCGATGGAGTAGTTTTTAACTACTCCATCGAATTATGAGAAAAAAACACAATATAATGTTGGTGTAGAGGCGAAGTTTGTATTATAATGTGCTTAAGAGGAAAAGAGTTTTATAACGACTTGGGCATTCATCCTACCCCTTGTGGGGTAGGATGAATGCCTGACAAAGTTTCAAGAGAATAATCATTTGTAAGGAAGCGCAATTATATGTAGTAAAATATGGGATTTTAAAAAGGTGGTATTATGAAGGTAGGACTTAGAACTATAAAAACAGGCATAGCGGTAAGTTTATCTATGTTGGTCGCAAATCTTTTAGGTATTGACAGCTCATTTATTATTATTGTTACAGCATTCATAACTATAAGACCAACAGTTGTTGATTCGTGGAAAATAGGCATAAACAGGATATTAGGAACTTTTATTGGTGCGTTTATAGGAATTCTTTTTTTATGGATTTATCCAACTAATTTTTTGTTAGCTGGAATTGGAGTAGTTATAGTAATTTGGATAATAAATCAACTAGGGTGGAAAGAAGCTGTAACTATTGGAGGAATTGTGTTTACATCTATATACTTATATGCAGAGGGCAACTATTTTTATCATGCATTAAGTAGATTGGTGGCTACTATAATTGGAATAACAATAGCTGTAACAGTAAATTATTTTATTTATCCTCCTGCTTATGTTGAAAAAGCAACAACTAAAATGGCTAATGCTATGAAGGATATTTGGGCAATACATATTAATCTGATAGAAATGATCATTGAAAAAGGCGGAAAGCTAAATAGGCTAGAACAAGATGAAATATATAAAATAGAAGAAGAATTGAATGAAGCAGAAGAACTTTTAATGCTTCAATCAAATGAAGAAAGGGTGAGAATTTACAACGATAACAATTACAAAGAAAAGCAAATAATTCTTAAAATGATAAAAAAAACAACGCAGTATCTTCATAATATATATGGAATAATGCAAGAGAATATGGACGCAGAAGTCGTAGGTTTGTATAGTGAGGATTTAAAAGTTATTAAAAATGAATTACTGCAACACAAAGACATTGAGTTGAAATTGTTGTATAATAAGGGAACAGATAATTTTTTAGAAGAAATGAAATCTGTGAGCAAAATTAAAAACAGGATAAAATTCGAAAAAAATGTAAACATGTATCCAACAGAAGATATAGTTAAAATGTTTGTTTGGATGTATAATCTAGAAGAAACCTTATCTAAATTCAACATTATTGCAGGCCGACAGGAAAACTAGAAAACAATCAAAAAAGAGTAGGTGATAAAAAATGAGACAGCAAGCATTTAGTAAAAGAGCATTAATTGAATCATCGTTAATTGCAGGAATTGTGTCGATTTTTGCGATTATTGGTGCAATCATTCCACTGTTATCGATACTCTTAATTCTCTTGCCAGTGCCTTTTATTTTTTTAACGGTACGCCATAAATTTATCTACTCTTTTTTATCAATTATTATAACAAGCTTAGTATTAGGGATTTTTCTGGGGATTATTTATTCGTTTTTTATTTTGCTTATGATTGTTCCTATGACAATAGTTATGGGCAGGTACATAAAAAAAGAAAAAGAACCTTTCTTTGTGATTGCAACAGGAACAATGGTAGCAACAATATCAACATTTTTTATTATCCAACTAGTTGGTGAAATAAATATAACACAAATCATGGCGGACGCTATGAGAGAAGTACTGGCTAATCAACAAGAAATGCTTTTAAGTTTTAATTTAACAGCAGCAGTAGAGGTAGAAAATATGATAAATTATTTTATTATGCTATTACCTGCACTGTTGGTTATTCAGGCAACTGTGTCTACATTTGCGAACTATTATCTATGCATTGCTTCTTTAAGGCGATTTGCAGTAAAAAATATTAAACTATCTGAATTTAGCAGCTTCAAGTTACCTAAAAATATAGTGCTAGGGGCTTCCATTATTTTTGCGCTGTCGTTTCTCACAAGGTATGTAGAGGGTCTGTATCATGACGCATTAATTATGAATGTAGTTGTAATTTTTGCGTTTATTTTCTTTATGCAGGGATTAGCATTTATAAATTACTATATGAAAAAAATGAAAGTTCATAAAGCATTAAGAGTTATTTTAACAATAACCGTTGTTTTAGTAGGACCAATTATGACCGTAACATCATTTATAGGAGCTATAGATTCTATTTTTGATATTCGAAAGTAATTTTTTCTTTTGAATGAGAAGCAGGAGGGAAATTGTGAAAAAGAAAGGGATTACTAAGTTTTTTATTCCAGACACAAGAATATACTTAATCATCATAGGGGTATTAGTTGTGTTGATTTCTATGCACGAGCCAATTATTGGAGTGTTTGGCGTAGTTTTAATAGCATATTTAATTTGGTATAATAGGAGAACAAGTAATATTAAGAGAGAAGAATGGACTAAATATATTGAGGAATTATCATCAGAGATTGATTCAGCGACAAAGCAGGCTATATTGAATATGCCAATACCCTTGACAATTATTGAGTTTGACGGCATGATAACGTGGTATAATCCGCAGTTTATAGAAATGGCGGGCAAAAATGATTTGTTAGAAAAAGACATACAAGAGGTTATACCAAATTTTAATTTAAAAGATGTGTTGCAGAATAAAAATGATCAAATAAACGAAATAAAGATAAGAGACGGATACTTTAAACCGGTTTACAACATAATCAAAATTACAGAGGTGCAAAAGACTAAATATATAATTATGATATATTGGCTAGATAAAACAAGCTATAGAGATACCAAGAAAAAATATTTAGAAGAGAAGATGATTGTAGCATTGATACAAGTCGATAACTATGATGAGGTAATGCAAAATACTGAAGAAGCGGATAAGCCGCTATTAATTGCAGAAATAGAACGTAAGATAAGTCTTTGGGTTAGTGGTATTGAGGGCGTGATGAGGAAATATACAAAAGACAAGTTCATTGTTATTTTTGGAAACAAACATATGCAAAACCTAGAGGAGAAAAGGTTTGATATTTTAGATGAAATAAGAGAAATTTATGCAGGCAATAAAATTCCTGTTACGCTAAGTATTGGTATAGGTATGGCGGGTGAAAACCCTATGGAATTAGGAATATGCGCAAAGGCTTCAAAAGACTTAGCCCTTGGAAGAGGAGGAGACCAAACTGTTGTAAAAAGAAAAACAAAGACAAATTTCTACGGTGGTAAAATGAAGGCGGTAGAAAAAAGTACAAAAGTAAAATCTAGAGTTATTTCACATGCCTTAAAACAACTAATTGAGCACGCTGATAATGTGTTGGTTATGGGGCATAAACATTCTGACCTTGATGCGTTTGGTTCTGCACTAGGAATTTATAGAGCAGCAAAAAACTTGAAAAAAGAAGCGTATATTGTATTAAATAGTTCGAATCCGTCTATAGAAACACTATATAATAGAATTATGAAAATTGATGAGTACAGAAAGAGTATTATATCTTCTGAGGAAGCAAAGATGAGGTTAAAGAATAAAAGTTTAGTAGTGGTTGTAGATACGCACAGGCCTAGTTTTACAGAATGTCCAGAGCTGCTTAAACACGCTAAGGATATAGTGTTAATAGATCATCATAGAAAAGGGACAGAATTCATTGAAAATACTGTCCTAGGCTACCATGAAACTTATGTTTCATCAACTAGTGAGTTAGTTACAGAGCTTCTTTACTATATGGATGATAAAATGAATATTAAACAAATCGAGGCAGAAGCTCTGCTGGCAGGAATTGCGCTTGATACAAAGAACTTCACGTTTAAAACAGGAGTAAGGACATTTGAAGCTGCAGCTTTATTAAGAAGGGCTGGGGCAGATACAATTTTAGTGAAGCAACTTTTCCAAGACGATTTTGATACAATAATGGCAAGAGGAAAAATTGTTAAAAGTGCTGAAATTTATAGAGATGTTATTGCTATATCATGCTATGAGGGAGAAGAAAACACACAATTAATAGCGGCTCAAGCGGCAAATGAATTGCTGAACATAAAAGGAATTGTTGCATCTTTTGTTTTAGGGAGAAAGGATGAAGGTACTATCTTTATTAGTGGCAGATCTATGGGCAGCGTTAATGTTCAAGTGATTTTAGAACAATTAGGAGGAGGGGGTCACTTAACTGTAGCAGGGGCTCAGATAGAAAGATCAAACATGAATGAAGCAAAAAAAGAGATAAAAAAACTTATTGATAATTATTTTGAGGAAGGTGATAGCAGTGAAAGTAATTTTAACTGAAGATGTTAATGGATTAGGAAAAAAAGGCGAGTTAGTAAAAGCTAGTGATGGCTATGCCCGTAATTTTTTATTCCCTAAGAAAAAGGCAATGGAAGCGACAAAAGGGAATTTAAAAGCTTTAGAAACAAGAAATGAAACCGAAAAAAAGAAAAAAGATAGAGAGTTGGAAGCTGCAAAAGAGTTGGCGGTTAGAATTGAAAACGTTATAGTCAATATCAAAGCAAAGGCAGGAGAAGGAGGTAAGCTATTTGGATCGGTAACTTCGAAAGAAGTAGTCCTAAAACTGAAAGAACAGCATAACATTAAAATTGACAAAAGAAAGCTTAATATGTCTGAGCATATAAAAGAGATTGGAAGTAAAATAATCGATGTGAAAATTTATCCTGGAGTAATAGGAAAAATTAGGGTATGCGTGAGTGAATAATCAGAGTAGTAAAGAACAGAGAGATTTACTTTGTGGGCTGTTATAAAAGAATCTTTGATTCTAAGCCACGGGGGATAAATCCCGTGGTATTTCAAAGGATGATTCTCTTGAAACTTTGTCAGGCATTCATCCTCTCCCACAGAGGGAGAGGTTTTCTGCCCAAGTCGTTATAAAACACGGTAGACAATAACGCTACTTGTATAAGAGGCGGCATACAGAGGAGTAGAGCTGGGAGGATACTACAGTGGATAAAGTTAGTACATTTGGTAAAATACCGCCACATAATACTGAAGCAGAACAGTCTGTTTTAGGTTCCATGCTACTTGACCAGGAAGCAGTGATTGTGGCACAAGAAATACTTAAAGCAGAAGATTTTTATAAAAATGCACATAAAGAAATTTACGAATCAGTTTGTAATCTTGCTATTCGAAATGAGCCAGTAGATTTAGTTACGCTAGCTGAGGATCTAAGAAATAGAGGTATATTAGAAGAAGTTGGCGGAATTCTGTATCTTACGAGCTTAAGCTCAAGTGTTCCTGTTGCTTCCAATGCAAAGCATTATGCAGAAATTGTAGAGAAAAAAGCAACGCTTAGAAACCTGATAAAAGCATCTGAAGAAATTATTGGATTGGGGCATAGTACAGAGGTTGATGTAGAAGAGATTATTGAACAAGCAGAAAAAAGCATATTTGACTTATCTCAAAATAGGCATAGCGAAGCGCTTACTCCTATTGATAAATTACTCTCTAGTACATTTGACCAAATAGAAAAGCTTTATGAAAACAAAGGTGGAATCAGAGGATTGTCAACTGGTTTTACTGATGTAGATAGAAAACTGAACGGATTAAATAAAACAGATTTGATTTTAGTTGCCGCTCGACCAGCAATGGGCAAATCTGCGTTCGCAATGAATTTAGCACAAAACATTGCAGTGAGAGCAGGCGGATCTGTTGCAATATTTAGCTTGGAGATGTCAAAAGAACAATTGATGTTGAGAATGATAGCTGCTGAATCGATGGTTGATTTAACAAAAATACAAAATGGAAACTTGAATGAAAAAGAGTGGATAAGTATAGCTAATGCTATGGCTCCTCTATCGCAGTCAAATGTTTATTTTGATGATACACCAGGGATTTCTGTTATGGAAATGAAATCTAAGTGTAGACGTTTGAAGCTTGAAAAGGGATTAGATGTTGTATTAGTAGACTATCTACAATTAATGCAAGGAGATAAAAGGACTGAAAATAGACAGCAAGAAATTTCAGCAATATCAAGAAATCTTAAAATGTTAGCAAAAGAACTTGATTGCCCAGTAGTCGCGCTGTCACAACTTTCGCGTGCGCCAGAACTAAGATCAGATCATAGACCTATTTTATCGGATTTAAGAGAGTCAGGTGCAATTGAGCAAGACGCGGATATTGTAATGTTTTTGTATAGAGATGAATATTATCATGCAGATAGTGAGCAAAAAAATATTGCAGAACTTATTGTTGCTAAGCATAGACATGGAGAAACGGGGACAATAAGTTTGATTTGGCTAGGTAATTACCAAAAATTCCTAGACTACGAAAAGTTTAGGGAAGGATAAAATATATGCACATCATTCACAGAACATCTGTGCATAAACTTGTGGATAATGTGCATAACATTCTTTTAATAATGAAAACGCTGAAACTTCTACCTGTTTATCTGTGGATAAATACAAGTTAGACCTGTGAATAAGAAAAAAATGCAAGCAGAAGTTCATTTTTAAAAGAGTTTTCGATTCTTGTGATCGGGCATAAATTGCCCCCAAGGTATTATAGAGGAGGATTCGCTTGAAACTTCGTCAGGCTTTGTCCAGATGAAACAACAAAGTGATTCACACGAAATCAGAGATTTCGGTTCTCTACTTTTAAGTCGTTATAAAAAACATTGTAAAAGTGAATTTTATATGATAATATTGATAAAATATTAGTTTGATGCTAAGAATGTAAAGATACCTATTAATGAGGAGGAGAAAAATGAGCAAGATAACAAAAGAAATGACAATTATGGATGTATTAACAAAGGACAAAGAATCAGCTGCTGTTTTTATGAAGTATGGACTGCACTGTTTAGGATGCCCGGGTGCTACAATGGAGAGCATAGAAGACGCAGGTAAAGTTCATGGAATAGATGTTGGTAATTTGGTAGAAGATTTGAATAAACATTTTGAAAAGGTTAAATAGAAATAAACACGCAAAAATGTAAGAAAACATGAACATGAAAGTTGGAAGATAGAAATATTGTATCTTCCAACTTTTTTATAACGACTTGGGCATTCATCCTCTCTCCTTGTGGGAGAGGATGAATGCCTGACAAAGTTTCAAGAGAATCATCCTTTATAAGTAGAGAACCGAAATCTCTGATTTCGTGTGAATCACTTAGTTGTTCCACCTAAAATACCTTGGGGTTTATCCCCGAGGACTAGAAGCGAAGATTCTTTTATTATTACAACACGAACAAAAAATACAAGACAAATAAAAAGATTCGCGTTTGAATTGATTGTTATTATATAATATGATAATATAATGTCGTACTTGCAAATATGCATTACAGAAAAGGTAGGCAGAGGTTAAAATAATAATGTGAGGTGAATATTATGCCATCAGTTGTGGTAATTGGAGCTCAGTGGGGAGATGAAGGGAAAGGAAAAATCATTGATTTTCTAGCGAAAAAAGCAGATGTAATTGTGAGAGCGCAGGGTGGAAATAATGCGGGACATACAGTAATAGTAGGAGAAAACAAGCATACTTTTCATTTACTACCTTCGGGAGTTTTGTATGAGGAAAAAATGAATATTATAGGTAATGGGGTAGTTATTGATCCGCAGGCTTTTTTAGATGAGATCAAAACTTTGGAGAGTAGAGGGATTAATACCGCAAATATAAGGATTGACGAGAGGGCACATGTAATATTTCCGTACCATAAAAAAATTGATGTGCTAGCGGAAGAAGAAAGAGGAGAAACAAAAATTGGAACTACTAAAAAAGGGATTGGCCCATGCTATATGGATAAGGTTGAAAGAACAGGGATAAGAGTAGGCGAAATGATAGATAAAGAGTTATTTAAGCAAAGATTGTTTCCGCAGATTGATAGAAAGAATAAAATCCTTGAAAAAATTTACAATGTTGAAGGTTTTTGCAAAGAAAGTATGCTTAGGGATTACGAACAGTATGCTTCCCAGATAAAAGAATACGTGACAGACACGACGATTATCGTGCATGAAGCATTAGTGTCAAATAAAAGGGTTTTGCTTGAGGGAGCGCAAGGAGCGTTGTTAGATGTTGATTTAGGGACGTACCCGTACGTTACTTCATCTCATCCAACTTCTGGAGGGTTTTGTGTTGGCGCAGGAGTAAACCCTTTACAAATTGATGATGTATTAGGAGTGGTAAAGGCATATACAACTAGAGTTGGTTTTGGCCCTTTTCCAACAGAATTAATAAACGAAACGGGGGATAGAATCCGCAAAGAAGGTAATGAATTCGGGACTACTACTGGAAGAGCTAGAAGGTGTGGATGGTTTGATGGTGTTGCTGTGAAATATACAGCACGTATAAATGGAATGACAGGAATTTCATTAATGCTCTTAGATGTGCTTAGTATATTTGATAAGATAAATATTTGTACTGGATATGAGTATGAGGGAAAAACAATTCATAACTTCCCTGCAAGTATTAAAGAGCTAGCAAAATGCAGACCTATATATAAAGAAGTTGATGGGTGGAAAGAAGACATCACTAGTGTTAAGACCTTTGAAGAATTGCCTGATAATGCAAAAAAATACATCAAAATTATTGAAGAATATCTGAAAATACCAATAAAAATAGTTTCAGTAGGACCAAAACGAAGCCAAACAATAATTAGAGAAGAAATTTTTGAATAGGAGTATAGGTGCAAAAAAGCCCGCTTAAATAAGTGGGCTTACCATCTTAAGTCATCCCCATAGAACTTCAAACGTACATATTTGTTAGAGACAAGTCTTGAAAAGATTCTATCGTCATATCTATCCATAATATCTTTTGGAGTTAGATTAGTAGAGATAACAGTTTTTTTATTAATCAAAATACGCGTATTTATAATGTTGAAAAGCTCGCTGTTTGTAAAAGAATTAGAAAGTTCTGTTCCTAAGTCGTCAATGATAAGAAGGTCTGATTCAAATAGCAAATCATATGTTTTTTTGTCTTTTGTGCCTTGGAAACGGATTGCTTCTAAAACTTCAAACATTTTTATTGCGGTTAGATAGAGGATTATTTTTTCCTTATCTAAGAGAGCTTTTGCAATACAATTGATTAAAAAAGTTTTTCCAACGCCTGTGGGTCCAAAAAACAAAAGGTTTTCTTGAGACGACTTATCAAAATCTATAACAAAAGATTCGCTGATGCTAAGAATTTCAAGAATGTTTTGCCTAGGTGATTGTTCTTGTTTACTGTATGGATTATCTGAAAAAAGAGAGAGATCAAATGTATTAAAATTCTCTTTTTCTAATATGGAGGATAGGTTAGATAAAGAATATGCTTTGTTTATCAACTGCTGCTTAAGGCAACTACATTTTTTCCCACTATTAAGAAACCCAGTATCGCGACATTGGGTACAAACATATGTTGTTTCAGAAAAATTTAGGGAAATAGAATTTTGCTTAAGGATAGAAGTTTTTTCGTTATTAAGTTGTTCTGATTTTTGTTTATATGTTTCTATAACTAAATGGACGTTATTCGTGGTTTTTAGTAAAGATTTAGCCATTAGCAGACCAAGTTTTTTTATTTCTTTATCAATAGTCTCTATTCTTGGAAGTTGCCTGTATATATTTTGAACACTTTTTTCCCTTTTTTTTTCTGAATTATTTCTTGTTTGCTCATATTCATTGAGTATTTCTTTAATGTATTGAGTAGACATAAAATCTCCTTTTGTCTCTTTTTAAGACTCTCGCTTCTACGAAGTGATAATTTTTTTGTTTTTGTGCAGTTAGTGGAGTGTTATTAATCGCCTAGATAAATAAAAAAATAGTTTACGTTTTAGGTTGTTTCTCTAAGAAAATACCTTCTAGTTCTTCGGCGGAGTATTTATTGCCTCGGCTCTTTGAGAGGTGAAACTTTGTTTTTGATTTTGGCAATAGCTTAGAACTGGAAGGTGACGCTTTTTTCCTGTTCTTGTTTTCGAAGGCTTCGATATCCTCGATTTTTTTTGCTCCCTTTTCATGCCAATTAGACAATATTCCGTTGATGTAGCTGATACTTACATTAGATATTTTACTGGAGCTTTCGCATGCTTTTAAGATAATTTCCTCATCAAACTGATATTTTTCTATCCAAGTATCAATAATCTCCATTTCTTTTTCTGAAGGGGAACGAAATCTAAACCCTAAAGCTTTGAATATTCTGTTATACAATTTGTAGGTGTCGCTAACGCTAAGGAGATATTGGTTTAGATGCTCTTCATTTGAAATCCCCATATCATACCAAGCGATTATTGTTCTTTCCACATAGTTGACATTCTTTATGTTCTTTTTTTGCTTGCAGTATTCAAAAGCTCTTAATATAAGTGAAGTATCAATATTATAATTCTTTTGCCAACTGAGTATTTGTCCCTTTTCTTTGGGAGCCAGCTGACGCTCAAGAATTATATTTAAATCAGTAAACATTTTTTTAGTTTGAGGAATTTGATTTGAAGCAAATAACTCGCTCGTTGAAGTAGTCTTGGTTGTGGCATGCTTTTTTATGTTAGTATGTATAGTCTGAGTAGTGTTATTGATAAAAAGCTGTTTTATATTAACAAACTCAATAGAATAATCATCATCAGAAATATTGCTGAGTTTATGCTTTTTTATTATTTGTTTGTCTTCCCAAAAATCCCAAGCTGCTAATACATCTGCGAGAGGAATATTTAGGTGCTTCGAAATAGTATCATTATTAACAACGGCATTAGTTGAAGGGTTGCACGCATATTTATAAGAATACAGATAGACTTTGACGAAGTCACCATCGGCCATAGGCATATATACGTCAATAAAAATATTCTCAATAGGAGTATCGCTTAAATCAAAAGAGGTTTCGCTTTTAAAAAAACTCATAAAATTCACTCCATTTTTAAAAAGTATTTTGAGTTGCTTTCCTTGTCTTTAATTTTAACAAAGGTATATATATAAAGCAAGTATCAATACTATTACTAATGAGAAGAACCAATGAAAAGATTTTTATAAGTACAGTTGAATGCCTAAGTCGTTATAAGAAAATGAATTTGTGGACGAGCGCATAACAGTCTAGGGACAATCATATATATATTAAAAGAGCTAATCAAAAGCTAAGAACTAAAGTTCGGACTTGAATAGCTTAGTACAAGTAGTATATAATTATATAAATATTGTGAAAAATGGACGCATTTTTAGGATAGCGAGTACGATCTTAGTGCTTGTAAATATGTGTCATTTACTGAGAGGAGAACATCTATGGAGTGGCACACAAAAGAGCTGGTGCGTAAGATAGTGGCTATTAAAAATGCTAGTATGGATAGATTTAAGAAGTATACTAAAGATATGAAAATTTTGGGCGGGAAAAACAGGGTGATTATATTAAACAAATACATGGTATTAAGTGCGCTAATTGTAATGGTGACGGCATTGTCTTTATATGGGATACACAACTATAAATCTGTAGAAACAGAGATGTTTTCAAATGCATATGAAGTTATCATAGAAGGAGTACCCTTTGCTGTAGTAAGAAATAAAGAAGACTTTTGGGACGCATTTAGTGAGGTTAAAGAGCAAATACAAGAAATTAATGATAAAGAAGTTGTAATGTCAGAGGAGATTAGTTTTGTTGAAGTTAAAGGATATAGCGGAGAAATAACGAACCATGAGAAGATGATTAGAAACATTAAATTGGTATCAGATATTAAAGTGAAAGTTGCAGCTATTTCGATTGAGGGAGAAGTAATAGTATTGCTTGACAATATAGATATTGCCCGAGAAATATTAGAAGAGATAAAGGCTGAGTTTACAAATGAGGAAGACGTCGAGTACACTTCAATTGAATTTTATGAAGATGTACAAATTGAAGAAGTTTTCTCAGATAGCAGAGATATTCGAAGTAAAGACGAAGCACTTTACTATTTGAGAAAAGGTACAGATGAGGCAAAAATTCACGAAGTAACATCAGGAGAAAATTCATGGGTAATAGCTAAGAAATATGGTCTAACAGTAGAAGACATAGAAGAAGCAAATCCAGAAATAAATCCGAACAGACTAAAGATTGGGCAAGAGCTAAATCTTATTGTGCCTAAGCCTTATATTTCAATTCTTACAAAAGAACATGCGACTATAATGAAAAATATACCTTTTGCCACAAAATACACTAAGACAGATGCAATATATGCTGGCGATAGAATGATTACTGTTCGTGGAGTGCAAGGAAAAAAGGAACTTAAGGTATTTATTTCGAGAAGAAACGGAGAAAAAATAGAAGAAGAGATTTTAGAAGAAAGAATTGTTTCAAATCCAAAAACAAGGGTTATTGCAGAAGGAACTAAGCCGCGACCAGCTACTATAGCTACAGGAATTTTTGCAAATCCTACTAGGGGCAGGTTGACTTCTCCGTTTGGAATGAGATGGGGGAGGAGACATGAAGGAATAGACATTGCAGCACCAATTGGGACGCCTATAATTGCGGCTGACGGCGGAGTGGTTACGTTTGCAGGTCGAAGAGGAGCATATGGAAAGCTTGTTATAATAAATCATGAAAATGGATTTCAGACATATTATGCACATTGCAATGGCTTTAATGTTAAAGTAGGGGAACGTGTCCATAAAGGTCAAAAAATAGCCACAGTAGGTAATACGGGGAGAAGTACTGGTCCTCACGTTCATTTTGAAGTTAGAAAAAATGGTGTGCCAGTAAACCCTTTGTCATTTGTAAACTACTAAGTAGGTTTTAGCATAAATGATTAAAATCATCTTACCAGTCTGCTGGCATTAAGCCCGACGTGTTTTGAAGGTTGCTTATTTTGAAATTTTGAAGGCTCCTTGTAGTTGTTATATCAACTCGACAGTTTTATTTTATTGGTTTGAGTTGATGAAACTTTGAAGGCTCCTTGTAGTCGTTATAGTATAAGGACAATTAATAGTATTAAAACAACCCAAAACCAATTATTGAAACCGGATTTTATATTGCTTGCCTTGCTTTCGCCAAGTGATGGAGTAAAGTCTAAATGATTTGATTTTGGCAAGTAGTTTGTAGTATCAATGAGTTCTCTAAAATTAAGTAAACCTGCGCCTTGCTCAGTTTGTGTTAAAGGTAAATGAAGCGCGGTAGATGATAATATTTTTTTAATTTCGCGAGGCGATAATTCAGGATTTTTTTCTAACAATAGCGCTGCACATCCGGCGACTATTGGCGCTGCCATTGAAGTGCCGGACAATCTTTGGTAACCATTATGATTATTTAGTGAATTGATATTAACGCCTGGCGCTAGGATGTCGGGCTTATTTAATCCGTCAAGTGTAGGTCCTCTACTAGAAAAATCTGCAAGAATCACTTTGCTAGGACTATCTGATAAACGATCATCGCAGGCTCCTACAGAAATAACATTAGGACTGTTAGCAGGAGAATCAATGGTTTTTTTATCTGGTCCGTTATTTCCAGCAGCTGCGACTACTGTTATTCCACTAGATACTGCTTTTTCTACAGCTTGACAGAGTGGATCTTCTCTATAAGACGTTTTTGGCTTTGTTCCTAAGGAAAGAGTTAAGATTTTTATGTCGTATTGATTTTTGTTCGCTATAATCCACTGTATTCCTGCGATTACATCAGAAATACTCCCAGAGCCATCTTTTCCTAAAACTTTGACACCTACAATGTTGGAGTCGGGAGCAATACCCATATGTTTTCCCCTCGAAGAAAAAGCATTCCCAGAAACTATCCCAGCTACGTGTGTGCCATGTCCGTCGTCATCATAAGGTGCCGAATTTTCGTTAACATAATCCTTAAATCCAATTATTCTATTAGTAGGTCTTATTAGGTCATTGTGAGGAAAAACCCCAGTATCAACAACTGCAATAGTAACGCCTTTTCCTGTATATCCAAGCTCGTTAGCATAATGAGATCCTACGGTAATAGATGCAATATCCATCGACTTATATACTTTGTCATCGAGGAATATTTTGCCTACAAATTGCTCTCTTGCTGCGCTCTTTACACCAACAGATGGTAAGTAGGCAGCGACAGCATTTATTATATCAAACTTATGTTTTATACGCCCTCCTGCCTTAATTATGTATGCTTCCAATTCATCGCAAGTACAATTTTTTGCTGAAATTATAACTGACATCTCTTCGTCAGAGCTGCGTAGTTTTTCAACTACCAAATCTTCCATAACATAATTATTTTTGAACATTCTAAATCCTCCTCTATCAACGATATATTATAGATTATGCAGAAAAATTGAATGCGTGAAGGAAAATATGAAGGAGTTTTTTTCATTATTTTGTTTAGCAAAATAGAAATACTTGACACCAAGAAAACAGACGAAGCATGTTATAATTGTATAGGAAGGGGGCATGCAAAATGGGAAGAATTACAAAGTATACTGGAATAACTCTTGTGACATTATTGATAGTTTTTCTTTGTTTTATTATCCAAAGTGAGAAACATGTTATAGTGATGGCAATGCACCCAATAATTAGAGAGATGGAAAATGGAATAGTTGCTTTTCAAGTGAGAAACTATAGTGAATTAGAAACAGAGAATTTTATTATTAGGTATGGGAGCATAAGCAAAGAAGCATTAGAAAAAATTTCATATATATCTGAAGAGAAATATCTAGAAATCACAAAAATTTTTGGAGCCAGTCGTAAGGAAAAAATCGTTATTGTAGTACATGATGATGAGGAAAGCTTTAACAATCTATTTTTGATTAGAGACAACCCTCTTTTAGGTATGTACTACGGAGGAGCCTTGCATATTAATGGACTAAACCTGATTGAAAAAGAATGGGACTTTGATACGTTATGGTGTTTAGAAAATACCGTGCTTCATGAGATGGTTCATTTATTTACAGATCATTTAGGAAAAGGCAATTTTCCTGCCTGGTTTACAGAAGGAGTCAGTTTATACTTTGAGTACCGAATAAATGGATATGAGTGGGGAAGAGAAGTAGAAGTGCCACGTGACGAATACACAATAAGCAAACTGCAACACTCATTTTATGAACTAAATCAAGATATAGCGTACACTCAATCATTTAGATTGGTTAAGAAATTTGTTGACAAAAAAGGAGTAGTAAGCTTAGTGGAGTTAATATCAAAACTAGGCGATGGAGAAAAATTAGAAAAATACTACTGTTTGTTTGAATAAAAGGCAGATGAAGAAAAATTCCAGTTGAGCTAAGCTACATTGTTAATTTTTAATAATAGCTACTTCAAGCAGGAAAATTGCTATGTGTGTAGAAGTTATATTTATGTACAATTATAGAGGGGAGACTTTATTATGAGCGAGAAAATACTATTGGTTGAGGACGAAAAAACGATTTCTGATATAGTTAAGTTTAATTTAGAGAGAGAAGGATATGTTGTTGAAACAGCGTTTGATGGAAAAGAAGCTCTAGATAAAGCTTCTGAGTGTAAGCCAGATCTGGTTTTGCTAGACGTAATGTTACCCAAGATGGATGGGTTTCAGGTATGTAGAAAATTACGCGAAAAATTTACAATGCCAATACTTATGTTAACGGCTAAAGACGAGGAATTAGATAAAGTACTAGGACTAGAAATGGGAGCAGATGATTATATTACCAAACCTTTTGGTATGAGAGAACTATTAGCGAGAGTAAAAGCAAATTTGAGAAGAAGTCAATTTGTTCATATTGAAAATGAAGATTCAACTATTGTTTCAGGAAACTTATTGGTTGACTTTGCAAAATATGAAGTGAAAAAAGGTGAAGAGGTAATTGATTTGACATCAAGAGAATTTGAGTTGCTAAAATATTTAGGCTCACGCTCGGAACAAGTATTTACTAGAGAACAGTTATTGAAAGAAGTGTGGGGATATGAATATTACGGAGATATAAGAACTGTTGATGTTACAGTTAGAAGGTTAAGAGAGAAAATTGAAGACAACTCAAGTAGCCCTAAATACGTTATGACAAAACGAGGAGTGGGTTATTACTTTAGGAGGATCTAGTATGCTAAGTAGCATGAAATGGAAATTTGTAATAATTTATTTTCTTCTGGTCTTTATAGCTATGGCTGTCATTGGTGTGTTTTTAGTACAACAGTTTGAGAGTTATCATTTAGGAGTAGTAGAAGAAAACATGAAAAAAACAGGTAATAGTATTACTACATCACTAAGAGGTATAGATTGGAAAAATAATGAGGAAGAAATCCAAGAGAACATAAACTATTTCGATAAAATGGGAATGGAAATTTATATAATAGATAACGACGTCAACCTTAGAATTCTTGCGAGTACAAATTTTTCGTATGCCAATATTAATGCAACTGCTGTTTTAGATACCGAGTTAATTATAGGAGCTCTAAATGGGAACAGTATGAGTAAAATAATAATTGACAGCAGTAATAGAAGTTCTAAACATACTTCTAGGCCTCTTTATGATGAAGATAGTAGGATTATTGGCACGCTTTATTTGAGGCGGAATCTTGCAGATGTATATAATACACTGGAACAATCAAAAACAATACTGACTAAGGCTACGCTGTTGGCTCTCTTTATAACTATAATATTAGGTTACATTATTGCATCAAGTATAACAGCACCGATTAATGATGTTACAACTAAAGTAAAAAAAATGGCAATGGGAGATTTTGATCAAAAAGTTGAAGTTAAATCAAATGACGAAATAGGGCAGCTAGCTAGCATGTTTAACTATTTAACAGACAGATTAAAATCATTAGTTAAGGAAATTTCTAGCGAGAAGCAAAAACTAGATACAATTATTACAAATATGGCAGACGGATTAATTGCTGCAACTAGAGATGGAAAAATTATTCATGCTAATCCACGAGCGCTCGAAATATTAGGAATGAGTGAACAAGATATACAAGAAAAAACGTATGATAGTGTTTTAGCGAGGCTTAATAAAAAGTTGACTTTAGAATACATAAAAGAAAATGATGAGAGTTGGTCTGGAAGCCAAATAATCACATGGAAAGATAAGACTGCAGTGCGCGCAAGTTATGCACCATATGTAAGTCAAGGGGATAATTTAGGCGGGATTATTGTGTTGCTTCAAGATGTTACAAAACACGAAAAATTTGAAACAATGAGAAAGGAATTTGTTGCTAACGTATCGCACGAACTTAAAACCCCGATTACAACTATTAAAAGCTATACTGAAACTTTATTAGATGGTGCAGTTGAAGACGGAGAAATGATACGGAAGTTTCTAAATACCATTAATTTAGAAACCGATAGAATGACACGTCTTGTTGGTGATTTATTGCAGCTATCAAATCTTGATTCGAAACAAATTAAATGGGATAAAAAAACAATGGATCCCGATGATGTTATTAATAGAGTTATTTACAAACTGGATATGTCAATACAAAAAAAACAGCTTAAGCTTGCTTATGTACCGATAGAAGAAGGAATCAAGGTATATGCTGATGAAGACCGAATAGAGCAAGTACTCCTAAATATAATAAACAATGCGGTTAAGTATACAGCGGATAGAGGTTCAATCAGTATAGAAACAAGTAGAATAGGGAGGAATTTGCAAATAAGAATTTCAGACAATGGGATTGGAATTCCGGATGAAGATATACCAAGAGTTTTTGAAAGATTTTATAGAGTAGACAAAGCGAGAACAAGAGATATGGGAGGCACAGGACTAGGACTATCGATAGCGAAAGAAATTGTTGAGGCACATGGTGGCAGTATATCGGTATCGAGTAGTACAAAAGAAGGAACAGAAGTTGTTATTTTGCTGCCAAGTGTGGAAACTGTAATTAGTTTTTAATTTCGTTGTAATGCTGCTGTAATAAGAATTTTATAAACTATGTTTATAGAATTAGATTGATGTTTTAGGAGGGAGCAATATGCTGGTAAAAGTGAGTACAATAGTAGTTATAGCAATTATACTTATTTCAACAAATTCATATGCGACAAATGAAATTGAAGAGAGTGATGAAAGTAGAGCAGTAGAAAGTTATAGAAAGCTAGATGGAGCAGAGATTAAGACGGAGGCTGCATCTGATACTAGCTATAGCAAAACGAATGATGAGATAGACAATAATGACTTGTTTGTTATTGTAGGACCAATATTTCCTGTGGTTATAAACGCAGAGAGCTTAGTTTTGCAAATTACAGCGCCAGTAGGAACAACTTTGAAGATAGAATTGTATGCAAACATTAGCCTTATAGTTAAAGAAGAAAACTATGTTGCGAAGCATGACCCAATACATCTTGAAGTTGGACTGCTTGAACGCGTGTGGCACGAGATAAAGTTAAGAAGAGGAAACAATAAGATTGTAATATCTGCAATTTGCAAAGATGGGAACATGCATAGGGAGACAAGGATGGTGTATGTTAAAAAAGTCGAGAATATGAAAGAGTTGTTAGAAAAAAACAAGTCAGATGATGTATTTTTCGCAATAGCGAAATGATGTGATTAATATTGAGCAGTAGCTATATTCTGGAGTGATGCTAGTGAATAAAGAGCAGTTTAAATCAGGGTTATTAATTATTCTTGTATTAATGTGTTTAGTACTTATCCAAAGTATTTGGTTTGACATTCCCTCAAAACAAATACAGATGGTCAGTGTAGAGGAAAATCAGCGAAGAATCCAAGAGATAAGAGAAGAAATAGTTGTACCAAGACGAGTGATTGTTAGCTTTGATAAAGGACAGAGTTCTAGTTATTTTGCTGTGTTAAAGCATGAAGATATGGTGGAGGCATGGTTTGGCAGCAAAATCATACTACACGAATTTTTTAATGGCAATACAGAAATAGTTGCTGTTTTAGGTGAAGATCGCTTGATGAATAAGAGTGGTGCTTTTATTGAACTAGAATTTGGGGAGAATATTCCTTCGGTTTTAGTTTCTTCCATTTTCGAGTCTGCCGGCAATAACATTGTTGAGAAAATTAAAAAAATCAAAAAAATAGTTCTGCCAGTTTTTAGTGTAGGAACCATATATATTTACGATGCTGCAGGTAACATATTTGAAGTAACACTTAAAATATATAGTTACAATGACAGCTTGTCGAGACTTGTAAATAACATTGAAGAAGGAGAGTTTATTAAGCATTACACGTTATTTTCTTTTGTAGATAGTGATGTTATTATGCCATTAAATTATGATGTATTGTTAGAACGAGTTTTCGTAGAAAGTAAGATTGATGTAGAAGATGAGAGCAAAATCAGGGAAATTGCACAGTCTTTTTTTAACGAAAATTTCGACTTTGTACGGATGATTAAAGAAACAAGTGGGGCAGTTGTTTACTTATATGGATTTTCGGAAAAAACGGTAAGGATAAATCCTCAAGGAAAATTGACATATAGGAAGGGTATTGGAAATATGTTTAGCTCCAACGTTGTTGAAGCGTTCGATGCAGCAATTGTTTTTTTAGAAGAACAGAACCAGTTGCCTGAGGGCATTTATTTAACTGAAGTAAGGAGCATTAATAATGAGAGTAATAGAGGTTATTTTTTTGGATTTAACTACCGCATAGGAAAATATCCGATTTATTTTAGCGAAAGAGATATGAATCATTCTATTGAGATTGAGGTGTTTGGGAATACAATTACTAGTTATGATGCCTCAATAAGAGAAAAAATGGACGTCCCTGCATTTATAAAAAGAGAAATAATAATGCCTCCACATGTTGTGATTGAAAAGAACATTCAATTGCTCAAGGAAAAATATGCCCATGAATACGGTTTAGAAATTGGGGATATTGAAAATGCTAATATAATAAGAAACATAATAACCGTTGAGATGGTTTACTATGACACGAAAGAGATGCGAGAAAGGCAAGTATTATTTCCTAGTTGGAAGATTGTCACGTCAGAAACAACGTACTTTTTTGACGCTTATAGAGGGAGTTTAATAAGCTCGCGCCGAAACAACTAAAAGGTGGAGATGATATGGACTGGATTAAGGCGAAGAATATATTAATAATTGCTTTGATAGCAACAAATATTTTTTTGGTATACAATTCTAGAAACATGATATTCGGGGAAGGACATAACCAAGCGAAAAGTGAATACTTCTATGAGTCTGCTATTAGTTTTTTGAAAGAAAGAGGTTTAGTGATAGAAGCGGATGTCCCGAAGAACAATATACTTATGCCTATGATTATGGTAGAATATGAGTTGTTTGACCATGAGGAAATTGCTAAATTGTTCTTAGGACCGGAATACGAAGTTATAAACAATACTGTTTTTGTGTACAAAGATAAAATGCTTAAAGCAGAAGGGAATAAGAAATTATTATTTTTTGACAATTCAAACGAAAGCGTAGTACATAAGTTGAGTGATGATAAGGTACAAGAATTGAGTGAGAAATTCTTAAATGAACATTTATTAACGAGAGAAGGGTTAGTGTTAGAAGAAATAAATCTTAACGTATTAGAAGAAGAAAATTTGTACTACGAGGTTGTTTTTAGACAAAAGCACAATGAATTTTTTCTAGAGAATAGTTATGTTCATGTTTATATAGATGAGAGAGGTGTTTTTGAAGCAAGAGTAAAACTCCTAAACGTTAAAGGAGTAACAACACAGAAAAAAGAACCTATCTCTGCTATAGAAGCGATAGTAAAAGCTCTAGGGAGAATTAAAGATGAAAATGAAGAAAAAGTTACAGTTGTAAAAGTAGAGTTGGGATATTATTTTGATGTAGTGGATAGCAAGGTATCTGATTGGGATACAATAAAAGCGGGAACAGCAATGCCAACATGGCAAATTACACTTGAAAACGGGAAAAAATACTACGTGACGGCTACAAAAAATTGACAAAAATTAGTCTAGGATCAAACTTGGGAATTCTTTTATTAGATAATCACTTATCAAACAGGTAAAAAAATGATATAATAAAACGACTTGAAATTGTAGAGTATAATTGAAAACAGTGCAAAGGTGGTGGGCCGCTGACAAAGTCAGCGAATATATGAAAAAAGTACAAATAGAAGGTGGCAGAAGACTAGAAGGAAGTGTTGAAATAGGTGGATTTAAGAATTCTGCAGTTGCGCTTATTCCAGCAACTATTTTAGCAGGTGACAAATGCATAATTGACAATCTTCCTGATATAAGTGATGTAGAAAAACTTTCACAAATATTAGTAAATAACGGAGCAAAAATTAAAAGAAAAGGTCTAAAAAAACTAGAAATAGATACGACTGATATAGAAAAGTGCTATGCAGATTATGATATGGCAAAAGAAATGAGGGCTTCTTACTATTTACTTGGAGCAGGACTTGGAAGATTTAAAAAAGCAAAGGTTATATTTCCTGGTGGGTGTCATATAGGGACAAGACCGATAGATCAGCATATTAAAGGTTTTGAAGCTTTGGGTGCGAAAGTTTCGATAGAGCACGGAATAATTTCAGTGGAAGCAGAAAAACTGGTCGGGGCAGATATATACTTAGATGTAGTAACTGTTGGTGCGACTATTAATATAATGCTAGCAGCTACGAGGGCAGAAGGAACAACGACTATTGAAAATGCAGCTAAAGAACCGCATATAGTTGATGTTGCAAATTTCTTGAATTGTATGGGCGCGGATATTAAAGGAGCAGGAACAGACACGATAAAAATAAATGGAGTTGACAAACTAAGAGGTTGTGAGCACTCTGTTATACCAGATCAAATTGAAGCGGGAACATATATGATTGCAGCAGCGGCTACTAAGGGTGATGTTACTATAACTAATGTAATACCGAAACATTTAGAAGCAATTACAGCCAAATTAAAAGAAATGGGAATAAAGATAACAGAAAATGGAGATTCAGTGAGAGTGGAAGTGAAGAAACCCATAAAAAATATCAATATTAAAACATTGGTTTATCCTGGATTTCCAACTGATTTGCAACAACCAATGACGAGTTTGTTGTCAATTGCTGCTGGGACAGGAACTGTTACTGAAACAATTTTTGAGAGCAGATTTAAACATGTTGGAGAACTAAAGAGAATGGGAGCAAGTATAAAGGTCGAAGGAAGAATAGCTGTAATTCAAGGGGTAGAAAAATTATCGGGGTCAAAAGTTGAAGCGAGTGATTTAAGAGCAGGAGCTGCTCTTTTAGTAGCAGGGCTGATAGCTGAAGGGACAACAGAAATTGAAAATGCAGAGTATATCGAAAGAGGATATAGTTGTTATATAGAAAAACTAACTAAACTAGGTGCGAAGATAACAGAGGTTTAGATTAATCTGGAATAAATCTAGAAATTAAAATAGAAAATATTAGCGCGTTTAATTAATAACACTGGTGCAAGAAATGGAGAACATAGCATGTCAGTTAAGTTTTGTACATTAGCAAGCGGTAGCAAAGGGAACTGCCATTTTATTTCAGATGGAGACAATTATTTGTTATTTGATGCAGGATTGAGTGGGGTAAAAATTCAAAAGAGGCTTATAGAAATAGGAATAAAACCTGAACAACTTACAGGAATCGTGATTAGTCATGAGCATAATGATCATATTCAAGGGGCAGGAATTTTATCGAGAAGATTCGATATCCCACTATACGCAAACGAAGGCACTTGGGATGTTATGAAAAACAAAATTGGAGAAATAAAATTAAGAAATATGAAGGTTTTTTCTACTGGGAAATTGTTTGAGTTAAATAGTTTTATAGTTAACCCATTCAAGATTTCTCATGATGCTAGAGAGCCTGTGGGTTTCTCTATAGAAAACAATGGAGTAAATATTTGCATTGCGACTGATTTGGGGTATGTAGATGAAACTCTTATCAAGCATACCGCAGGTGCAGATCTAGTGGTTTTAGAATCTAATCACGATGAAGAAATGCTAAAAGCTGGAAGGTATCCTTACTCCTTAAAAAGAAGAATTTTATCAGAAGTAGGACATTTGTCTAACGAAAATGCTGGATTAGCAATATTGAAAATGATTGATAAAAATGTAAAAAAAATAATATTAGCGCATTTAAGTGAAGAAAATAATTTTCCAGAGTTAGCATATGAAACAGTGAAAAATGTATTGGAGAGAAATAATGTTTCGGTGGAAAAAGACATCAATCTGTATGTAGCACATAGAGACAGCAAAGTGCATGAATTTAAGCAGAAATGTTTGAAGTTAGCTTTTGCGTAATTGTGTATATGAATTTTTGTCAAAGGAGGACTTTAATATGGACTTCAAGGAAAATGAAAGAAGCAATGACCAGCGCATTTTTACAGGTGAAACGGAAGAAGTCATAACAAAAGAGATGATTAAAGAACTTTGGTCTAGCGATTTAAGAGAAATGGAAGAATCACTAGGTAACCGAATGAAAAAAAGAAGGTATTTAAGCACTTTTGTCCTCCTAGCATTGAGTGCTATCTTAGGCAGCATAATTACAATAGTAGCAATGCATTTTTACTTGCCCGAAATAATTAATCTAAATGAGTTTAAAACAAATGAGAGAGAAACCTCTCTAGAAATTAAAACGAGTGTATTTACACTAGTTGCGAGAAAGGCAATGCCATCGGTTGTCGGAATAACAACTATTATTGAAGACCGAAATGAGTTTATGCTAGAACAAAACAGGGGAGGTCTTGGAACAGGGGTGATTGTTGATGACAGAGGATATATTTTGACTAACTCACACGTCATTAGCGATGGAGATGTCGACAAAATAAATGTGATACTACACGAGGGAACAATAATTGAGGCAGAGGTAGTGTGGCAAGATAGAATTCTTGATTTAGCTGTGATAAAAGTAGATGCAATAGATTTGCCGGTAGCTGAGCTGGGCAATAGTGACTTGCTAGAGGTTGGGGAGATTGCAATAGCAATAGGAAACCCACTAGGTCTTCATTTTGATAGAACGCTAACACAAGGTGTAATTAGCGGGCTTGACAGGATGATACCAATAAGTAGTACTGAAACAATGGATAATTTAATTCAAACGGATGCATCAATTAACCCAGGGAATAGTGGGGGACCACTTTTAAATGCTAGAGGTCAAGTGATTGGAATTAACACTGCAAAGATAAAAGATGGTGAGGGCTTAGGATTTGCTATTCCAATAAATATTGCAAAGCCAATAGTATCACAAATAATAGAGCATGGTAGCTTCAAAAGAGTTTTATTAGGTGTGAGAGCTGTTGACGTTGCAGTGTTTGAGCAAGTGACTGGAAAAGACGTCGAAGTAAGCAAAGGTGTTTATATTATTGAAGTTATTGAGAATACCTCAGCAGATTTAGCGGGGCTTAGGAATGATGACGTAATTATTAAAATGGATGGCAGAGAAACAAATACGATGCAACAATTTATAAGGAACTTATTTACGTACAAACACGGAGATAAAGTGGAGTTAACAGTTGTAAGAAACAATAAAGAAAAAGTGATAGTTGTAGAGTTTATTGAGTAATGTAGTCTCGGTTGATGTTTTTATCTAGCTACTATTTTAGAAAATAGAACTTGCCAGTATTGTGGGCAAGCCTTGTTTTTTGGAGGGCGGTTAATTCTGGGGGGAGGAATTCCTATTGACATTACAATAATTTCAGTTGGTAAATTGAAAGAAAAACACTTTAGGGAAGCAGAAAAAGAGTATCTTAACAAAAAAAGAAAACATTTCAAACTGAGATGTATTGAAGTAGCAGATGAAAAAGCTCCAGCAAATCTAAGTAGAGTTGAAATTAAAAAGATAAAGGATAAAGAAGCAAAAAAAATACTGCATTATATCAAAGACGCTCATTTTGTGATTGCGCTAGTTATCAAAGGCGAAATATTATCAACAAAAATGCTTGCGAACAAAATTAAAACAATCGATTGTGAAGAAAGTAGAAATATTGTTTTTGTAATTGGAGGTTCTTTAGGGTTGTCGGAGCTTATCATAAAGAGAGCTAATTTTAGCCTTTCGTTTTCAAGAATGACTTTTCCGCATCAACTAATGAAAATAATACTATTGGAGCAAATATGCAGATTATGTAGGGAATAGGTGAGCAAATTTGTGGTAGGAAACGTGCATGTTATGGTAGCTATTTACTACACTTCGCTAAACTGGATTACTTATGGTAAGCTTGATTATTTATAATGCGAAAGGCCCTATAAATTTGTTCGTATATTATAGTTAGTAGCAAACCATCACACATCTTCAAAGGACTAATTGAGATTGTTTCATCAACAGAAGAGTATGGAAAGTTAAATATTATTGCTATGTTAGAAACTCCAGAAACAGCAAAACTGTTTAACTTAGTAGCTAGAAATTCCGAAGAGATTAATGTGCTTGATGTGCAGATTTGAATCACATACGAATTCTTGGGTATTTTTTTTTCGGCTTCTTTTGTATTCTTACATTGGAATAATTTTATCTTACAATAACTAGAGAGTCTTTTGTTGTACTCTTGTATTGCGTCTTTATAAAAGCTTTCGAGTTTTTCTGATGCTACAATAATATTGATTTTCATAAAACGCTCCAATTCTAATGAAAGTAAACGGGATTCATTTCATTTAGTCTATAGGCACTTATTGCAGATACCTTTAATATATGCATGATATTCTGTTATAGCACAGTCACTTAGTTCAGCAATAGCATGTTTAGACAAGTCATAACTGAAATCATAAACTTTTTTGCATTTTATGCATTTAAAGTGACCATGGTTAGTAATGTCTGAATCATATCTTATTTCATTCTCTTCGACCAAGATAGAAGTAATGATTTTTTTCTCTACAAAAAGATTGAGCGTATTATAAACTGTAGTCTTCGATAAAGTCATTAACTCAGGAGCTAACGATACAAAAATTTCATCAACAGTTGGATGAGATTTTTGAGTTGTAAGGAATTCATAAATTTTAATGCGCTGAAGGGAAGGTTTTACTCCATTGTCTTGCAAGACTTTTTTAATAGCGTCAGCATTTATTAGATTCATAGCTAGAAACCTTCTTTCGTAAATAGTTTATGTGCACGCTAAGACAATATTACAGCATTAGTATATACTTTTTATTTGCTATAACTAGGGAGAGATTCAACTGAACTGTACCTGCATGGAGCAAGCAAAAGACTGGTAAAGATTCAAGAGAACCTCCGCTAAAATATTTTGATTTTTATGCCTTCATATTAGGAGTGAATTCTCTTATTATTCTTCAAAGACAACAAAAAACTCTTTTCCTACACCACAGACAGGGCAAACCCAATCTTCAGGGATATCAGCAAAAGAAGTTCCTGGCGCAATATCTCCATCTGGGTCACCTAACTTCGGGTCATAAACATAACTACAAGGTTCACAAATGTATTTTTTCATAAAAACACCCTTTCCAAATTATTTGAAGTGTAACGATTACAATTTTATATTAACAGCATTCAAGAGCAATGTCAAGGAAATTAGGAAAACTTATTTAGAGTTCCGTACTTGTAGTGCAGTATAGTTTGGAAATTTTGAGATATGTATGCAAGAAGAATGCACAATTCAATTGGTATCAGGTCATAATATGTGGTATAATTAGGCGAATTGTGAAAGTGTAGTACTTCTTCTGTTTAGTACAAAGGCTACAGCGATTTTACATTCGAGTGTAGTATAATAAAGGAGACGATTAAATGATTTTGAAACCTTTAAAGGTAGGTAAAAAAACCGCTAGAATTCCTATAATTCAAGGTGGTATGGGTGTAGGTGTTTCGCTTTCAAAATTATCTGCTGCTGTTGCTAACGAAGGCGGAATTGGAGTGATTTCTGCTGTGCAAATGGGATTTAGAGAACATGATTTTGAAAATAATAATGATGAAGCGAACGTGAGAGCATTGAGAAAAGAAATAAAAGAAGCGAGGAGATTAAGTCCTGAGGGGATAATTGGTGTTAATATTTTAGTGGCTGTCAACAACTTTAAAGAAATGGTAAAAGCTGCAGTGGAAGAACAGGCGGATTTGATTATTGCAGGAGCAGGGTTGCCAACAGACTTGCCAGCTCTTGTAAAAGGAAGCGATACAAAGATAGCCCCTATAGTTTCTTCGGGAAAAGTAGCAGCACTTATCACTAAGGTATGGAAGCGTAGATATAATTATGTTCCAGATCTTGTAATAGTTGAAGGACCAGAAGCAGGAGGTCATTTAGGATTTTCAATGGAGCAAATTGAAATGGGTAAAGCTCCAGAATTAACAGATATAGTTGAAGAAGTTATTGAGACATTACAATCGCATGAGGAAATCATACCAGTAATTGCTGCTGGAGGGATATTTGACGGTGTTGATATTGTGAAATACTTAAAAATGGGAGCTGCTGGAGTTCAGATTGCAACTCGATTTGTTGCGACTCATGAGTGCGACGCCGATATAAAGTTTAAAGAGGCATATATTGACGCAAAAAAAGAAGATATTGTACTAGTGAAGAGTCCTGTGGGAATGCCCGGAAGAGCGCTTAGGAATGATTTTGTTAAAAGATTAGAAAAGGGTAGTATTGCTATAAAGAAGTGTAGTAATTGCCTTAAGCCATGCGATGCAAGTGTAAGCCCGTATTGTATCTCGAAAGCGCTTATTAATGCCGTAGTTGGAGATATAGACGACGGATTAATTTTTGTAGGTAGCAATGCGTATAAACTTGACAAAATTGTATCGGTAAAAGAATTGATGGACGAATTGATAAGAGGTGTATATAATGTGAGTGACATTTAATTTATCCGCAGATTCTGATAAAGCAGCGCCCACCAGAAGAGCTGGCTAGATAAGCAAGCGCTATTTTTTGAGCATAAATGAATGCGAATTGAGGTGAGAGCATTGATTAAAGCATATAGATCGCTCTTTAGAAGAAGAGCTTTAAGAGTATGGCTAATTATTATTTTCATGTTAATAATCTATATTCCAATTGTTGTAAACATAGTATATATTCACAACCAAACAATAGAAGTGGTAAGACGAGAAAAAAAAGAGTCAATACAAAACAAATTGTCTAAAGTGAGAGAGACCATAAATTTTGTGACGAATGAGATACAGGAAAATAGCAATGAATTTATAGCACATTTGGGAATAAGAAAGTCGATTCAAGACTTTGAAAAGTTAGACGAAGACCGCCAAGAAAGCGTACGGCGGTTTATTATAGGGAAAATTGATGATGTTGTTGAAAAAAGTGGAGGGTACATAAAGGAAGCTTTTGTAATAACGGAAGAGGGAGAATTTTTTAAGCAGGTAGGGTTAGAGTTAGTCGAGAGGTCCAGCTTTGTACAGAGTTGGTTTTTATGGAATGCTAGACGAAAAGATAGTAATGCTTTATGGCAGATTATTAGTGGCGAAAAGTTATATGAGAATACAGAACAAGAAAAAAATTTGGTTTTGACCGAAAAGATTTACGATATAGACGAGCAAAGAGTAATAGGTATATTTGTTGTGATGGTAGAAAACAATAATTTTTATAATCTCTATGGAAATACGGTTTCACATTACTCGGGGCAGTCTGAAATATATGATGGTAGATTTAAGCCTCTTTCTTTGGGGAATGTAGATGAAAAGTTGTATTTGAATGTCTATGCTAAACAAGAGCTAGCAAATCACGAGCTAACAAACCAAGAACAGGTGAGTATGAAAATCGGATCCGTGGACTACGTCATAGTAAACGAATATCTAGACATACTTGATTGGAGATTAGTGAGCTTGGTACCAGAAGAAGAACTAGTGCTTTCTATTAAAAAGGAGTTAAGGCGCAGCCTAATACTTATTTTGCTTGTCAGCGCAATTGTAGCGGTTATAATTGCATTTGAAATTACAGTTGTTTCTAGCGCAGTTGCCGAGAAAGAAAAAACTCGATATAAACTCAATATGAGTGAAGAAATGAATGAAAAATTAAGTATGTATAAGCATGATTTTGCTAATCACATACAAATTGTAAGAGGAATGATTGAGTTAGGGCATACAAAACGAGCTATTAAATATCTTAAAGATATGGGTTATGAAAGTTTAGACATTAAGGAGAGAACGGATACAGGAGTACCAGAAATAGAAGCTGTTTTAGCGACGGCATATGCTGCAGCAAAAAAACAAGACATAGAAATAGAAATCATTACAAGAAAAATACATGCAGAATCAAATGCGCAAATATACGACTTGTTAAAAGTTGTTAATAATTTAATTAAAAATGCAATTGAGTCATTAAGCCTCAGTAAAAATGAAGACAAAAAATTAACAATACTTGTGGATTTTGTATTAGATGAGTATGTATTTAAAATTACGAATAATGTTCCTCTCATTAACGAAAAAGATAAAGAAGCAATATTTACTAAAGGATATACTACAAAGCAGAGAGGGAGGGGCTTGGGACTATATATTGTAAAGAAATTATTAGATAAAAATCATGGAACAGTGAATCTTGTAGTAGATGAAAATGGGAATCATTTTGAGGTGAGGTATCCTAGTTAAAACCTGGCGGTTGTTAATAAAATAACAAAATTGTCATACGGGGTAAGACTTGTTATAATGAATGTAGAAATAAACTAAAGAAAATTACAGTCAACTTAAATTTTATTCAGGCATACCACTTTGACATAAAATTAACACGAGACAGAATTTTCAAACAGACTAAGGAGGAAGAAAAAATGGCAAGAAAAATGAAAACAATGGATGGTAATGCAGCAGCAGCATATGTTTCATATGCTTTTACTGACGTTGCCGCAATATATCCGATTACGCCTTCATCAAATATGGCAGAATATGTAGATGAATGGAGCGCTTATGGGAAAAAGAATCTTTTTGGACAGACTGTGAAAGTGTCAGAAATGCAATCAGAGGCAGGAGCAGCAGGTGCAGTACATGGGTCATTAGCAGCGGGAGCTTTAACAACTACTTACACAGCATCACAGGGATTGTTGTTGATGATACCAAACATGTATAAAATGGCTGGAGAATTATTACCAGCTGTGCTTCATGTAAGTGCAAGGGCTATTGCAGGACATGCTCTTTCTATATTTGGAGATCATTCTGATGTAATGGCGGTAAGGCAGACAGGATGTGCATTGCTTGCAGCAGGTAGCGTGCAGGAAGTAATGGATTTAGGAGGTATTGCACATTTAGCGGCTATTAAAAGCAGAATCCCTTTTGTGCATTTCTTTGATGGGTTTAGAACTTCGCATGAAATGCAAAAAATTGAGGTTATTGAGTATGATGAATTTGATAAACTTCTTGACTGGGAGTCAGTAAAGACTTTTAGAGATAATGCTCTAAATCCTGAACATCCGGTCTTAAGGGGAACTGCTCAAAATCCAGATGTTTTCTTTCAAGCAAAAGAAGCTTCAAATAGGTTTTATGATGCTGTTCCTGATATTGTAGCAGGATATATGAAAGACATTACAAAAATAACTGGAAGAAAATATGCCCCTTTTGTTTATTATGGTGCAGAAGATGCCAAAAATATAATTATTGCTATGGGATCGGTAACAGATACTGTTGAGGAAACAATTGATTATTTAGTAGCCAAAGGGGAAAAAGTAGGTATACTTAAAGTTCACCTATACAGACCATTTTCGATTAAGTATTTTTTTGATGCACTTCCGAAAACTGTTGAGAGAATTTCGGTATTAGATAGAACCAAGGAACCAGGATCATTAGGAGAGCCACTTTATTTAGATATTAAATCGCTGTTTACTGGAAAAGAAAATGCACCGATAATTGTTGGCGGTAGATATGGATTAGGTTCAAAAGACACAACCCCAATACAGATTAAAGCAGTTTTTGATAATTTAAGCATGAAAAACCCAAAGGACGGGTTTACAATAGGGATAGTGGACGATGTAACGCATACTTCACTACCTTCAGATGGCATTCTAAACACAGTACCTAAAGGCACTATCAGATGTAAGTTTTGGGGATTAGGTTCTGATGGCACAGTTGGAGCTAACAAAAATGCAATAAAAATCATTGGAGATAAGACTGACCTTTATGCACAAGCATATTTTTCATATGATTCAAAAAAATCTGGTGGGGTAACTGTTTCACACTTAAGATTCGGAGAAAAACCAATAAAGTCCCCGTATTTAATTGACGAGGCAGATTTTATTGCATGTCATAACCAAGCTTATGTATATCAATACGATTTGTTAAAAGGTTTAAAAAAGGGTGGAACATTCGTGTTAAACACAATGTGGAACCATGATGAATTAAATGATAAACTGCCAGTTTCTATGAAAAAATATATCGCAGAAAACAATATTAAATTCCACACTATTAATGCAACAAAAATTGCTTCTGAAATTGGATTAGGCGGCAGAATTAACATGGTAATGCAAGCGGCTTTCTTTAAAGTAGCTAATGTTGTTCCTGTAAATGATGCTTCTGTGTATTTGAAAGAGGCAATAGAGCAAACATATGGAGCCAAAGGCGAAAAAATAGTAAAAATGAATTGGGAGGCAGTTGACAGTGGGTTTGACAAACTGAGCATCTATGATGTGCCTGCCAACTGGTCAGGATTGACAGAAAAAGTTGCACAAAGTAGCGATGAGCCAGATTTTATTAAGAACATCCTAAACCCAATGAATGCTCAAAAAGGAGACACCCTGCCGGTTAGCGCATTTGTAGGTACTGAAGATGGAACTTTCCCACTAGGAACTACCAAATACGAAAAAAGAGGAATAGCAGTAAGTACTCCAGAGTGGATTGATGAAAACTGTATACAGTGTAATCAATGTTCTTACGTCTGCCCTCATGCAGTTATTAGACCTTTCTTATTAGATGATGAAGAGGTCACTAATGCACCTGAGAGCTTTACAACAATTAAAGCTATGGGTAAAGACTTTAAAGATCTAAAATACCGAATACAAGTGAGTCCTTATGACTGTACCGGATGTAGTAATTGTGTAGACGTTTGTCCAGCGAAGAACAAGGCGATAGTAATGAAACCTATTGAACCGCAAATGGAAGCACAAAAATCAAATTGGGAATATGCTTTAACAATATCGGATAAATCGGAATTAACTAATATCGAGACAGTAAAAGGAAGCCAATTTGTACAACCTTTGTTCGAGTTTTCTGGTGCATGTGCAGGATGTGGAGAAACTCCATATGTGAAACTTCTTACTCAATTATTTGGTGATAGAATGATGATTGCAAATGCGACTGGATGCTCATCTATTTATGGTGGAAGCGCACCTTCAGTACCATACTGTACAAATAAAGAGGGCAAAGGACCGACATGGGCAAACTCATTATTTGAAGACAATGCAGAATTTGGATACGGAATGTTCCTAGGCGTCCAGCAGATAAGAAGCAAAATAGCGGACACTATGACAGAGCTATTAGAAGCTAATATTTCTGAAGAACTTAAATCAAAGTTTAAAGAATGGATTGAAACTAAAGAAGACGGAAAATTATCTAAGAGAGTTTCATTAGATATGCTGCGTTTACTAGAAGAAAGCAAAGACAATCAATTAGTCAAAGAAATAATTGAAAGAAAAGACTTTTTAATTAAAAAATCTTTCTGGATAGTCGGTGGAGATGGATGGGCATATGATATTGGCTTTGGCGGACTAGACCATGTAATAGCATCTGGTGACGATGTGAATATACTAGTTATGGATACGGAAGTATATTCGAACACTGGTGGACAATCTTCAAAAGCCTCCCCAACAGCATCAATAGCTAAGTTTACAACATCAGGTAAAAAAGTCAGAAAGAAAGACCTTGGAATGATGGCTATGAGCTATGGGCATGTATATGTTGCACAAGTAGCAATGGGTGCGAATCAAAACCAACTAATGAAAGCAGTTAAAGAAGCAGAAGCGTATAGCGGACCATCGGTTATAATCGCGTACTCGCCATGTATTGCACAWGGGATTAAGGCAGGTATGGGTAAAACGCAAACGCAGATGAAAAACGCTGTAGAAGCTGGCTACTGGCATTTATATCGCTATAATCCAGACTTAAAAGGCAAAGGGAAGAATCCTTTTATTCTTGACTCAAAAGAACCTAAATCTTCATTTAGAGAATTTTTAATGGGTGAAGTAAGGTATTCTGCACTAGTAAAAACTTTCCCAGAGGTAGCAGARGACTTGTTTGTTAAATCAGAAGAAGAAGCCAAAGAGAGATATGAAAGTTATTTAAGGCTGACTTAGATTAGCCAGTTCGAATAAACAAGCAGTAAAAAAGCGAAGAGAGGTATCTTCGCTTTTTGCTGTTAAAAAGAAGAAAAAATGAGTATAATAGATGTAAGAACGCTTAAACTTGGGGGGGGATTACGATGCTAGGGTTAACATTAAGTGGTGGAGGAGCAAGAGGGTCATATCAGATAGGAGCTTGGCAAGCATTTAGAGAGCTAAATATAGAATTTCAAGGAGTTACAGGAACTTCTGTAGGAGCTTTAAACGGGGTTTTAGTTGCACAAAATGATTTTGATGAAGCCTATAATATTTGGGGAAACATGACTATTGACACAGTTGTAGATATAAACAGCGAGGTTTTAGAGAAAATAAGAAATTTCAAATCGATAAAACAAGATTTGCCAATAATATATAAAGAGGTAAGAAAGACTATATTAGAGCTTGGGCTAGATACTCAGCAACTAGAGAAATTAATAAAAAAAATGCTAAAAGAAAAAAAACTCAGAAGCGAAGGAAAAGACTTTGGTTTGGTAACTTTTTCAATTACTGATTTTAAGCCCTTGGAGGTGTTTTTAGAAGATATACCTCATGGACAATTAGCAGAGTATTTATTAGCATCCGCCTATTTACCCATTTTTAAGGCGAAAAAACTAAGCGGGAAACTGTACTTAGATGGAGGAGTATACAACAACTTGCCTTTAGAAATGCTATATAGAAAAGGGTATAGAAAGATTATAACTGTAAAATTGCAAAATAGGTGGATTAGAAAAAAAGAACAACATCCAAAAGAATTAGAAATAATAGAAATAGCGCCACGCATGTCGTTGGGAAACGTACTAGACTTCACAAAAGAGAGGGCAGAGTTCAATTTAAAGCTAGGTTACTATGATACGATGCGGGTTTTTAAAAACCTTAAAGGAGCGAGATATTACTTAAGTGATAAAATAAGCGAATCGCAAGCATTAGGTTTTTTTATGAAACTAAGCGAAAAAAGTGTAAAAGAAATGAGTGTGCTTTTTAATCTGCCACAGTCGATGCCTATCAATAGATTATTGATGGAAGAAATTATTCCTAAAATTGCCAAATTGATGGGTTTAAATGCGGAAAATACATATCCAGAGGTATTGCTTAAGCTAATTGAAAGTATGGCAGTTAGCGAGAGTATTAATCCATTATATATTTTTAAAACTAACGATTTGTTGCAAGAAACCCAAAGAGCTTATAGAAAAAAAAATGGTATTAAGAAAAAACAAAGCGCCGCAAGTCAAGCATATCATGATATAGTTATTAGAGTAGATAAAGATAAAATGCTAGGAGAAGCGTTTGAAATTATTTTGAAAGGTAATAAAGCTTTGAGGTTATAAATGAATAAAGGAGAGGGTTATATTATTTTATTGATGAATAGACGAAGAAGGGAGAACTTTAAATGGAGTTGGTAGATATTCTGTTAACTTTTCTTGCTCCGTTAACATTTTTTGTGTGTTTAATGGTATTAATGGAAAACAGAAGCCCGCAAAGAACAGTGGCATGGCTGTTCGTATTGATATTTTTACCTGTCGTTGGAATAGTTCTATATTTGTATATAGGTCAGAACCACAGAAAAAAACGAACTTTTATTAAAAAAAGCAAAGAAGACTACGAGTTGCTCAGGAGACTTTTAAAAGAGCAGATTAACTTTACTTCAAATGCGGGAATAGCCAATCGTGGTGAGGTAGAAACAAAGTGGAAGATCATATCTCTATTGTTTAATAGCACACACTCTCCTATTACGATTAACAATGATACTGAAGTATTGCAAAATGGTAAAAAAAAGTTTGAAAAAATGCTTGAGGCAATAAAATCGGCTAAGCATCATATACATATTGAGTATTTTATTATAAAGGATTGTGATATAGGAATAGAGATAAGGGACGCTCTGATTGAAAGAGCARAGAAAGGTATTGRAGTACGTCTAATATATGACGCTGTAGGAAGCTGGAGGTTGAAAAAAGCTTTTATTAGACCTATGAAAGAGGTAGGGATAAAAGTAGGCGTTTTTTTGCCAGTTACTCTACCGTTTTTAGGGAGTAGTCTTAATTATCGGAACCACAGAAAAATACTAGTAATTGATGGTAAAGTTGGTTTTTTGGGTGGTATAAATATTGGAGACGAATATCTAGGCAAAAGCAAAAAAATGGGATTTTSKRGGGATACACATTTAAAAATAAAGGGCGAGGCAGTATATGTTTTGCAGGTTATATTCTTAATGGATTGGTATTTTGTTTTTTCTGAGGAATTAGATGATGAAGTGTATTTTCCAAAACAGGGCTACTGCGGAGAAAAAATGATACAAATAGCCGCGAGTGGACCTGACTCATATTGGCAATCAATACATCAAGCTTTTTTCTCCTTAATTTCAGGAGCTACAAAAAAAATATATATTACAACTCCATATTTAGTCCCTGACGAGAGTATATCGATGGCGCTTAAAACTGCAGCATTAAGCGGGATTGACACAAGAATAATTCTTCCTAAAAAAGCTGATCATTATACAGTTTTTTGGGCTTCAAAATCACACTATTTAGAGCTTTTAGAAGCCGGAGTTAAAATATATGAGTACGGCAATGGATTTATTCACGGGAAAGTAATTGTTATTGATGATTGTATTGCCACTATTGGTACTGCAAATTTGGATATTAGAAGTTTTCAGTTGAATTTCGAGGTGAATGCTTTCATTTATGACGAAGAGGTAGCGAAAGAGTTGACAAAGGATTTTAACGATGATATAGAAAAATGCATAGAAATTAATATTGAAGAATATAAGAAAAGGTCACTTCTGAGGAGAGTATTAGAATCTTTAGCGCGATTGTTTTCGCCAATTCTGTAGAAAAGAGGGATGTAGATTGAATTTATCAAAAATATATGATGCACAAAAAATATTAGATGAAAAAATTCTAGCAAATCATAAACTAGAGCAAGAAGAACTTCTATCTTCTAAAATACTAGCTTTGCTAGTAGAGCTAGGGGAACTTGCAAATGAAACAAGATGTTTTAAATTTTGGAGTACAAAACAAGCATCAAAGGAAAGTGTGATTTTGGAAGAATATGTTGATTGTCTTCATTTTATTTTGAGTATCGGGTTAGAGATCAAAGTAGATAGAGATAGAAAAATTATTTTTGACGAGATCTTAAGCGAAAAAACAAGAGGTGAAGTTATTTCTTTAAGCATAAATAATGACAGGGGAAATAAATTAAGAACAACCAAGCAATTTCAAGAGGTGTTTACAAGAATATCAGTATTTCAACAAAATATTAACCACGAAAACTACTACAAGCTTCTACAAAGTTTTGCTCTGTTAGGTAATAATCTTGAGTTTTCGTGGGAAACAATTGAAAAAGGATATATGTCAAAAAATCGTATTAATCATCAGCGTCAAGCAGAGGGGTATTAGGTGTTTGGTCAATCACTTTTTTTAGCCATCGCCCTTTTAAATAAATAAATGTACCAACTATACAAATAATTGCATTGCTTATTACCATAGCGTACCACACTGAGGCAGAACCCCAGTTAGTGATATTTTTAAATATAATAATCATAGGTATTCGAAGACCCCAAAGTCTTCCCATTTCAAGGAACATTCCATAARTCGTATGACCAGAACCTTGAAAAACACCGATTAAGGATTGAAAAATACCCATTAGCGGGAGGGATAGAGAGATTAATCTTGCGTACTTGACACCCTCCGAAAGGACTGCTGGGTCGCTTGTAAAAAAGCCTACAAATTGAGGTGCAAGCAGAAATAATAAGAAGCCTCCTACAGCCATAAAGGGAATAGATAAAGACAATGCAGTTCTAAACGCAAGTTTAGCACGCTCCTTATTATCGGCTCCTAAATTTTGGCCAACAATTGATGCAAGAGAATTACCTATACCCATAGCTGGCATGAGCACTAGGGAGTTAATTCGATTACCTATAGTAAATGCCGCAAGTGTAGCACTGCCAAATGAAACGACAAAAGAATTAAGAATTATGAAACCAAAAGCAGTAGCAGACGTCCCTATAGAGGCGGGCAACCCGATTTTTAATATTTGTAGAATCAATTGTTTATTCGGGATTAAATCGTGCATTGCTAATTTAATTCCATTTCTATGTGAAAATAATGTGTATACTGCATAAATCATAAATAGACCTCTAGAAAAAATGGTAGCAAGCGCAGCGCCTTGCACGCCTAGATTAAAAGTAAATATAAAAATGGGGGACAAGACTATGTTGAGAATGACTCCAGAGGCGTTTAGTATCATAGGAGTTATTGTATCCCCTTGACCGTGTTTAACTGCATTAAATACGAAAAAAAGAAAAATTGTAGGTGCACCTAAGAACATTACTTGTAAATATTGAGTGGCAAAGAGTTGCACGTGCGTGTTGTCCCCTATTAAAGATAAAACGTGAGGGATAGAAATATAGCCAACCACACTAACTAAGATAGAAAAAATAGCTGATAATGTAAATAGTTGTCCAGCAATTGCAGTTGCACCTTCGTGATTATCAGAACCGATGTGTTGCGAAATGAGTGCGGTTCCTGCTACATTCATACCTATGCCGAATGCAAGCATTAAGAAAATGAAAGGAAACACTAGCCCTAGTGCTGCAATTTCGTCTGTTCCTAGCTTGCCTACCCAAAATGTATCGGCTAGATTATATAGAGTTTGAATGAGGTTGCCTAGCATAATGGGCAGTGATAAAGTTAGAATAACTTTCTTCATGTCCCCCGTGAGTATTAATTGTCGCTTGCTTAAATAATCCATAAATTTTATCATTCCTTAAAATGTAATTAGACTCTCTAAATATATTTTATCATAGTACTACCTTTTTGGCAAATGGGTTTTAAAATTAAATACAGTGATATAGAAAGAGGGATTGACTACCATAGCATAAAGAGATTATAATTTAAGCATGAAATAAATAGACTAGGAGCGAATGTAATGGAATATGAAAAAAAAATAAATTATATTATTGATGTATTAAAAAAAGGTGAGAAGAAGGAAGAAGACTTTAAAGTTGGTGTAGAGTTTGAGCATATCATAGTTAAAGAAGCAAGCTATGAATCCATAAGTTATTATGGGAGAGGTGGAGTAGAGGCAATTCTTGAAGAGTTGCTTTCAAAAGGCTATGAAGGGATATATGAGAAAAACCACTTGATTGGAATGGGAAAAAACGGGAGTTTTGTGTCGCTAGAACCAGGATCACAACTAGAATTTAGCACGCGTCCCTGTGTAGGCATTAGAGAGATTGAAAAACTATATCTGAGCTTCGTTAATGATATCGTGCCAATTATAGAGAAGGAAGAATCACTAATGTTGGCTACTGGATTCCTCCCTAAAACAAGCATTGATAAAATCGAACTAATACCAAAAAAAAGGTATGTGTATATGTCTAAGTATTTTAAAACTAAAGGAAAGTATGCACATTACATGATGAAAGGAACGGCTTCGCTGCAAGTGTCTATCGACTACGCGAACGAAGATGATTTTATTAAAAAATTTAAAGTTGCAAATTTTCTATCGCCTCTTTTTTCTCTGATAACAGATAATGCACCAATATTTGAAGGAGAGATATATAGAAAAAATAGTGTGAGAAGCATGATATGGGACAATATGGATGATGATAGGTGTGGAAATGTAGCGGGCGTTATGAGCAAAATATTTGGATATAGACAATATGCTGAGTACATATTAGGAATAGAACCGGTACTTATTGAAAAAGATGGACGAATCATAAGTACTGGAGATGAAACTGTGGAATCAATAATGGATAACTACTTATTTAATCAGAATGAAATTGAGCATATTATGACGATGGTATTTCCAGACGTTCGTGCAAAAAGATTTATTGAAATAAGGAGTGGTGACAGTTTGCCTTATCCGCTTAATTTGGCGTATGTATCTTTAATAAAGGGGATATTTTACAATGAAAAAACTTTAGATTATTTCTTTGCACTTGCTGAAGAAGTAGGGGAACAGGACTTAGCTAAACTAAAAGAGAGTGTGTTAGAACTAGGGTTTGATGGACAAGCTACGGGCAGCACGAATATGGAGTTCGTTTCTGATATGTTTGAGTTGTCAAAGAGAGGGCTAATTACCGGAGAAATAGAATATCTTAAGCCACTAGAAGATTTAATGCTAAAACGAAAGAATGCTTCAATTGTCTCTAAGGAATTAATAGAGCAAAAAGGACTAGATGCACTAAAATGGTGTGCTTTAAATACAAGTATGGATGAGGCTACTAGGGGAAAATAAYGAACTGGTTCAACATGGAATTGAAGGGAGAGTTTCTTAGTGGAAACACAAAAAATATTTGAAATGTTTAAAGAGAGAGCATTAGAAGATAAGAAAAAATATACAGAAGAGTATTATAATATAGTTAAAGAGGTTGAAAAATCGCCAGCTAAATATAAGGGAGAACCCGTAGAGTTCTTGTATCAGCCGATGTTTATTGGAGAAGAGGAAATTAGAAAGTTTGAGATCTTAGCCAAGCAATTGATGGGGATATTAAAAAAAGTTATTAATCGGTATCTGGTGAATGAAGAATTTAGGAAATATTTTAATTTTTCTCCGCTATTAGAAAGGTTAATCCTAAAAGACTTCGGATATCATGTACAGGTACCAATGGCTAGGTTTGATATTTTTTATCACTACAAAAAAGAAGGGTTTCAATTTTGTGAACTTAATGCTGATGGTTCATCTGGCATGCTAGAACAAAGAGAACTAGCTAGGATTATAGGGAAATCATCGCTGATAAAATCTTTTAAAGAGGATTTGAGATTAGAAAGCTTTGAACTATTTAATTCTTGGGCTAATGTTATTTTAGAAAACTATAGACTGTTTAGTGGAGGCAACGAAAAACCACAAGTCGCTATTGTAGATTGGTTAGATGGTGAACCACCAAGCGAGTTTATAGAGTTTCAGAGAGTTTTTGAAAATGCAGGGATGAAAACGGTGATTGTCGATCCTCGTCAACTGAAATACAAAGGTAGTAAATTATATCATAATGAATTTAGAATAGACTGCGTATATAGAAGAGCGGTAACGGTAGATATAATTGAGCGTGCAGACGAAGCGAAGGAATTAATTGATGCTTATTTAGAAGGAAATGTTTGCGTAGTCGGTCCTTTTAGATCCCAAATAATTCATAACAAGATTATTTTTTCGATTCTTCACGATTGCGATGCAACAGCTTTTTTATCAGCAGAAGATCGAGAGTTTATAGAGAGGCATATTCCCCATACTGTTGTACTTGATGGAGAAAATGATAAACTAATAGATAGTGCAATTGCAAACAAGAACTTTTTCGTCCTAAAACCTATGGATAAATACGCTTCTAAAGATGTATGTATAGGCAAAGACTACTCCGATGCAGAATGGGCTAAAAGAGTAAAGGAAGCTGCGGGAAATAATTACTTAATACAAGAATTATGTTCCATACCTACACAACCTATGGCTATAGTTAGTTCTAAGGAAGTTGAGTTTAAAGAGATGAACTATATAATAGGGCTATTTTTGTATAATGAAGAACTACAAGGAGTCTATACTCGTGTAGGCAGTCAAAATCTTATTGGCAGCGTTGTAGAATGCTATACTGTGCCTTGTTACTTGGTTAAAGAAAGGAATACATCTAAAAAGAGCGTTAGCGTATAAAAAGTGGCTAGAACAGATATGATGAAAGAGATAGAAAGGCAATCTACGGATTAGAAAAATAAGGAGAGATGCATTATGAAAATCAGTTGGGATAAACAATATCTTAAGTATTCGCTTTATGCTTTTTTAACAATAGCTTTAGCAATAGTATTTTCGCATATAGTAAAATATTTAGGTGTATTTTTGGTTTGGGGAGGAGGGATGTTTGGGGTTTTAGGCAATATTCTGAGTCCCTTTATTATTGGGGTATCAATAGCTTATCTCTTAAATTCGAGCGTACGCTTCTTTGGAGAGAAAGTGTTTGTCAAAATGAAAACTTTTAAAAAAAAAGAAAGATTAAGAAGAAACATGAGTATAATGACTACATATTTAATAGTTATTTCGTTTGTTTTAAGTATTACGATCTATGTTGTGCCACAAATTGCTGCAAATATGAGGGACATAGCGCTTAGGACGCCTGAGTACGTAAGCTTTTCAACAGAAGCAGTTAATGATTTAATAATTAGTATTGAGCAGAAGACAGGCTATGATGTTAAGGCGCAAATTGATCCTATGATAAATAACATTGTCGAGAGAACATCAGAGATTGTAGAGCATATTGTTAACAACCTTATTTTGGGCATAGCAGCAATAACATCGGGAGTTCTTAATGCTATACTAGGACTAGTAATCGCATTTTACTTGCTGCAAGATAAAGATTCGATAAAAAAGTGGATATTAAAATTTATGAAAATTCTCTTTAAAAGCAATACAGTTGAGAAGCTAGAAAACTTCGGGAGAGAAGTTGATAATGTTTTTACTAAGTTTTTGATAGGTAGAGCATTAGACTCTTTTATTATTGGTTGTATATGCTTTGTAGGACTTTCAATAATAAATGTAAGGTATGCTCTGCTTCTTAGTATTATTATAGGGATAACGAATATGATTCCATATTTTGGACCTTTTATTGGTGCTGTTCCAGTCATAATTATAACACTTTTTGACAGTCCAATTAGTGCAATGTGGACCGCATTATTTATATTAGCATTGCAACAATTTGATGGATTGTATCTAGGTCCTAAAATCATGGGAGACAGTGTTGGAGTGAGACCGTTTTGGATTATTTTTTCTGTAGTCGTAGGTGGAAAGCTATTTGGTGTAATTGGTATGTTTTTAGGTGTTCCTGTGATAGCTATTATTCTGTCTTTGGTAAATAAATTTATGGATAAGCAGATGGAGCAAAAAAGTAGCAGTTGATAATGGGTAGTTATGTGACGGACAAAAACCTAACAAGTAAAATTTTGCAATAAGAAGGCAAGAGGATTTCTTGAAAACGCAAAATTATTTTTTGAAAATATAGTTGAGATATGATGCAAATAGAACTAGTGATACGCCGATTGCAGTTACTAGACCAGGTATTTCAAGAAAAAATACTATTCCAATAATTACAGAAAAAACTGTTTTTCCATATGAGTATAGTGAAAGGTCGCCTGCTTCGGCGTAGCTATAGGCTTTTGTCATTAGAGTTTGAGCAATAAAAGCGAACACGCCTATTAACAGTAGGGCAATGAACTCGCTAAGAGAGGGCATAATAAAACCACCTAAAATCATAAACGGTAAAGCCAGTAAAGAGCTAATTCCAGTAAAGTAGAAAATAATTACTTGGGGGTGGTCAGACAGTCTTAGGTGTCTTACGGTTGTGTATGCTATTGCGGCAAAAAAAGCAGACAACAGTCCAGTTATTGATGGGAGCAAGGAATAATCGTGTTGAGGCTGAACAATTAGTATAACGCCTGTGATGGCGATAAGTATTGACAATATTTGCGACTTTTTGATGCTCTCATTCAAGAAAAAACATGCAAAAGCTAAGACAAAAAAAGGATTTGTTTGTTGCAGTATTACTGCATTTGAAAGTGGCAACTTATCAAGTGTATAAAAATAAAAAACAGCTCCGGTAAATCCTGCGAGAGAGCGAAGCAGAAGGAATTTTTTGTTGACTCCAAGAAAGCTAACTTTAGACTTATATATAAACAAACAAGAAATTATTAGACCAACTAAATTTCTAAAAAAAACCTTTTCCATTGTAGGCAAATCACCTGCGAATTTTACAGAAGAAGCCATTAGCGCAAAAAAAAGGGAAGCTAGAATCATATAGAATATTCCTTTGTTACGTTTTATGTTCATTATTATTGTCTCCTTATTCTTTTGTTCTTTAGTATCAATATATAATATATTAACACATTAGAAAAGAAATACACAATATATATTGTTTGAAGGCTGATAAGTCGATAGAATATCAGAACTAAGAAGCGCCTTACGATAAGTTAACGTAGTTTTAATGTAGTGCGAGATTAAATTGGGTATAATACTAGTGCAAGAAAGATTGATAGAAACTAAGAGAGGTGTGCGCCTTTAAGAGATAGAAAGAGGCGTATTGTTAGCTATCTTGTAAATAGTAGTTCTTGCATGAGCCAAAAATTAGTTAGGGGTGAAAAGATGAAGAAAAAATTAATGATTATGTCTGCTTCAATTGGTTTTGGGCATGATAAAGCTGCAGAGACGATTAAATCTAAAATCGAAGAAAAAGATATGAATATACAGGTTGAAATAATTGATTTTATGGATATTATACAACCTAGTATTAGCAAGCTGATTAAAAGATCATATTTGAAAATGATACACACATTGCCGTCATGGTACAGCTTAATATACAGCGCTACGAAGAATATAAAATACCAGAACAAAGCAATAGATATAGCAAATTATCATATGAATAAGAAGATAGTGGAGCTGCTTAGAAAATCAAAACCAGACATGATACTTTTTGTAAACCCTTTGCCTTCTAGCATAATCCCCAGTTTAATGAAAAAAGGAAGAATAGCAATAAGAAAAGCAACTCTTATTACTGACTATGCGATGCATAAAGGTTGGTTGAACGATGAAATAGACTGTTATTTTGTAGGGAGAAAGGAGCTAGAAGAAGGGATTTTAAGGGCATCAACAAATAAGCCAGATATACATATTACAGGAATACCTGTCGAAGATAAATTTATGATGACAGTGAGTAAAAAAGATATTGCCTGGAAATATGAGTTGAATGTAGAAACACCGACCATTCTTGTAATGGGAGGTGGCCTAGGGCTAGGATCGATTAAAAAAACAATTATGATGATTGATGAAATTGATAGTCCAATGCAAACGATAGTATTAGCTGGAAGAAATGAAAAGTTGCAGAAAGTACTTAGTGAGATTGAGTTTAGAGATGACCACGCAGTGAGAATACTAGGATTTTGTGATAATGTACACGAGCTTATGTCAATAGCAGACGTACTTATTTCAAAGTCAGGAGGGTTAACCATGACTGAGGCGACATGCAAAAAATTGCCTGTGTTAATAATTGACCCTATACCAGGGCAGGAGGTTATAAATGCAAAGTATTTCGATAGATTAGGAACGGCTAAATATGTTGATGATATAAAAGATTTGAAACTTGAGATAATCAATCTAATTTTTGTGAATCCCAAACGAAGAGAAAAGATGGCTAAAATGTGTGAAGAGGTCATGCAGCCAGAAGCTGCAAATGAAATTTCAGAGATAATAATTACGCAAATAAGAGAACAGTAGATGTTCTTTTTTTTTATAACGACTCAGACATTCATCCTGCGTGGGGCAGGGTAAATGCCAAAGTTTCAAAGTAGCGGTTATGTTGGCAAGTCAAAATTGTTAACATAGAGATAACACTCTTTTAACTTAGGCATAACTTTTAACAAGAAATTGAGTGTAGAATAAAAGAGAATCGGTAGTAAGAAATCTTTAATCTATTTAAAGCTTAAGAAAAATCAAGCAAAATTTAAAAGAAATGAAAGGAGAAATAAAAATGAAAAAAATTGCATTATTAATATTAGTAGTAATGATGATGGGAGCAATGATGTTAGTAGGCTGTACGGGCGAGGAACCAGAAAATTCAGGAGATGCTAAAGAAACAGGAAAACCAGCAAATCCAGATGTGGATTTTAGCAAGATGCTTCAGGTTAAAGGCTCTGATACAATAGTTAATTTAGGACAAAGATGGGCTGAGTCTTTTATGGATAAACACTCAGAAGCGAACGTAGCTGTAACAGGTGGAGGATCGGGAACTGGGATAGCAGCACTAATTAACGGAACAGCAGATATTGCTATGGCTTCAAGAGCAATGAGAGATAAAGAAATTGAACAAGCCAAAGATAACGGTGTGGAAGCTAAAGAGTTTGTTGTTGGAAGAGATGGAATAGCAGTAGTAGTGAGCAATGACAATCCTGTTAGCGATTTGACAATGGCAGACTTGAAAAAAATATTTACAGGTGAAGTTACAAACTGGAAAAATTTTGGTGGTAACGATGCTGATATTACAATATACTCACGAGATTCAAGTTCAGGAACGTTTGTATTTTTCCAAGAGTTAGTGCTTGATGAAGAAGAATATGCAAAACATGCAATGTTAATGCCATCAACCGTTGGGATAGTTGAAGGAATAAAGCAAGATGTGAACGGAATTGGTTATATCGGTCTTGGGTATTTAACAGATGAGATTAAGGCAGTTGGAGTTAAGAAAGATGATACTTCTAAAGGTGTACTTCCTTCGCTAGAAACAGTAAATGACGATACTTACCCAATTTCTAGACCATTGTTCTTTTACGTAGCAGGAGAGCCAAAAGGAGCAGTAGCGGTATTTATGGAATTTATCATGAGTACAGAAGGTCAAGCTATAGTTAAGGACCTAGGGTTTATACCAGTTAAATAAATTGATTGGCAAGTGTAACTTGTTAAATAGATGGAAACAACAATAGCAGTAGTCAAAGTTATTATTGTAAAGCTTTGGTTACTGTTGAGTAATCAAGTGCTAAAATGCTTTATAGTGATAGGTACATATTACAAGGTGATTGAGACTCAGAAACTGCGTGCAGATGAATAATAAAGGAATGCTATACGTGAACGAAAAGAATGAGAGGTGTGCTATGGGCGACACTGAAAAAGCAATATATAGTAAAACGACAATTTCGCATCGGAAAGACCTAACAAGGAGTAGTCGATTTGGAGAGTTTTTGATTGAAAAAACGATATTTTCAATTGGAATTACTGCAATTCTCATACTGGGGCTAATTTTTTACTATTTAGTATCAACAGGATTAAATGTGTTTGCTACGGTGTCAATTAGCGAATTTTTTACTACTACTGGGTGGTTTCCTGTTTCATCAAATGCTAAATATGGAACAGTGCCGTTAGTTGTTGGAAGCTTGATGGTAACTATGGGAGCTATTCTTATATCAGTTCCCATAGGGATAGGAAGTGCTATTTATATTTCAGAAGTTGCGCCGGCAAAAGCACGGACGGTTTTAAAAGTTATTATAGAATTTTTATCTGCGGTACCTTCTGTTGTGTTAGGATTTTTAGGAATAGTTGTTCTTTCTAATTGGGTGAGAATAACGCTTTCAATACCAACAGGATTTACAGCTTTTACAGGTGCGATTTTAGTTTCATTAATGGCACTACCGACAATAATAAGCATTTCAGACGACGCTATAGCAGCCGTTCCAAAAGATTATAGGGACGCATCTTTGGCGCTGGGGGCTACAAAATGGGAAACCATTAGATACGTGCTTGTACCTGCGGCGTCGTCAGGGATTACTGCAGCAGTTATGCTTGGTGTAGGGAGAGCAATTGGAGAAACAATGGCAGTTTTAATGGTTACAGGAAATGCTGCTCAAATTCCAGACACAATGTTTACATCGGTAAGAACTATGACTGCAACAATAGCGGCAGAAATGGGAGATACAGTGAGAAATGATACTCACTACTTTGCACTGTTTGCTATAGGAAGCATGCTATTATTTATGACAACAGTGATAAATACAATTGCAGATTATGTTGTAACACGTGGAAAGAAGGAGGGGAGGTAAATGAGCAAAAATTTCAAAGAGAAATTTGCATTTACTATTTTAGCTTTGATTACTATGTGTGTCATAATACCTGCGCTATTTATCTTCTCATACATTATTTACAATGGGATTGGCACAATTAGCTTAGAATTTATTTTTAGTGCGCCAAGAAGAGGAATGACAGAAGGGGGTATTTTCCCGGCAATTGTAGGAACTATGAGTCTAATATTAGGAACGATAGTGTTTGCATTACCACTAGGGGTAGGCACTGCTATTTATTTAGTCGAATATGCAAAGAAAAATTTATTGACAAAGTTAATTAGTTTGGCGATATTAAATCTTGCAGGTGTTCCATCTGTTGTCTATGGTTTGTTTGGCTTAGGTTTGTTTGTGCTTTTACTAGGTTTCGGCTCTTCAATTTTGTCAGGAGCACTTACTCTTTCTTGCTTAATACTGCCAATAATAATAAAATCATCTGAAGCAGCTATTAAAAGTGTTCCTAACATATATAGAGAGGCATCTTTAGCTTTAGGTGCAACTAAATGGCAGACAATTTACAAAGTTGTTTTACCAACGGCGATGCCAGGTATTATTACAGGTGCTATTTTAGGAATTGGACGTGCAGCAGGAGAAACGGCTGCAATATTACTTACTGTAGCAGCATTCTTCTTGCCAAGATTGCCAAATTCAATAATGGACCAAGTTATGGTTCTTTCATATCATTTGTACATTATATCTTCACAAGTGCCAGGAATGCCTGATGCAATCAAAAATGGAACGGCTCTAGTTTTACTAGGGGTTGTAGGGATATTCTTTTTTGTAGCAACAGTTGTTAGAATAAGATATAAACTTGCTAATAGAGAATAATAAGAGGTGTTTAGAGTTAAGAGCTAGATTAACAGGTGTAGCAAGAAATAGAGGAGGGATGTTATGTTGAAAATTACAGTTTCAGACTTGAATTTACACTATGAAGATTTTCATGCATTAAAAAACATTTCGTTAAACATAGAAGATAAAAAAGTGACGGCATTGATTGGTCCATCTGGATGTGGAAAATCCACATTTTTAAGAACAATTAATCGCATGAACGATTTGATAGATGATGTGAAAATTGAAGGACTTGTTATGCTGGAGGACCAAGATATTTATAATAAAGATGTCGATGTTGCTGCGCTTAGAAGAAGGGTAGGTATGGTGTTTCAAAAGCCGAATCCTTTTCCAAAATCGATTTATGAAAATGTTGCGTATGGGCCTAGGAGGTATGGAATTAAAGCAAAGAATCAGCTAGATGAAATTGTAGAGAGAAGTTTGAAAAAAGCAGCAATATGGGAAGAAGTAAAAGACAGACTTAACAAATCTGCACTAAGTCTATCTGGTGGACAACAGCAAAGATTGTGTATCGCAAGAGCGCTAGCGATGGAGCCAGAAGTATTATTAATGGATGAGCCTACTGCTTCGCTAGATCCAATTGCCACTGGCAGGATTGAAGAACTTATCAGCCAATTAAAGAAGGATTATGCTATAATAATAGTAACACACTCAATGCAACAAGCTGCAAGGATTTCTGACAAAACAGCATTTTTTCTATTGGGTGAAATAGTTGAAACGGGAAAGACTAAGGAAGTTTTTACAACTCCAAAGGATAAGAGGACGGAAGACTATATCACAGGACGATTTGGATAATACGGGGAGGTATAAGATGAGAAATGTGTTCGAGCAACAACTTCAAGAATTGAATATATTGTTGCTAAAAATGGGAACAATGGTACAAGAAATAATTGAATGCTCAGTAAATGCGTTGATTAATCAAGATTTAGAGTTGGCTGAAAGAATCGATAGCATGGATGATAAAATTGATAGCTTGGAATTAATAATAGAAGACAAGTGTATGAATTTGATTGCACTACAACAGCCGATGGCTAAGGATTTACGTGTGATTGCTACAATACTAAAGATTATTACAGATCTTGAAAGAATGGGAGATCATGCAGTAAATATTTCTAGAGTTACAATTAAAATTGGCAATGAGCCATTCATAAAGCCACTTATAGACATACCTAAAATGGCTAAATTAACACAAGAGATGGTGCATAGTAGTTTGAATGCTTTTACAAGCAGAGACATAGGATTGGCGAAAAAAATTGCGCTGGATGATGACCAGGTAGATGATTTATACGAAAAAATATACACTGAACTAATAAAGAAAATGATTCAGGATAAAAAAATTGTTGAACAAGCGACCAATTTAATTTTTATAGGGAGATATTTAGAACGAATAGCAGACCATTCTACTAACATTTGTGAGAGAGTTATTTATATGGTTACTGGTGAATTGGTAGAAATAAATTAATGATTGTTAGGTTAAGAGGATAAATGGAGGGCAAAAATACTAAAAACAAAGAGCATCCTTAAGAAAAACAAGGATGCTCTTTATTATATTGAATAACAAATTGTAAGGTTATGGTATATAAATTTATGCCATAGTCGAACCCTGTTCTTCATCGAGTGGGAAGATAGCAAACCCAACATATGCATATATAACTTCAATAATTGGAGAAAGCCAATTAACAAATGCAAATGGAACGTAAAGCCATGGACTTACTCCTAAAGTAGCCATCATAAAAGCACCGCAAGTATTCCAGAAGAAGAATGAAGAAGTCATAGTAGCACTACTCTCTAATACTCTAGAAAGTACATTAGCATTTATCCCTCTTTCTTTGTATGCATCTTTAAACATTTCGCCAGGAACAACAATAGCGATATATTGATCAGCTGTAAAAGCATTGGTTGCTATACAAGTAAGAACTGTAGACAGAACGAGAGAACCAGTATTGGTAGCAAATTTTAATACTGTTTTTCCTATTGCGTCTAGAAGACCAGTAGCTTTAAGAACACCACCGAAAGAAAGTGCACATAAAATTAATGAAATAGTCCACATCATTCCGTCGAGTCCACCGCGGTTTAACAGCTTATCAACTATCTCAACGCCTGTTTCAATTGAAAATCCGTAATGTGCAACGCCGAGGACATCTGCAATTCCAGCACCTTGGAATATAGCTGCAAAAACCCCTCCTAATATTGAGCCCGCAAGAAGTCCAGGTAGTGCTGGTATTTTTAATAGAACTAGAGTAATTACTAACACTGGTGGAAGCAATAACCAAGGAGTAATTACAAAAGCCCCTTGTAACGCATCAATCATGACATTTACTTGAGAATAATCAAGTTGATTACCAGCAAATCTAATTCCTAGAATAGCGTAGAGGATAAGAGCTATTACTAGTGCTGGTACTGTTGTATAAAGCATGCTTCTAATATGTGAAAATAATGTAGTGCCTGCTATTGCAGGTGCAAGATTGGTTGTGTCAGATAAAGGAGACAATTTATCGCCGAAATATGCACCAGATACGATAGCTCCTGCTGACATTCCAAGAGGTACCCCTAAGCCCATTCCGATTCCTATAAGTGCAATACCTACTGTGCCAGCAGTAGTCCACGAACTACCTGTAGCTAAGGAAACAACACAACAGATAAGGCATGCAGCAACTAAGAAAATGGTAGGGCTAAGAATTTGCAATCCATAATATATCATAGCTGGGACAGTGCCACTTAACATCCAAGTTCCTATGACTGTACCAATAATCATAAGTATTAGTATGGCGCCCATGGCTGACCCGATGGATTTGACAATTCCTTTCTCAACTTCTGCCCAAGTACAATTCAGCATAAATATTCCGATTGTCGCTGCAACTATAGTTGCAAGGATAATCAAAATATGAGGATCTAACCCGAACTGAGTGATACCAACGAATAAAGATATAGCTAGAAACAATAAAGGGATTAATGCATGTAACAATGTAGCTTCTTTTCTTACTTTCATTTAACAATTCCTCCTTTTTTTAGATGTTAACAAATCTAAAACTCTTTTAGAATTCAACCTCCTTTGACTAGAACAAGCTAACCTAAAACCATAAGAATAGCTTAACACAAACATTTAGAAAATTCAAATAAACTTGCTTATTTATAAAAATTAAATTATACGGCGAAGAAAAGTTGCTTAAGAGCAGTAGAAATTGGGAATAAATAAATATAGCTAACATGAGATAATCGAGCCTTAAATAAGGCGATTAATCGTGAATAATTCAATTCTGAGCACTTCACTAGAGGATTTGCTGTTGTTAATGTAGATATTTATCAAAAAAAACTATGAGAGGACTGATTGTATGTTTACAGAAAAAATACTAATTGCGTTGGATTTTTCATCTCATTCTGACCTGCTGCTAAACTGTATAAATGAATTTAGTGTTATGCGTTTGAAAGAAATAGTGCTAGTGCATGTGATTGATATTAGGATTGGTGAAGCGGCGGCAGCGATTTCACATTTGAAAATAGAGGAAAAACTTAATGCTATAGCAGAGAATTTTCACAGTATGGGAGTGAAAACGAAGATATTTATTCCGGTAGGATTTGCAACTGCAGAGATTTTACATATTGCTAAAACGGAAAAAGTATCATTGATTTTGATTGGAAGTAAGGGAAAGAGTATGTTTAAAGAAGTGATAATAGGAAGCACTGTATTTGATGTAATCAGAACTGCAAAAATGCCAGTTCTTATTGAGAAATATACTAAGGATGAAGATGGAGTGTTGGTCAACGCGGATTGTAGAAAATTGAATAAAATCCTACTGCCAATTGATTTCTCAGAGTGTTCTTATAAAATCATTGAAAAAGTAAAGGGATTGAAAAATATTACTGAGGAAATAATACTTTTGGCAGTTTTAGAGCAAGCAGAAACGGCTAAGGCAGCTGAAAAATCAAAAAAAGAATATAAAGATATTCTTGAAAAAGTGGCTTGTAAGTTTGAAGAACTAGGAATTGCTACAAAGATAGTAGTCAAAGAAGGGATGGCTTCGAAACATATAGTAGATGTAGCTGATGAAGAAAATGTTGGATCAATAGTAATGGGAACAAGAGGGAGAGGGTTAATTCGGACTTTGTTAGTTGGAAGCACTTCGGATGCCGTTGTTCGTACTGCTAATAAGGCTGTAATTCTAGTCCACTGCCCAATTCAAGTTGAGTCTCGATAAAAAATAAGTAGAGATACTCAGACACTCATTGCTACTGTGGTGGGTGTTTTAGTTATTTTATTGCTGATTGTACATAAAAAAACTTATTATGGTAACAATAGAAAGGAAGATAATAAGAGGAATAATAATGAAACTGATTCAATTATCAGAATATGATATTATTTTATACTCTTAATTAAAAAAATGCTACTATAAAGACAAAAAAAGAGTTTGACAAGTATCATGATTAAGGGGTATAATAAAAAATTAAACAATTTGACATTGATGAGTGATTGTGATATACTTTACTTTGTTGCAATGGGGAAGGAAGGTGATTTTATGGCGACTAGGGATACCTTGGATGAAATACGAAAGAAGATTGAAATGCATATAGGACAGAGTGTCACACTAAAGGCGAATAAAGGAAGAAAGAAAGTCGTAGTTCGAGAGGGCGTATTAGAGAATACTTATCCGAATATCTTCGTCATTAAAATTGAASACKKSWNATGRWRYRKKAAGAAGAGTTTCTTATTGTTATTCAGATGTTTTAACAGAGACAGTAGAAATTACAATAAATAAAGATAATGAACAAATTAAAGTTAGTTAATATAGCCGCCATTATATGGTGGCTGTTTTTTTGCTGTGATATGTGAGGATGAAATTTGAAATTCTAAACAGAACTACTTTAGACCTTAACAAATAGGAACTTTTACGAATATACAAAAAGTGAATAAAAACGCAAAAAACCTCTTAGAATAGACACTTGATTTATGTATAAAGAATAGATATACTAGACTTGATAGTTAAACTTACTGAGAAGGGAGTGACGGAATTTGCCAGAACACAACTTCATTAATGTAAATTCAGAGATTGGTAAATTAAAAGCAGTGTTATTACATAGACCTGGAAATGAGTTAGAAAGGTTAACTCCAGAATATCTACACGAACTACTATTTGACGATATTCCATGGTTAAAAAGAATGAGGGAAGAGCATTTAAGCTTTGCAACAGAGATGCAAAAAAGAGATTGTGATGTGTATTATTACGAGGATTTGCTTTTAGAAGCTATAAAAGATGAAAGTGTACGTGCCAGTTTTATCAAAGATACAATAGAAAATTCTAGTATCGAAAATGTAGAATTGGAGGTAAGAATTGAAAGTTTTATGAAGCTTTGTAGCGCACAAAAAGTAGTTGATATTGCAATATCAGGTCTTCATAAAAATGAATTAAATGGAAATATGCAGAAGAAATATTTGGTAGACTACGTAAAAGAAGATTTCCCGTTTTATATTAACCCATTACCGAATTTATATTTTACTAGGGATCCCGGAGTAGTAATAGGGAATAGGCTTTCCATAAATAAAATGAAGACTCCAGCAAGAAATCGTGAGACTATGTTTTTAGAATATATCTATAATTACCACCCATTATTTAGAGAAAACATGACAAAGCCTCTATATAATTACAAAGAAAAGTATAGTATTGAAGGCGGCGACGTGCTAGTTTTAAGCAAGGATGTTGTAGCCATAGGTTGTAGCGAAAGAACTTCGCCAAGAGCAATTGAAACTTTATCACAAAGACTGTTTGAGGAGGATGTTGCAAAAAAGGTTTTAGTAATTCAAATTCCATTTACAAGAGCATACATGCACTTAGATACAGTGTTTACTATGCTAGACTATGACAAATTTACTATTTATCCTGGAATAAGTCAAAGACTACGAGCTTTTGAGTTAAATAGAGGAAAAACTACACCAACAGTTAGACTCTGTGAGTCATTAGAAGATGGGCTTAAAAATGTTTTGAAATTGCCTGCAATTAAATTGATTGAAAGTGGCGGCGGTCATGCCATTACTGCAGCTAGAGAGCAGTGGAATGATAGTACTAACACATTAGCAATTGAGCCAGGTGTTGTAATAACATATAACCGAAATGAGGTCTCTAATGAGACGCTAAGGAWGAAWGGGATAGAAGTAATTGAAATCGAAGGTTCAGAACTAGTTAGAGGACGAGGTGGCCCTAGATGTATGTCTATGCCATTAGTAAGGGAAGAAATATAGTATTAATATAATTTAAGGAGGAGATTTTATGCCAGTGAATTTAAAAGGAAGAAGTTTTATTACACTGAAGGACTTTACAACAGAAGAGATTAGGTACATGCTAAACTTATCTAAGGATTTAAAGGCAAAAAAACGAACAGGTAGCAAAGAAAAAGTGCTAGAAGGCWAAAATATCGTTTTGCTATTTGAGAAATCTTCAACTAGAACAAGATGTGCTTTTGAAGTAGCAGCATATGATGAAGGCGCAAATGTGACATTTTTAACGAATAGTCAAATGGGTAAAAAAGAATCTATTGAAGATACAGCTAAAGTATTAGGTAGATATTATGATGGAATTGAATTTAGAGGATTTAAACAAGAAACAGTTGAAAGCTTAGCGGCACACTCTGGGGTGCCAGTGTGGAATGGTCTTWCTGATTTATACCACCCAACACAAATATTAGCTGACTTTTTAACAGTAATGGAACATGTAGATAAACCTCTTAACAAAGTTAAGTTTGTGTATGTTGGTGATGCAAGAAACAATATGGGTAACTCCCTAATGATTGGAGCGGCAAAAATGGGAATGCATTTTGTTGCTTTAGCTCCAAAGTCATTATTTCCATCAGAAGAACTAGTAGCAGAAATGAAAGAAATAGCAAAAGAAACAGGAGCAATCATTGAGTTAACTGAAAATATTGATGATGTTAAAGATGCTGATGTAATATATACAGATGTTTGGGTATCTATGGGAGAAGAAGATCAGTTTGAAGAAAGAATTAAACTGTTGTCACCATATCAAGTGAATATGGAAATGATGAAGAAAACTAATAATAATGATGTGATATTTATGCATTGTTTGCCAGCTTTTCATGATCAGAACACAGTTGTAGGAAGAGAAATTAAAGAGAAATTTGGACTAGATGCTATGGAAGTGACAGATGAAGTTTTTAGAAGCAAACACTCAGTAGTGTTTGACGAGGCAGAGAACAGAATGCATACAATTAAAGCAATTATGGTAGCTACAATTTAATATGATTAGCATACGAACGGAGTGGGAATATGGTACAAGAAAAGAGTAGAATTGTTATAGCATTAGGCGGGAATGCGCTTCAGGCTAATCCAAAAGACGCTAGTGCAAAAGCGCAACTAGTTACAGCAAAAGAAACCGCAAAATCTATAGTTGATTTAGTAGAAGATGGGCATGAAGTAATAGTTGCTCATGGCAATGGACCGCAAGTTGGGCAAATGATTGCTACTTATGAGACAGCTGCACAACATAGTGAAGGAATAAATATAATGCCATTTCCAGAATGTGGTGCTATGAGTCAAGGATATATTGGATATCATCTACAGCAAGCGATAAGAGAAGAAATGGTGAGAAGAAACATTAAAAAATCTGTTGCTTCAATTGTTACACAAGTAGTTGTTGATGAAAATGATGAAGGTTTTAAGAATCCGACTAAACCGGTAGGCTCATTTTTTACTAAAGAAGAAGCTGAAACATTGACTAAAAATAAAGGGTATATAATGAAAGAAGACTCAGGTAGAGGATACAGACGTGTAGTTGCATCGCCTGAACCTATAGATGTTGTAGAGTCTGAAATTATCGAGACTCTTGTTAATGCTGGACATGTAGTTATTACAGTAGGTGGTGGTGGCGTCCCTGTAGTAGAAGAAAATGGTGTGTTAAGGGGTGTACCGGCAGTTATAGATAAAGACTTTGCATCAGGCAAAATAGCAGACATTTTGGACGCAGATTATCTAATTATTTTAACGGCTGTAGAAAGAGTTGCTATTAACTTTAATACTCCTAAGCAAAGAGAAATAGAAAAACTAACTATAAAAGAAGCGAAGAAGTATATTGAAGAAGGTCATTTTGCTCCAGGCTCAATGTTGCCTAAAGTTAAGGCGGCTATGAAGTTTGTGGAATCAAAACCTGGAAGGATTACACTTATTACTTCGCTTGAAAAAGCAAAAGAAGGAATTGCGGGAAAAACAGGAACACTAATTGTAGGATAAAAACAATGATATTTTAAATTTAGAATGCCAAACGAACCCTATGTCATTTTAAAAACCCGTCTCAGTTGAGATGGGTTTTTGAAGTTTTTGGCGGCTACTGATTCTAGAGATCTATGTTTGAAGAAAAAAGGATTTTAGCATGGTTAGGCAAGGGAAAAATATATCTAAGTAAATATCATATTTTAAGGACAGTTTAATAAGATATAAATAAGACGTGTAATACCGAGGAGGGGGAATGGAAATGCCGATAGATTTTATTAAAGAAATACTAGAGACAGATTTTGTAGCTAAGAAAGAAAGAGTTCAAAATGTAATTGAAGGAGACATACTGGTGCCTGACTCAAGACCTGATATTTCTAGAATAATTTCAGTAGATGGCAGAATAAGAGTACAGGGAGAAACAATTGAAGATGGAAAGGTGATAGTTGAAGGAACTGTTAATTTCAATGTTCTATATGTGTCAGAATCAGAGGAAGAATCACTTTGTAATGTTGAAAGCAGTACAGTATTTAAACAGGAGATAGAACTTGAAAATATTACGCCAAAAATGCAAAGTGAAGTAGCGGTGGAGATTGAACATATTGATTTTACGATGAATAACGAAAGAAAAATAGGGGTTAAAGCAATTGCTAATTTAACATGTAATGTAATAGAAAAGAAAAATAGCGAAATAATGATAAATGCTGAGGGACCTGATGACTTACAGATACTGAGAAACAAATTTAATTATTCTTCAGTTATTGAAAAGCGGAGTGAGGAAATATTAATTAAGGATGCTTTTGAGATAGAAGATAATTTGCCTGAGATTAAAGAAATTATAAAGTTGAATTCTAGAATATCAGAAAAAGAGACTAAAATAACCGATAAGAAGATTATTGTAGGTGGTGTTTTGCTTGTTGAAATAATGTATATAACTGAAGAAAATAGAAATTTATTATGCCATTATAAAATGGAGATTCCATTTACAAATTTTATTGAGATGGACGAAGCATTAAGCGACATGATGTATAGTTCATCAATTAAGCTTAACTCAATTGACACAAAGTTGATTGAAAATATTCGAGGAGAGAATCGAATAATTGAAATTGAAGCATTTGTACAACTGGATGCAAAAATAATTGAGAATATAGAAAAGAACCTGATTGTAGATGTATATTCGCCTAAGCAGGGACTTGAGTTAGAGAAAAAAATGATTTTATTTAGCAGGAGGCTTGAAACTAAGGAGAAGAGTGTGTCATTAAGTGAGTCATTAAATGTACCTGTTGAAAGTCCTGGTATTGAAAAGATAGTATCTGTCAAGGCAAAAACTTTGGTAAGTGATTATCATGAAGAAGACGGAAAAATAGTTATTGAAGGGGTGTTGGGAATAGAAGTGCTATATATGGCAGGAAGTGATCTGCAATTATTATATAGCTTCGAACAAGAAATTCCTTTTAGGCAGTACGTTGAACTAGGTAGTGCTTACGAAGATATTGATGCAGAAATTGAATTATCGGATGCGAGAGTTAAATATGAATTAGTTGGGAAAAACCGAATAGACATTGTAGCGAATTTCGATGTAGAGTGCGAAGTGTATTTATCAGAAGAAGCACACTTGATTAGTGAAATAACAGAAGCGGAAATAAAGGAAGGGATTGAAGAAAGACCTAGCTTGACGATATATTCTATACAATCGGGGGATACGCTTTGGGAAATTGCTAAAAAATATAACTCGACTGTGGAAATCATAATAGAAAGTAACAATATTGAAGATCCGCAAAATTTAAAAATCAATGAATATCTTTTGATACAAAAAGAAAGTCAATTTCAGTTGAACTAACTAAAGCTTTCTCTTCTGGATACTCACAACTTTGCCGTGGACAATAATTGAAGAGTCTGATATAATATTACAAAACTAACTGACAAAACACAAAGCTAATAAAACAGCTTTGTGTTTTTAAAAGCCTTGTGAATTCAATTTAAGAGACTCTAGGCTAGCATTCAAGGTGTTATTGTAGAACAGAAAGGAAATTAACAATGAAAAGTATACAACTCAGATCAAGAGCAAAGATTAACTTATCTCTTGACGTTATCAGAAAAAGATTGGACGGCTATCATGAAGTAAAAATGATTATGCAACAAATTGATTTATGCGATACTATCACATTAACAGAGAATAGTACCCGGAAAATTCATATTGTAACTGAGTGTGAATATATTCCGTCAGGAGAGAAAAACATAGCCTATATAGCAGCTGAGCTACTTAAAAAGAAACTAAACATTGATAGAGGTGTGAACATTCATATAGAAAAGAACATTCCGGTTGCAGCAGGTTTAGCCGGAGGAAGTTCAAACGCTGCTGCTGTGCTTTGTGGATTAAACGAGCTGTGGGATTTGCGTTTGACAACTAAAGAACTGATGATTTTAGGAGTTGATATTGGCGCTGATGTTCCTTTTTGTGTTATGGGAGGTGCAGCACTAGCAGAAGGTATAGGAGAAAAATTGACTCCTATTAGAGGGTTAGAAAATGTGTGGATAGTTATTTGTAAACCGTCACTTTCTGTTTCGACTGAGGTAATATACAAACAGCTAGATTTAAGCAAGTTACAGCCAAGGCAAGATATTAACATGTTAATTGAGACAGTCGAAAAAGGAAATCTTGTCAAATTAGCTAAAAACATGTTTAATGTTTTAGAAGAAGTTACAGCATTAAGATATCCCGTAATAAAACAAATAGAAAAGAAATTGTTGGAATACAATGCTATTGGAAGTATGATGACTGGAAGTGGGCCTACTGTATTTGGAATATATAAGAACTATGAGCGCGCAAAATCAGCACACGTCAATTTACTAAGGACGTACAAGCAAACCTATATTGCACAAAGCTATAGTAAGAATAATCTGTAGAATGCGGCAAAGTATAATTACTGATTTTGATATAAAATCTCCCTGTTAAAAAAAACACCAAAGAAAAAATTCTTTTGTGTTTTTTTGTGCATAAAAAACTTCAATATTGTAGAAGTTATATAGGAAAAGAAAAGATTATAAAAGGTGAGCGCATGTATAAATTTATTGAGACATTTAGAGGGATATATGATGTATTTATAATGGCAGTGGTAATAATTATTGCCATTATTCTGATATGCGTTGAGATTCCAAGACTTACGAAAGCACAGTTAGTAAAAGAAATAATGGTTGCTAAAGTGTTAGCTGCAACATATATAGTAGTTGGAATTACTGCGTACATATTGCTTCAAATAACCTAATGGTTAAATGGGAGCATAATTAAAGGAATCTTGAAAGGGAAAAAGTGATTATTGATGGCGCAAAATAGTAATGACAAGACAAATAATAATAGAATGAATAAAAATTTGGAGACTAACATTGAGACCTTTAAAGAAATTCTAAAAGATTGCAAAGATATCGTATACAGAAAAATAGAAATAGGTAAAGATATAAAGCTAAACGCAGCAATAATATACTTAGATGGAATGATAGATAGAAATTTAGTGAACGAATACGTCCTTACGCATTTAATGTTGACATGCAGAATGACGGAACCTAATCCTAAGAACCGTAAAGGGCAATTTGTTGAACAAATCAAGAAAAACGTGCTTGCTGTAAGTGATATGAAAGAAGTAGAAACAATAGATGACGGGATTTTAAATATTTTAAGTGGAGAAACTGTTTTACTACTAGATGACTATGAAAAAATCATCATCATAGGGTCGAGAGGTTGGCCGATGAGATCAGTGTCTGAGCCTATAACAGAATCGGTAATAAGAGGGCCGAGAGATGGATTTACAGAAACACTAAGAGTCAACACTGCGTTAATAAGAAGAAGAATTCGCGATAGTCAGTTAAAAGTACATGCAATGCAAGTGGGAAGAAGATCAAGAACTGACGTAGCCATATTGTATATAGAAGATATAGCAGATAGTGGCCTTGTTGAGGAAGTGAAAAAAAGATTAGAAGAAATTGATGTAGAAGCAGTTATTGACAGCGGGTTTTTGGAGCAATTAATAGAAGACAATTGGATATCTATTTTTCCACAAATACAAAATACAGAAAGAGCAGACGTAGCATCGGCAGCTTTATACGAAGGGAAAACGGTTATAGTAGTGGACAATAGCCCGTTTGTGCTAATAGCTCCTTCTACATTTAACGCAATGATGCAGTCAGCAGAAGATTATCATGAAAGGTGGATGATAGCGACAGTAGTTCGGATATTAAGATACTTTGCAGCTTTTTTATCGTTGCTCTTTCCCGCGCTGTATGTAGCTATAACTTCCTTTCATCCTCAAATGTTGCCTACGAGCTTGGTTATAACTTTGTCAGCAAATAGAAGTGGCGTGCCTTTTCCAGCGATTATAGAAGCATTGTTAATGGAAGTGACAATTGAACTTTTAAGGGAAGCGGGGGTAAGGTTGCCAGGGCCAATAGGGGCTACAATTGGGATTGTAGGAGGTTTGGTGATTGGACAAGCTGCTGTAGAAGCAGGTCTAGTGGCACCTTTGATGGTAATAGTAGTTGCAGTAACTGCAATTGCATCATTTTCTATTCCAAGCTATAACATTGCGATTGCATTTAGAATGCTAAGATTTATATTTATCGTTTCAGCAGGTTTTTTAGGACTTTATGGCATTATGTTAATACTTACTGCAGTTTTAGTGCATCTATGTAGTTTGAAAAGTTTTAACACACCGTTTTTATCACCTTTTGTAACGGTGGCAGAAAATACAAGTGCTCTAAAAGATACAATCGTTAGAGCACCAACGAAGTTTATGAAAAGATAAAATTTTAATGAGAGGAATTTTTTATGTTTCGAGATAACGAAAAAATATCTGCAACACAAATAGCGCTAATACTCACTTTAACCATGATAGGAACAGGAATTCTAACTTTGCCACAAAGTCTTGCAAAAGAAGCAGGTGCAGACGGGTGGATTATTATCGTGGTTGGAGGCGTTTTGGGCATTGCTCTTGCAAACATATACGGATACATTGTAAAATCACATCCCCACACAAAATACATGGACATATTATCGATGCATTTATCAAAGTATGTTGCGTATGTAATAGTAGTTATGACTATAATATACTTGCTTATACTAAACGGCTTTATAATAAGAATTTTTGGTGAAGCGATAAAAATGTTTTTATTATTTAAAACACCAATCGAATTAATAATTTTCAGTATGCTACTGGTTTCGGTCTTTCTAGTAAGAAAGGGAATTGAGACATTAGGGCGGTTTGCTGAGATAATGATACCAATAATTTTTATTCCTTCGCTACTATTATTTATGCTTGCACTACAGAATGCTGAAATGAAGAATTTGCTTCCAGTGTTTCAAGTATCAATTAAAGAAATAGTTAAAGCTATCCCTATAGTATTGTTTAGTTTTCTAGGTTTTGAACTTTTATTTATCTTTGGATTTTTTGTGAATAAACCTAAAGAAATTAGCGAACCTATTAATTATGCTATGATTTTTGTGATACTAGCATATATATTTTTAAATTCTATGACACTTCTAAACTTTGGAGTAAAGCAAACACAACATTTAATATGGCCGACATTAAGTTTGTTTAAAACTATAGAAATTCCAGGTTTGTTTATAGAAAATGTTGAAGCTCTAGTTATGAGCATTTGGGTGTTAATTGCGTTTACAACAATTGCTCCACTTCATCTTGCAACTTCGTATTTAATGGCTGACATAGTTGGCATGAAAGACAATAAATTATTAGCTCTCCCTATACTTCCAATTATATATTTAATTGCAATGTTTTCGGAGAATATTGCAGAGACATATGCTCATTTAGATAAAATCACTAATTTTCTAGCACCGACTATTGTGATGATAATACCATGTATATTGGCGCTCGTTATATATGCTAGAAGAAGATCAGGTAGGGAGGGTAACAAAATATGAGAAGAGTAATATTAATTGTGATTATCGTTGTTCTTATCTCAACAATAATAGGCTGTTGGGACAATGTAGAAATTGATGAAAGAGTATACGTGCTTGCAATAGGAATAGATAAAGCGGAGATAGAAAAAAGTGAAAAGATGTTATTTACATTTGCGTTTCCAAATATGCAATTAGCGGCAGGTGGAGATGCTGGAATAGAAAATATTGTAATCAGCAGATTAGGGAAAAGCTTTTATTGTACAGAAGAAAGATTAACAACGAGAGTAGATAAAGATCTTTTTGTTGGACATTTAAAAGTGATTATTATTGGTGAAGAAATTGCTAGAGATTCCGACAAAATGCGTGGAATACTGGATGCTTTCGAAAGAGAACCGCTGATAAGTAGAAAAGTAAGGATTGCGATTGCTAAGGGAAATGCAAAAGACGTTCTAGAGACTGAAGGGAAAACGGAATCTTTGATTGGTATATTTTTCGACGGACTTTTTAGAACTAGAGACCGGGTACATGGTTATGATGCTGGAGAATTAGGAAGAGTATTAAAGAGATTGCATCAGTATGGCGAAGTTACTATGCCACGTATTACAGTAGAGAAAGAGGAGATTGTTTTAGAAGGGAAAGCGGTTTTTAACGATTATAAACTAGTAGGTTGGTTAGATGAAAGAGAGAAGCAAATACTAACAATTATAAGAGAAGAAGCAAAGACTTTAACTTTTTCAATTATACATGATGATCTTATAATTCCATATTGCGTATCAGACGTTAAAGTGAAATTTAGCTTAAATAATGAAAATGAACAAATGAAAATAGTAATAGAAATTGACGTCGAAGGAGATATCAGACAGTATCAATTTAATCCAGAAGAAGACATAATGGAACCTGAGTTTATAAAAAAAGTCGATAAGGTGATTAATAGTACTCTTGAGCTAAAAACAAAAAAATTAATTAATAAGCTACAAAAAGAATTAAAGACTGATGTGATTGGAGTGCAATCATATCTAGAAAAATTTCATCCGAAGGTTTGGGAAAAAGAGAAAGAAGATTGGGAGAGAACTTTTCCAAATTTAGATATCGAAATTAAGTTAAATACAAAAGTAAGAAGGATTGGACTTACAAGGTAAAAAAAGAACAATAATTGTATATATAGCCTCGATTTTGTACATAATGAGATTAAAACAATCATTTGGAAGGGCAGGGGTATTATTGTGAAGAAGAAAGGTATTCAATTATTGTTAGTTACAGTTTTGGTAGTAATATGTGCTCTAAACATTCCGAAATATAATCAAGTATCGTCAAGTGCATACGATAACTTAATACGCTTTCATGTTATGGCAAATAGTGATTCGCCTAATGATCAACAGCTAAAGCTGAAAGTGAGAAATAGAGTCATTTCATTCTTGAATACTGAGCATATAAGGGCAGAGAACATAGAAGAAGCAAGAGAAAATATTACTGCAAACTTAAACGAAATTAAAAATGTTGCACTTGCTGAAATAGGAAGTAACAAGAGTGACTACAATATACAAGTAGTATTTGGGCAACACATATTTCCTACAAGAAGGTACGGAGATGTCGTTTTGCCAGCAGGAGAATATGAATCTTTAAGAGTAATAATAGGAGAAGGAAAAGGGAAAAACTGGTGGTGTGTGATGTTCCCGCCACTATGTTTTATTGACGTAAAGCACGGATTAATAGACGAAGAAACTAGAAGAGAACTTAAAAAAATACTATCAGAAGAAGAGTATAAAAAACTTTACGATGCTACGCAAGACGAAATACCAATTCAACTAAGATCAAAAATATGGGACTGGGTGATGGCATCAAGAGAAGAAATAAGTAGAGTGGCTTTGATGTATTAAAGGAGAAACTGGTAATTCAGCTCAATGTTTGTAAGAGAGCAGAATTGCCAGTTTTTTATTCTATTTACGTTTTGTTGGTACTAGCTATTAATATGGTAGTTGAATAATAAACTAAAGAGAGGTATTATAATATATATAGTAAATATAATTAACTAAGGATAGTTAATTATTAATCATGCGCGAGAGTAGGTGTGAAAATGTGCAAATTAAATGTGATGGTATTATTTGGTGGGAAGTCGAAGGAACACGAAGTTTCTCTGATGTCGGCAACCTCAATTCTTAATGCTATGATTAAGGAAAAATACGAGATTATGACTGTAGGGATAACAAGAGATGGGATATGGAAGAGGTATAAAGGCGGGTATGATAAAATTCAAACAGGCGAGTGGGAAACAATAGCAGAGAAAGAAAATTTTGATTTTATCAGTTTGTTAGATGACTCGACCGGTAAGGAAAATGCAAGCGAAATTATGGCATTAAAAAAAGATGCAGGGCAACTAGAGAATTTTAAAATAGATGTAGTATTCCCAGCTCTACATGGACCATATGGCGAAGATGGTAAGGTACAGGGGTTACTTGAGACTATGGGCATTCCATACGTAGGTGCAGGAGTATTATCGTCGGCGCTTGCTATGGACAAAGCTATGGTGAAAAAAATTTTTGATGCTGGAAAAATATCTCAAGCAAAGTATAAAGTGATAAAAAACTATAAAAGTTTGATCCCTGATGATGTGGTTGGTGAAATAGAATCTATTTTTGCTTACCCTGTATTTATAAAGCCAGCTAACCTTGGCTCAAGCGTAGGTATTAGTAAAGCGAAGAACAAACAAGAATTAATTAGCGCAATTGAATTAGCATCCGAATACGATGAAAAAGTTTTAGTAGAAGAGTTTATTAACGGCAGAGAAATTGAATGTGCAGTTTTAGGTAATGATTATCCAATTGCTTCTCTACCTGCAGAAATAATTCCTTCGAGAGAATTTTATGATTATAAAGACAAATATTTTGATGGAAAGAGCAGATTTGTTATACCTGCTGATATTGGGGATGAACTCACTAAAAAAGTAAAAAATATGGCATTAGAAGTATATAAACAAATCGACTGTTCTGGATTAGCGCGAGTAGACTTTTTTTTAGAGCGTGAAACAAATCGGCTGCTAGTAAACGAAATAAACACAATGCCAGGTTTCACAAAAATAAGCATGTACCCTAAAATGTGGGAAGCTTCAGGAATAAACTACGAAGATTTGATAGATAGACTTATACAACTAGCACTTAAAAAAACACGAAGCATAAAGAAAAACAAAGCGGCGAGAGGATAAACGATATGAAAAAGGAAATAATGATAAAAGTAGTAGGGAGACAAAAGAATATTGAAGGTGAAGAAAATACTATAGAGTTAACAACGGAAGGGACCGTATATACAAAAAATGACAACACATACATAGTATACAAAGAATCTGAAATTTCTGGTATGGAAGGAACAACGACTTCGCTCAAAATAGAAGACGGCAGAAAAATCACTATGAAACGTTATGGAGAAACAACATCTAGCCTAGTTTTTGAAAATAACAAAATCAACAAGAGTGATTATAGCACAGCTTACGGGAATTTTGAAATTGAAATACTGACGAGTTTATTAAATGTTAATATCAAAGAAGAAAAACGAAAAAGCAAGATAGAGATTAAGTATCATTTAGTTATACCGGGTTTTGTAGAGTCTGAAAATCGGTTGTTAGTGACTTTTTAATTAGAATAAGTAGATGAGTAACAAGAAATTACAAGTGTAGAATTTAATTTGTTATTTTAAGTCAGGGGGACGTAAGTCATGGGGACGTTTCGGTTGCCTCGCTCGCAAATAAATTGAAAGAAGTGAGGCGAACGAAACGTCCCCGTGACTCCTTGATTAAGATTTTCTATCCAAGTTGTACAAATAAAGTTTTCTGAAAACGATTGCCAAACAGAAAAAAATAGTGTATAATCAAATGACAACGATGGCAACAAGGGGGGCGCAAAAATGAAAAGACTAACAATTAAAGATGTAGCAACACTTGCAGGCGTTTCTCCAAGAACAGTATCTAGAGTGATTAATGATAGCATTAACGTAAATGAAGCAACACGAGAAAAAGTACAAAAAATAATTAACGATACAGGGTATGAAGTTAATATTTTAGCAAAAGGACTGAAACAGCAAAAAACTAATGCAATTATTGTATTTATTGACGAGCATCAAGGTGGGTACTGGAGTATATGGCATAATGAAATTGTAAATAAAATTATTTTTGAGGCGAAGAAGAAGAATTACAGGACAATTATTTCAGCTTCAACTGCTAGAGAAAGTGTTTATACGGCAATAGATGGATTTTCTCTCTTAAAGAATGGTTTTGCTGATGGAGCAATTTTGTTTGATAGCGTTGAGAATGACTACAGAATAAAGTATTTAAGAGAAAGAGAAATTCCCTTTGTTATTATTGGTAAAGATATTGAAAATAGAGACACATCGTTTGTTGACTGCGATAATTATAAAGTAGGTTATATTGGTGCTGAGTTCATTATGAACAAAGGGTATAAAAACGCACATTTCTTATTAGGAGAAATAGATTTTTTAGTAAACAAAACGAGAGCAGAGGGTTTTAAAGATGCATACAAGGAACACCTAGATAGTAGAATTGATCAAAATATTCACTACGGCATATCAGATTTTAGAGATTGTTATAATAGCACTAAAAAAATACTAGAAAGTAATAAGGTAGATGCTTTGTTTATATCAGGAGATGAAAGAGTTTTAGGAGCATATAGAGCAATAGAAGAGCTAGGTCTTAAAATAGGAAGAGATATTGCGGTTCTTGGTATTGACAACATACAAATGAGTGAATATTTTTCGCCGCCGTTAACTACTATCGATCAACCTAAGGAAAAATTTGCAAAATACTCTGTTTCAATTTTATGCGAGATGATGAATTCAGACATTGGAATTACCAAAAGGATATTACTTAAGCCAAAAGTGATTGAGAGAAAATCAATGTGAGGCAGACAAAGCAGACAAAGCAGACAAAGCAGACAAAGCAGACAAAGCAGACAAAGCAGACAAAGCAGACAAAGCAGACAAAGCAGACAAAGCAGACAAAGCAGACAAGGGGACAGGGACTTGCCTTGATTCTAAAAAAAGTGTAATTTTTTTCTCGCATCTTGCCAACGATAGACAGCGGGGTTATGTGAGAAAAGTTGTAATAATAAATATATTAAAATAAGGGAGGAATACTAATGAAAAGATTTAAAGGCTTGCTAATTGCAGCACTTGTGCTAGTGTTGATTATGGGACTAGTTGGATGTGGACCAGAAGAAAAAGAACCAGAAGTGAAACCTAGCGATGGGCAAGAAACAAAAGCGCCAGAAGTAGCAGAAGACGTGGATATTAGCATCAGAATTACGTGGGATGCTGATAGCGGGAGAGGTCAGGCAATAAGAAAGATTTTAGATGAATTCGAAAACCAAAATCCTAATATTTCAGTAACATTGTATGGTGGAACTTCATCAGGTGCAGAATTGCTTACGCAAATATTAGGTGGAGACACTCCTGAAGTTTTACAAGTTGCTTATAGGGATGTCAAAGCTTTAGGCTCGCAAGGCGCATTTATGGATTTAAGTGCAGAATTTGGAGCGAACAAAGGTTATTTTTATGAAGAATTATGGAACTTAGCAGTATTAGATGAACAATTATTTGGCTACCCGTGGCTAGGACATTCTATCCAGTTGATTTACAATAGAACTTTATTTGCTGAAGCTGGACTATCTGGACCGCCAGATACATGGGAAGAGCTTTATGAGTATGCTAAGAAATTAACAAAAGATACAGATGGAGACGGAAAACTAGATCAATTTGGGCTTAGTTTAGTAGGACAACAACATCATGACATCACTTGGTTGTTTAATATGTTCTTGCACCAAGCAGGTGGGCAGATTGTTAAAATGGAAAACGGAGAAGAAGTAGTTGCTCTAAATTCTCCAGAAGGATTAAAAGCATTAGAATTTTATCTCAAACTTTTAACTGAAGTAACACCACCTGATACAGCTAATAAAAACGGTGGGGACGCAATGTCTGACTTCAGAAGCCAAGTTACTGCAATGCAGTTCCAAGGACCTTGGGGAATAACAGACATTTGGAAAAATGGGAATCCGTTTGAAGTTGGAGCAGCACCAGCACCAGCAGGTCCAGCAGGTAGAGCGTCAGATATTGGACCATTTATGTTATCAATTCCTGAGGGAGTTGAAGGCACAAAGCTAGATGCAGCAAATGCTTTAATTGAATTTTTAGGAAGTAAAAAAGGACAAGAAATGATAATGATGGGTGAAAAGGGCGACGATGGCAAGTACTACCCGTTTAGAGTGCCTATTCGTAAAGACCTTGCAGACACAGATTTCTTTAAAGATAACCCAGATTTCTTAGTCTTTATCGAAGGGATGAAATACCCAAGCATTTCAACTCCATCTCCAAATTGGGCTAAAGTTGAAACTGAAATATACAGAAGCCAATTAAATCAAGTTATGATTGGAAAAATTACTCCGCAAGAAGCGCTAGACAATATTGAGCGACTAGGAAATGACATTATGGACTAGGTTTTACCGGCAGGGTATGAGTCTTCTACCCTGCTATTTTTCTATTTTGAGTTAAGGGGACGGCGAGCCAAATAAGACGCCTACTAACTAAAACTATACTATACAATTAGTGCATTGATGGTATTATATTTGTAAGATCGGAGGGTTAATCATGTCAAACAAGAAAAACTCAGTTTTAGAGATATCAAAACCGAAAGCAGTAACATTTAAAACACGATTAAGGCATACGAAAGAAAAATGGAAAGCAAGTGATTTTTCGGCATATATATTTATTTTGCCTGCTATGATAATAGTATCAATGTTTATTATATATCCTGCGATTTGGTCGCTTGTAGCGAGTTTTCGCAATATAAATCCTATGGAATTGAGAGATAGTGGACTTTTTGAGGTTGTTGGAGAGTGGATAGGACTTGATAATTATATTGACGTCCTTGGCAATCAGCTCTTTAGAAAAAGTCTATTAAATACAATATATTTTGCAGCAATATTTATACCTCTTACTATGTTTGCGTCTGTGACAATAGCGATGTTACTAGATAAAGGAATAAAAGGATCTAGCGTGTTAAGATCAATATTTTTTATTCCATATGTAATCTCAATAGTAAGCGCAAGTTTAGTATTTATGATTATTTTTGCTGGAGATACGGGATTAGTAAATGCAGTGCTGGCTTATTTTGGAATTGAAAGCATTAGTTTTTTATCTGAAACAGGTTGGGCTATGCCTGTAATTGCACTAATGTCATCTTGGAGGAGAGTAGGATATTTTATGCTTATTTACTTAGCAGCACTTCAGAATATACCGAAATCACTATACGAAGCATCTGATATTGACGGTGCGACTAGTATGCATAAATTTAGATATATAACATGGCCAATGCTAGGCCGAATTAACATGGTAGTATTTATTCTATTAATGATTTTTTCGTTTAATATATTCCAAGAAGTATTTGTAATGACTGGTGGTGGACCTGCTGACTCAACTATAACTGTTCCTTTTTTAATTTATAACGAAGCTTTTACTTTCTATGATATGGGGAGCGCGGCTGCAATGTCATATATTCTATTTGCAGTTGTTGTGTTTGTAGGAGTGGTGCAACATAAAATCAACAAAAATAAATTGGACTATTAGGAGGTGGCAATGGTGAAAAATTTTAAGAAGAGAAGCATAGCTTTAGGTTTGTATATATTGTCAGCAATTTTTATGATTCCAATATATTGGCTCATTACTTCGAGTTTAAAGACCAATATAGAAATAACACGTATTCCACCTACATTTTGGCCGGAGCAACTAGCTTTTGAAAATTTCGTTGATGTTATACAAAGGTTAGATTTTGCGAGGACTTTTTTCAACTCAACAGTAGTATCAATTTCAGCAACGCTGTTAATCGTAGCATTTTCTACTATGGCGGGATATGCATTTGCAAAAAAGAAATTCTTAGGAAAGAACTTTCTTATGATGATGCTAATAGGAACGATGACTATACCAGCTACTGTATTATTACTACCATTGTTTTTTGTAATTACTAAAATCGGCTTGTATGACAATTTATTAGCACTAATATTACCATTTGGGGTAACGATATTTGGGATTTTCTTTATGAAACAATATATTGAAGACATACCAGATTCGTTAATTGAGGCAGCAAGAATTGACGGATGTGGTGAGTTTAGAATTTTTTTCAGTATTATAGTACCATTGATTAAACCAGCAATAACTTCATTGGTAATTATTGAGTTTGTTAACAACTGGAACTCATTTACTATGCCTTTAGTACTACTAAGGTCGCCAGATAACTTTACACTACCACTAAGGATAGGGTTGTTAGCTAAAGACACAGTGGCTGTGCCATGGGCATCACTAATGGCAGGAAATGTTTTAACAGTATTACCAGTGGTAATAGCATTTTTGTTTATGCAAAGATTTTTTATTAAAGGGATTCTAGGCGGTTCCGTAAAAGGCTAGAGTTGATATGGAGTTAGGGAGACGGTTCTTGCTTTGCTCTCCAGCTTGCAAACGAGGTGGCGAGAAGCAAAGTAAGAACCGTCCCCTTTGCTACAAAGATAATAATTAACACAACATAGGAGGAATTTCAGTGAGTAACATAGCATTATGTCATTTTAGGACAGGTGAAACAGATGGGGTATCATTAGAGATGGACAAATGGAAAAAATCTTTAGAGAAACAAGGGCATAAAGTATGTTTTATTTCTGGCAAAAGAAATGGTGTAGACTCGTTAGTTATAGAGGAACTTTTTTATAAGCAACCTTCAAATGATAAGTTTGTAAGAAACGCATACGAAAAATTAACAGATTACAAAACAGAAACAGAATTTAAAAATGATATGCTTGAATACGCGAAGATAATTGAAGACAGGCTCATTTCGTTAATTGACGAGTATAAGATAGACGTTTTAGTGCCTAATAATATTTGGTCCTTAGGGTGGGGTCTGCCAGCAGGAATTGGGTTTGCCGATGCAGTAAAAAAGACTGGTATTAAATGCGTAACGCATCACCACGACTTTTACTGGGAAAGAGAAAAATATGACAATCCAACATGCGGATTTATTGGAGAATGGCTAGAAGAGTATTTCCCRCCTAATATGGGTAATATCTCGCATGTAGTTATAAACAAGATTGCGCAAAAAGAGCTAAAAGATCGTAGGGGGTTAGAATCAACAGTTGTGCCGAATGTATTCGATYTTGCTGAGGAAGTATGGAAACTAGATGATTACAACAAAGATTTAAGAGAAAAAGTTGGGTTGAAGGAATCAGATATCGTATTCTTACAGGCGACTAGAATTGCAAAAAGAAAAGGGATTGAACTGGCTTTGGATGTATTAGGAGAACTAGGCAAAGAAAAATATTTAAACGTTCTAAGAAATCACAAACTGTACGATGGCAGAACTTTCACTACAGAGAATAGAATTGTCTTTATTTTTGCGGGTATGGATGAATCTGAAGAAGGGTACTTAGATATACTAAAAGAAAAAGCTAAAAGCTTAAACGTCGAAATTATGTTTATTAATGATTTAATAGAGGCGGAAAGAGAAGAAAATGGCATAAAAAAATACTCTCTCTGGGACGCATATGTTCTTGCAGATATTGTATCATATCCTAGTTTGTTAGAAGGGTGGGGCAACCAGTTTTTAGAGGCTGTATTTGCAAAGAAACCAGTGCTTGTATATGAGTACCCTGTGTATGAGACGGATATAAAAGAAAAGGGCTTTGAGATTATTTCGCTAGGTAACAAATTCGAATTTTGTGAAAAGAAATTGGCAAATGTTCATCAAAAAATTGTTGAAAAAGCAGCTGCGCAATGTATAGTACAATTAACTAATACTGAGCTTCGCGAGACCCAAGCGAGATCGAATTTTGATCTTGGAAAGAGTTATTATTCATATGAAAGTTTAGGCGAAATTTTGAAAAAATTATTTTAAAAAGAAAAAAATGGAGGGTATTTATGGGCGTTTTGAACATTTTAGAAGAAAGAGAAGCAAGTATAAAAAAGAAAATTGTAGATATTTATGGAGTGGAGAAATCAGACAAAATACTACATGAAATTGAGCTTTTAATGGGGAAATTTAAAAGCGAAAATAGAATGAAGAATATAGGAAATAAATGGGTAGATGAAAAAGATATAATGATGATTACTTATGGAGATCAAATTCAGGAAGAAGGAAAAAACCATTTAAAAACTTTGCACGATTTTTCTAATAAATACTTAAAAGAGATAATTTCTTCACTTCACATTTTGCCGTTTTACCCATATTCATCAGACGATGGTTTTTCTGTAATTGACTATTATAAAGTAAACCCTGAACTTGGAGAATGGTCAGATGTTGAAAAACTTTCCAAAGACTATGAGTTGATGTTTGATGCTGTTATTAATCACATATCAGCAAAAAGCGAGTGGTTTAAAGAATATTTAGCTGGAAATCCAGACTATGAGAATTTCTTTGTTGAAGCTGATGTGAATGCGGATTATTCGAAGGTTACAAGACCAAGAGCGGTGCCCCTTTTAACAAAGTTTGACACTCTAAAAGGAGAGAAATATATATGGACAACATTTAGCGAAGACCAAGTAGACCTTAACTATGCAAATGAAAAAGTGCTACTAGAGATAATCAATTTGCTTCTTTTTTACGTTAGTAAAGGTGCAAGATTGCTGCGACTAGATGCTATAGGATATATGTGGAAAAGGATTGGTACAACTTGTATCCATTTAGACGAAGTTCATAAAATAATTCAGTTAATAAGAGAAGTATTTGAAATTGTTACACCAGAAACGATACTAATTACTGAAACAAATGTACCACATAAAGATAATATAAGCTATTTTGGGGATGGGCAAAATGAAGCGCAAATGGTATATCAGTTTACTATGCCACCTCTAACACTTAACGCATTTCATGCAGGAAGTGCAAAGCATTTAACAAAATGGGCGCAGACAATCGAGCCAGTTTCAGACAATGCATGTTTCTTTAACTTTCTAGCATCTCATGACGGAATAGGAGTTGTACCTGCAAAAGGATATTTAACTGATATAGAAATTGAAAAAATGGCTGAGAAAGTAAAAGAAAATGGTGGATTTGTATCATACAAGAATAATGGGGACGGTTCGAAAAGTCCATATGAATTGAATATTAACTATTTTGACGCACTATTTGAAAAAGATGATGACCTAGAAACTAATATAGATAGATACATTGCAGCACAAAGTATTTTATTGGCTTTTGCCGGGGTGCCAGGAATATATGTTCATAGTTTGCTGGGCTCAAGAAATTATCTGCAAGGGGTAAAAGATACAGGCAGAAACAGGAGCATAAATAGAGAAAAACTAAAAGTGAGAGAGCTTGCTAAAGAACTTGTTGACGATAATTCTTTAAGATCTAAGATTCTATCTAGGTATAATAGCTTAATAAAGATAAGAATTAAGCAAAAAGCATTTCATCCAAATGCGAGCCAAACCACATTGAAGGTAAATGAAAATATATTTTCGTTTGTTCGAACGAGTATTGGCGGTGGTGAAAATATAATTTGCTTAGTAAATGTATCAAGAGGGAAGCAAGAAATAATAATTGATTTAGAAAAAAATAGTATTCAAGATACTTCATTTAATGATATTATTAGTGGTGAGGAAATGAAAGTGAACAATAATAAAATATACATTTCATTAAAACCATATCAAGTGATGTGGATGAAAAACAAATAATCTTAAAAATGACTATAGGGAGTGGGAAATATGGAAAATAAGAAGGCTAACAAAAGATTAGAAGGGAAAAAAGTTATGGCATTAATTCATGATAACTTTGAAGATTTAGAGTTGTGGTATCCAATTTTAAGATTAAGAGAAGAAGGGGCAGAAGTTGACATAGTTGGGGAAGAAGCAAATAAAACGTATAAGGGGAAATATGGGGTTCCAGCACAAGCGGAATTTGCTTTTAGTGAAGTGGATCCTTCAAAATATGATGCAGTATTAGTTCCTGGCGGATGGGCGCCAGATAAATTAAGAAGGTATGAAGAAGTGATAAGCATTATTAAATATATGGATGAAAATAAAAAGACAATTGGTCAAATATGCCATGCGGGCTGGGTTTTGATATCTGCTAAAATACTAAAAGGAAAGAAAGTGACTAGCACGCCAGGTATAAAAGACGACATGGAAAATGCAGGGGCAATATGGATAGATACACCTAGTATTGTAGATGGGCATTTAGTATCTAGCAGAAGACCAGCAGACTTACCAATGTATATGATAGACTTTATTAATACCTTAGAAACTAGCAAATATGTTTAAGCTACTATAAAATGTGATTATTAAATATGAAAGTAAATCAGTAAAGAAGTATTTTGTTGATTTTGATGTAAGGAGATAAAATTATGCTATATCCATTAAAATTTAAAAAAGTATTCAAAGAGAGAGTTTGGGGTGGTCAGTACCTTATAGATCCTAAAATCGAGACAAGGGGACAGGGACTTGTCTCGATACCTTGCACTTCTGAGTCGAGACAAGTCCCTGTCCCCTTGTCTCGACTCTCAAAAACACCAATTGGTGAAAGCTGGGAAATTTGCGACCATGAAGAAGGGGTAAGTATAGTAATTAACGGGGCTCTAGAAGGGGAGACTATTACTGAACTTATGAAGAGGAACTTAGAAGCTTTACTTGGCAGAAATAATATAGTCCAAAATATGAGGTTTCCATTATTGATTAAATTAATAGATGCTAACGACAAATTATCAGTGCAAGTTCACCCAAAAGACGATTATGCCTATAAACACGAAAACGAGCCTGGTAAAACGGAAATGTGGTATATAATTTCGGCTAAGCCCGGGGCAAGGTTGGTGTATGGGTTAAGAAACCACATAACGAAAGAAATTTTTAAAAAAGCCATAGATAATAATAGAATCGAAAAAACATTAAATGAAGTAGAAGTAAAAAGAGGAGATGTGTTCTTTATTCCTGCAGGAATGGTTCATGCTATTGGCGAGGGCATTGTGATTGCAGAAATTCAGCAGAACTCCAATACTACTTATAGAGTATATGACTGGAACCGTGTAGGGCTTGATGGAAAGCCAAGAGAACTACATATTGAAAAGGCGCTTGACGTAATTGATTTTGACTTGAAGATGGAAAATAGAAAAGAAAAAAAGAAAGGCAAAGATAATGGAGGAGTGAAAGAGAACGATAATTGGAGTAAAGAGGAAGAAGTAAGGAGTTTAAATGGAGCGTCTAGTAGATCTACTGTTTTGGCAACCTGCCCTTACTTTACAACAGAGTTACTTGAAATAGAACATATACACTATGACAGCACAGATAAGAAGGGCTTTCATGTGCTAATTGTAATTGAAGGCAATTTTAAGATAGTGTATGAAGCAGATGGAAAAGAAGGAGAAGAAATGATTAAAAAAGAGGAAACTCTGTTGATGCCTGCTGGTGTTGGGAAATACACGATTGTAGGAAAAGGAGTAATTATTAAAACATATTTATAATAGGATTAGGTTAGTATACGACTTGGGCAGAAAATCTTCCGCCAAAACTAAAAAAATCATTCTACAGGCTGATAAAAAAACAGAAGCTGTTGACGAAATGAGGATAGATGTAGAAAAAATATCGGATGTTCTTTAATGTTATGTGCAGGAAAACAGTGCAAACAAAGTTGAGTTGTTCAAATTAAAGAGAAGAATTAAAGCAATGTGAGATTAAATTATGCAACGAAGACGAGTTGCGGCAGTAATGAGCCGCATGGAAAGTTGCGTTTAGGATTTCCGTATCCATCTTCGTTTGAGTAATCATACTTAATTTTCACTAGATTGCCCCAAGTCTAATGTGCCAGAAATAACATGAGTTTCATCTTTGTCAATTAAATGCATATTATTAAGTTTCCCTATTTCAACAGTCAACTGTTGATTTTTTTTAGCTAATTCTCTAATTTTTGCTTTCATTTTTGCCTGTGATATCATTCCGAGAGCCATAATAATCACTGCACCGAACACAGCAGCAATAAAAATAACAATTGCAAGAGAAACCTCAAATTGTGCAAAGAATAAATTCACATTTACAGGAGTTGCATTCATGACAGCGAATAAAGCAACTACAATAGCCAAAATGAGAGAAAGGATAAAACGTATTTGCATAATAATCATCTCCATCCATTTATTTTATTATATCAGCAAACAAGAAATTGTGCAAAAAACTCAGTCTTAAGACGGAGAAAAAATCAAACTAAAGCCTGTTTTACAAAATCATATTATCAAGTATAATTGATTTAGAAGAATAATTTAATTGTGGGTAGAGTGCTTAGTTTTGATAAGAAAGACATGTAGTCATAAATTATTTGCATCAAAAATCAAATAAGTCAAAAGTGAAGCCTGACCCAGCGGTCTTAAGAAAAAACTTGAAGGAAGTGATGTTATGAAATATGGTTTTTATAGAAGAAGAGGAATTGGGAATTTCGTGTTTGGGTCTTCAATTGTTGCTATAGGCGTGCTATTTATTCTGGTTAATCTAGGATTAATAGAGGGTGAAGTTAGAGAGCTTATAGGAGACTTCTGGCCTGTACTAATAATTGTCTGGGGATTTTCTGAGATGTTGAAGACTATAGTGAATTTAGTTGAGAAAAGAAAGGTGCATATAATTAGTGCACTACTTACATCGGGCATAGCCATAGGGTTTGGATTGGTGCTGCTTGGAAATAATTTAAACTGGTTCGCTGAGCAAATAAGCTTTTGGAACGTTTTATGGCCTTCGGCTTTAGTATATATTGGACTTCAAACTATTTTTGGAAATGTAGTTGTAAATGACAAATCATTAAAATACAATAAGCACACAAAAGAAGGTTTTCATGGGGACTTCGCTTACTCTAAGTCCTTTGATGGATTTAGGGAGAAAGAATCAACTGATAGAGGGTGGAAGAGGGACTATAAACTGGTTGGTGAAGTTGATAAAGGGCGTGAACCGTGGGTTTTAGATGATTTAGACCTGTATAATGTAGTTGGAGAAACAAAAATAAATTTGGCAACTGCATTGATTAACGAAGGTGAGTCAACAATAAATATAAGAGGTTTAGCTGGTGAAATTGAAATATTAGTACCTAAAGACTTAGCAGTGAAAGTTAGAGGCAGCGTTTTAGCAGGTGAGGTTAATTTGTTTGAAGAAACGACTGGTGGAATCACTTCACGCGAGACGTATGTGTCAGACAACTATGAGGATGCAATAAAAAAAGTAAGAATGGACCTTGTATTAAAAGCAGGTGAAATTACTGTTAGATGGGTGGATTAGATGATTGACTACATTCGGAAATTTAAAGACAGAAAAAAAAGCGTACACGAATCAATAATTAACCGAATGCTTATAGCTTCCTTAACCACTAGCGTTATGGCTACATTTATTTTTGTAATAATTGTTACATTGTACTCAAATTACAACGTAGAAATCAAAAATCACCTAAATCATTTTATGGAAATGAATACTAACATGTTACCGGTAGTAGCGCTTATATTTACGGTAAGCGTGTTAGGATCAGCCTCTGTGGCAACGATTTATTTTGCTATTCCTCTTAGCAACAGAGTAAAAAAGATTTTGCAGAGGATTGAAGAATCTCATGAATTATTAAGCAGAGGGAAACTTGGTACTAGGCTTGAGAGCACAGGATTTCAAGACGTTGACCGTGTGTGCAGTGAATTTAATATAATGGCAGAGAGAACTGAGAAACAAGTTGAGTCATTGCAGAGATTAATAAATGAAAATAAAATACTGATTTTAGAAACGGAAAGAGAGGCCTCTTTAACAGAAAGAAAAAAAATAGCCAGAGATTTACATGATGCTGTTAGTCAACAATTGTTTGCGATTTCAATATCATTAAAAGCAATTAATAATTTAGTTGAAGCTAATCCAAACAAAGCAAAGAAAATATTAGAAAAGGTAGAAGAAATGGCACAAACGGCACAAAAAGAATTAAGAGCTCTAATTTTGCAACTAAGACCTATTAAATTAAAAGGAATACCAATACATGAAGCGTTGGTAATCTTACTTAAAGAAATCAGCAAGGATAATGAAAGTATATATTTTAGCTGGGAAATTAAAGGAATTCAAAATGTGTTTGTTGGCGTAGAAGATTGTTTATATAGAATAGCGCAAGAAGTTTTTTCAAATATTATTAGGCACGCAGAGGCCAGAAATATATATATAAAGTTTTATTCGAGCGATAAAGTTCTTTATTTCTTTGTAGAAGATGATGGAATCGGGTTTGATATTGCAAATTCAAAGAAAAGTTCATACGGCTTGTCAAATATGAAAGAGCGAGTAGAAGAAATAGGTGGGAGAATAGACTTTATATCGGTAGTTGGCAAAGGAACGAGAGTTGAAATAAGAGTGCCGCTTTATCATGCTGAATAAAAATCACTAAATGTATGGGGGAAAATCTATGAGCGAAAAAATTAGAGTTTTAATTGTGGATGACCACGAAATGGTAAGAATGGGATTAAGGGCATATTTGGAGACTGAAAAAGATGTAGATGTGTGTGGAGAAGCCAGTAATGGAAGAGAAGGTATAAATGAGAGTTTGAGATTACTTCCAGATGTAATTTTGATGGATTTAGTTATGGATGTGATGGATGGAATTACTGCAACTAAAGAAATAATGAAAGAGTTTAAAAAGATAAAAAAAGAAGTTAAAATAATCATTTTGACAAGTTTTATTGAAGAAGAAAAAACAATATGTGCAATTGAAGCAGGGACTTTTAGTTTTTTATTAAAAACGTCATCAGCTGATGAAATTGTTACTGCAATACGCAAGGCTATGAAAAATGAAGCAGTAATAGATTCTAAAGCTACAAATTTTGTGCTGAACAGAGTAAACAAACCCAAAACTAAGCATTCTTTATTAACAAAAAGAGAAGTTGAGGTGCTAAAGTTGTTAGGTGAAGGGAAGAGTAATAAAGAAATTTCGGCAGACTTATTTATTGGAATCAAGACAGTAAAAACACATGTAAGTAATGTGCTGTCAAAACTAGAACTTGAAGACAGAACGAAAGCTTCGGTTTATGCTAATAAAAACAAAATAATAAGATAGAGGGGTGTTGGAAATGGAACAAAATATTTTATTGAAAGTAAGTAATATCAGTAAGACATACAAAATTAGAAAAGGAGAATGGGTAAAAGCTGTAGATGATATTTCATTTTCAGTGAAAAAAGGCGAGATTTTTGGGTTGTTAGGGCCAAATGGTGCTGGGAAAACTACGACAGTAAAAATGATTTGTGCACTAATAAGGGGAGATAGTGGAGAAATTTTAGTTAACGGTATTAATAATGTGAAGAAAAGAACGAAAGCACTTAGAAGTATTAGTGCAGTCCTAGAAGGAAACAGAAACATTTATTGGCGTTTAACGGTCAGAGAAAATTTAGAATTTTTTGCAGCACTAAAAGGTAAGAATCCCCAAAAAATAAAAGATAAAATTGATTACTATATTGATTTTTTTAATCTTAGAGAAAAAGAAAAAGTAACAGCAAGTAATCTTTCAAGAGGAATGCAGCAAAAACTTGCAATAGCTACAGCACTTGTTAGTGGAACTGAAATAATACTACTAGATGAGCCTACTTTAGGACTAGATGTTAAAGCTTCTTATGAGATACGGGATTTATTAAAAAGAATAGCAAAAGAAAATGGAACTACAATAATTATTACAACGCATGATATGAGTGTAGTGCAAGAAATATGTGAGCGAGTGATTATAATTAACAATGGAGCAATCATTGCAGAAGATAGGGTTGAGAATTTGATGAAATTGTTTGATACAAAGAGTTATAGATTTGTAGTAGAAGGAAAACTAACGAGTCAACAAGAAGAGCTGTTTGAAAAAATCGACCAAGTAGTAGCCGTTGAAAAGAATAGTAAAACTGAAATTACATTTAATTCTGCCGACACATCTTTGTTTTACCAAATTATTGAAGTGCTGAAGGCTGAAAACTCAATTATCGAATCGATCAGTCAAAAGGAAGTCAATTTCGAAAAGGTGTTTATGGAAATTATAGAGGAAGGTGATAAAAATGGGAAGAATTCTGCTGTTGTTTAGAGCTATACTAATCAAAGAAGTAACAACCTTTAAGCGCTACTTTTTTAACTCTATGGGTGGACTTATTACAACGTATTTGTTCTTTATGCTAATATTTTGGGGATATTCTTCTTTTGCAGGAGGAATGGATAACTTTGGTGCAACACTAGAAGGAATGGTAGTAGGGTACATACTTTGGCTAAACGCAATAATGGTGTATGAGAACATATCATATTCTACCATAATAAATGAGGCAAAAGAAGGCACTCTAGAACAGCTATATATGTCGTCATTTAGTTTTGGCTGGGTAGTTTCAGCTATTGCTATGTCAAGATTTATTATAAATGTATTCCTGACATCTATAATGCTATTTGTCATTATATTATCCACAGGAGTAAGCTTGAATATAGATTTAGTTTCAATATTACCGTTATTGATTTTAACAGTGCTTAATTTTTTGGGGATTGGATTTATGTTAGGTGGAGTAGCTTTAATATTCAAGAAAATGCATAACTATCTACAGATAGTACAGTTTCTGTTTTTGTTTGCAATAGCTGCACCTGTTGCAACTATTCCATGGACAAGATTTTTGCCAGGAAGCTGGGGTTCGCATCTTATTAGAGAAGTAATGGTGAACGACGTAAGAATTATGGACTTTAGTGTATATCAAATTCTATTTTTGATTACGATTGGTCTAGTATACTTAGCTTTAGGATATGGAGCATATAAAATATGTGAAAAACATGCAATGCAAAGAGGTTTGATTGGGCATTATTAGAGAAGACTTACAAATAATCGAAAACACGTTCGTAAAAAACTATTGAAAATCACTTCATAATATGTTAAAATATTAGAACACAATCAAAAGAAATGGGGGAGTTGTTTTCATGGAAAAGTTATTAGTTGAATTATTAGAAAAGGTAAATTTGTTTGGTGGCGAATTAAAGAAACTACAAGAAGGTCAGCTGAGAATTGACGGAAGATTTGACAAAATGGAGGCAAGGCTGGATAAAATTGATTCAAGGCTGGATAAAATTGAAGATAGGCTTGTAAAACTCGAAGACGATCAACAAGAGATAAAAGACAGAGTTGTTGTTATTTATGATCAGGTCGCGATTTTAACAGAAACTGCTGATGAGTTAAGTAGAGATATGTATAAATTAACAGATGCTATAGATTACTTTAGACATGAAGCTTCGGAAAATAAAGAGGAGTTATTTAGATTAAAGAGAAGAATTAGAGCTATGTAAGATTGTGATATGCCGATTTGGGTTGCTGGTCAACCGCGAAGAACAACCCGTCCCTATGCCAATTAATTTTGGCGTGAGGGCGGTTTTTTAGTGAGAAAAAATGAAGAAAAACTATGTGAAAGAAGACGATTAATTTGAACTTGATTCTAGCAATTTCTATTTTATTCACTGCTGAGCGACTCTCTATATTTTAGTCGCATATATATTTGGCAAGCGAGTGATTTTCTGGTGACTGATTTTCTAATGCTACATTAGGTAAACTGGTGGAAAAGGATTTGCAGGAGGCTTACTGATAGGGTATAATAAAAAAGAAGGTGATTAATTTTTAACGAATTGAATTGTAGAAAATTTAACAACAAATTTGGAGGGAGCAATTACTATGAATAAGAAGGCAATTATATTAGTGGTAGTAGTTATGTTAGTAGCAGTAGTAGGATTTATGGGCTACCGATCTTTCTTTGGGGTCCAAAAAGTAGCGGTTGATGCTAGTGAACAAGGGAAAAAAATCAGTGAATTTTTTAACCCACAAGCGTTTATTACGCCGTTTCAGCTTAAAGAGTTAATGGATGAAAATGCAGATGTCGTTGTTATTGGGGCTTTAAATCCGACAAAAGCAGATTCGCCAATTAATGGATCTTTTACAATGTGGAGAGGCGACTATTCTGCTGCTGAAGGTGTTTATAGCTATGGAGGAATGAGCAATACGAAAGAAGAGATGGAAGAACTGCTTTCAAGTTTTGGAGCGACTCCGAAATCTACAATAGTTCTTTATGCTGCGAACTCGCATCATGATGCTGCAAGACTACATTGGCAAATTAAGATGTTAGGGCATGAAGATGTTAGATTTTTAGATGGTGGTCTAAATGCATGGGCTGGCGCTGGGTACCCAGTAGGAGAGGCTAATCCAACTGTAGAAAAATCTAGTTATGTTGCTCCAAATTATTCTACGGAAATTTTAGCTGACGCAGATATGGTTAAAATGGCAATAGAAAACGATGAATGGATTATAATTGATACGCGTTCGCCTGATGAGCATGATGGTACAAAAACAAAAGGCGGAGCTGCAGGACCAGGAAACATACCAGGAGCAATTTTAATCAACTGGACTTCTAATTCAAATGAAGATACAACTTTGTTGACTAAAGAAGAATTAAAAGCAATATATGGAGATTTAATTGAAGGAAAGAATGTTATTGTATTCTGTCAATCAGGTGTTAGATCTGCGCACACACTGTTGGTGCTTAGTGAAGTTTTAGGAGCAGAAAATGTGTACAATTATGATGGATCATGGATTGAGTGGAGCTACATGCACTATGAATTAAGCGAAGTGGACGTTGAAAACGGAGAAAAATAATTTAGAATCACTACTATGCATAAATAGTAGTAAGGAAAAGTGAGGGGATAAAATGGATAAGGTCAAGTTCTCAGGTGAGATTCTTGAGACTGCACAAACGGTTACAGATGACTGTATGGGTCTAGAACAAGCTTTTTGTGTATCGGAATGTCCYATGAACACTGATGCAATTGGTTATGTTAATTTAATTGCAGAAGGGAAAAATGAAGAAGCTATAGATCTAATCAGAGAAAAACTATTCTTACCAAACACTTTAGGGCGCATTTGCGCCCATCCTTGTGAAGAGAATTGTAGACGAAACACAGAGTATAATCAACCCATCTCGATTGCAGCACTTAAAAGGTATGCAGCTGAAAAGGCAGATGATGAAAAAAAATGGGATGTTTCTGTCAAAGACAATACAGGGAAAAAAGTTGTTATAGTTGGTGCGGGACCTGCTGGTGCTCAATCAGCTATAGATTTAAGACGCGAAGGGCATGCAGTAACAATAATTGAAAAGTTAAATGTACTAGGCGGAATGATGAGAGTAGGTATTCCAGAATACCGTCTGCCACGTAATGTAATAGATTTTGAGTACTCGTATCTTACGAAGCTAGGTATTAAGATTAAGCTTGGTGTTGAAGTTGGAGTAGATGTATCTTTTGAAGAATTAAGAAATGACTACGATATTGTGATTCTTGCACATGGTGCACATATAGGCTCTATTATACCTATCCCTGGGCATAAGTCAAAAGGAGTTGTAAGTGCACAAGAATACTTGAGAGAAATTAGCCTAACTAGGAAATCGACCATTGCAGGTAAAAGAATTGCAGTCGTTGGTGGTGGTGATGTTGCAATGGATTGTGCAAGATCTTCATGGAGAGTAGGCGCTGAAACAGTGTACCAATGCTCATTGGAAAACATGGATAATCTACCGGCTTCTAAAGAAGAAATAGAGGAATCGCATGAAGAAGGTGTAATTTTTAATGCGGGATATGGTCCATTAGAAATTATTGAAGAGAATGGAAAAGTTAAGGGGCTAGTAATTCAAAAAGTCGCATCTATATTTGATGCCGAAGGGAATTTTAATCCAAAGTATGAAGGTGAAAAAATAACTTTAGATGTAGATACAGTAGTATTTGCGACGGGACAGCTTGTTGAAGATATTACCAAAGGAACTCTTCCAAGGGGAAGAGCAGGAAGATATACAGTTGATAGCAAAACACTAGAAACAAGCATCGAAGGAGTATTTGTTGCTGGGGATGCTGCTGGTACAAATATAGTAATAGAGGCGATGTCTCATGGAAGAAAAGCTGCACTAAGTATTAAAAACCTGTTAAATGCCAAGCCGCTAGAGTACGGACGAGATTTTGAAAAAGAAGGTTCATATAAAACGAAGCTAGATATACCACTTCCAGAAGGAACAGAAAACCTTCCAAGACTTTCAGGCAATTTTAGAGAGCCAGAAATCAGAAAGCGAGACTTTCTTGAGTGTGATACTGGATTTACAGATGAACAAGCATTAAAAGAGGCAAGTCGCTGTCTTGAGTGCGAATGTAAATTTTGCATGCAAGAATGCGTTATGATGAATGATTTTGGAGATTGTCCTAAAGATATACTTGATAAGCTTGTCATAGATGGAGAAATGGATCCACTATTAGCGTACTCGTGTAATGGATGTGATAACTGTACTATAGTTTGTCCTAAAGAACTGCCACTTAAAAAGATATTCGTTGGTTCTAGAAAAGATTTCGTAGCTGCAAATAACGGTAAATCACCTATGCCTGGACATAAAGCAATCAATATGCATCAACTATTAGGCTTCTCGTGGTTATTTACAACTAAGAGAAAAAAAGGAGGTAGAAAGTAGTGCTGGATAATACAGATAAAGTTTACGGATTTATGCCAGGATGTAGTCTACCGTCATATAATCCACACGCAGTAGTTAAGACAACCGAATTTTTAGCCAGTAAATTCGAAAAATTTTCTGCAGTGCAAAAATGTTGTGGGAAACCTACAAAAGCTATTGGACAATATGATTTATTTAAAGAGAGATTTGCTGGTCTTCAAAAAGATATGGACGATGTGCAAATTGAAGAGATGATTGTAGCTTGTCAAAGTTGCTATTTAACCTTTAAAGAAATATCTACAACAGATGTAACTTCCTTATGGGCTTTGTGGCCTAAACTAGGGATGCCAGAAGAACTAAAAAATAAAGCTAAAGATAGTGATATGGTATTTACAATTCACGACTCTTGTTCAACTAGATTTGAGACAGAACTTCAAGACGGCATAAGGTGGATTTTGACAGAGCTAGGTTATAAGATTCATGAATCAGATTACTCACGAGAAAAAACGAGATGTTGTGGTTTTGGAGGAATGGTTGTTCCGGCTAACCCAGAGGTAGCAAAGAAAGTTATGGTTAGAAGAGTTGAAACATTAGTTGAACCAAATATAGTTGTTTATTGTGCTGCCTGTCGCTCTTCCTTATTACAAGCAGATGCTAAAGCGTGGCATATACTTGATTTGATATGGGGACCTGTTGTGTATGAAGGCGATGCATCACCGCTTGATGTCCTAAGTAATCCAGCTAAGTCATGGATTAATAGATACAAAGCAAAAGCAGGAATAAATAAAGTAGTAAAATAGGAGGAATTATGAAAAAATATTTAAAACCATTTATTATTGTAGTAGTATTGATAGCAGCTATTTTTGCTATTAGAGCTTCAGGATTGTTAGAACTTTTATCTGATTTTGACAAGTTCCAAGACTTTATAAGAGACTTTGGCGCGATTGGATATGTTATATTTATATTAATATATATATTAATTGCAGTGTTCTCTTTGCCAGCGCTTGTTCCAACAGTTGTAGCAGGGATTGTATTTGGTCCAATTTTAGGAGGGTTTCTTTCATTGATGGGCGCGACTGCAGGAGCAATAGCAGCATTTCTTGTAGCACGTTACATTGCGCGTGACTTTATTGTGAGAAAACTAGGTGGCAATGCCATTTTCAAAAAAATTGAAGAGGGAGTAGAAAAAAACGGACGTGACTTTTTAATTTTAACTAGACTTGTTCCAGTTTTCCCTTACAACATTCAAAACTATGCATATGGAGTGACTAATTTTAAACTATCATCGTATGCAATTATTTCTCTCATTACAATGGCCCCTGGTGCATTTATTTACGCTTATTTAGCAGGGGACATCGCTGCTAACGGAATAACTTTGCAACTATTCGTTAAGCTCCTAGGTGCAGGAATTGTGCTCTTTGGAGTTTCACAGATACCAAAGTTTATAGCTAAGAAAAAAGGGATAGACATCTAAAATGTAGAAGTAAGAAATAATATGATTTACAATGAAAGGGAGAAAATTATGAAGAAACTAATAATGATTCTTATATCCCTTCTTCTCTTAACAGCTTGTAGTCCAAAACCTGTCGCAGAGGACCCTCTTCCTAATGAGGAGGGCTCTGTTTCATTTATGGAAAGGTTAGAGGATGCAAAGGGAACACAGGTCAGATTTTATGGCTGGGGAGGTAGTGATAGTATTAACGGTTGGTTAGATACAACTGTATCAAGCCAACTAAAAGAGAACTATGAAGTAGAACTAATACGTATTCCGATGAATCCAGATCAATATCTAGCAAAGCTGATGACAGAAAAGAGCATGGGTAGTGAAGGAACAATAGATGTTATTTGGATTAATGGGGAAAATTTTTACAACGCAAAAACTAAAGGATTACTGTATGGACCATTTGTAGAAATGATACCAAATTTCACATCTTATGTTAAGCCTACAAAAGATGTAACTTATGATTTCGGCTTTCCTGTAAAAGGGTACTCCGCGCCATATGGTAGAGCGCAGCTAGTATTTATAGGGGACACTGCGAAAACACAAGAGTTTCCAAGAAATCATATTGAGTTCATGGAATTTGCTAAAGCTAATAAAGGAAGAATAACATATCCAGAAGTCACTGACTTTACTGGAAGTGCTTTTGTAAGAAATATAATTTATGACGTAGTTGGCCATGAGATTTTTATTGGTATGGAAGCTGATAAAGAAATTGTAAGAGAGGCAATCATGCCAGCAATTGAGTTTTTAAAAGAAATTAAACCCTATTTATGGAGAGAAGGACAAACTTATCCTGCAAATATAGGTCAGTTAGTGAATATGTTTGCAGATGGCGAAGTTTTAATGACAATGAGTTATACGCCAYTACATGCTGCATCGAAAATTGCACAAGGAATTTATCCTGAAACAGCACAAACATTTTTGTTTGATTATGGAACTATAGCGAATACACATTTTTTAGCAATACCTTTTAACGCGCCGAATAAAAATGGTGCACTGGCTCTAATTAATTATTTAATGAGCCCTGAAATGCAAGCTTCAAAACTGAATCCTATAGTGTGGGGCGACCAACCAGTTGTTCACTACGACTTACTATCAGAAGAACAAAGAAAATTATTCGATGATATAGAAATTGGAGTTGGAGTGTTAAGCAGTGAGGTTTTAGCGGCACATTCGCTACCTGAGATGCGTAGCAATTTAGTTCCCCTTATAGAGGAAATATGGAGAGAAGAGATATTAGGAGAATAGAATGTATAAAAAGCTAAAACCATACTTAATGTTACTGCCAGTGATGGTAGTTATGAGTGTATTTATATTGGGGCTAATTAGTGCAGTATTACAGAGCTTTGGGTACATACCAGTATTTGGGATGTCGGAGATTACACTAAGGCACTACATAAATATTTTGGAATCAAGGTCTTTTTTAAGAGCACTTGGTTTTGGCATATATATATCATTTGCGAGTTCAGGGATTTCAGTCTTTATAGGTACCTATGTCGCCTATTTAATATACAGGAATAAGAAAGAAACGCTCTGGGTGAGGACACTATATAAAATACCCATAGCTGTGCCCCATGCAATAGCCGCTTTGTTAGTGTTTATTATTTTAACTCAGAGTGGTGTGCTTTCAAGAATATTCTACAATTTAGGGCTTATAGACAATCTTATGGAGTTCCCTGAACTAATTTTTGACAGAGGCGGGATAGGAATTATTATTGCATACACTTGGAAAGGGATACCCTTTATTATGATGATTACATTAGGGATTCTTAAGAAAATAGATGCGCGGCTAGTGGATACAGCCCTTAATCTCGGAGCTAGCAAAAAAGAAGCTTGGTGGCAAGTAGAATTTCCAATGATTCTACCGACTGTGTTAACGGGCTTCATATTGCTATTTGCTTTTTCTTTTGGGGCATTTGAAGTTCCTTTTTTAATAGGACCTTCTGCGCCGAGGGCTCTTCCAGTAGTTGCATATATTCAATACACTAGTATAGATTTAAGTTTAAGGCCACAAGCGATGGTTATTAATGTTATAATAAGCACGATATCATTAATGCTTGTCTATGTATATATACTAGCTTTTAGATCGATTAAAAAGTACTTTGGATAGGAGTATTGGATGAAAGATTTTTTTTCAAAACTTATTATTTTCATTATGTTATTGCCTCTAATTCCTTTAATGTTATGGCCATTTATTGCATCGTGGAGATGGCCACAGTTAATACCTTTATTTGGGGATGCTCGAGGATTCAAACATTTTTTTAGTGCGGGATCAAATTCGATTAATATATTGTTATTTAGTATTTTATTATCTATAATAGTTACAATTATCACTTTAGCAATAGCTTTACCAGCTGCTAAAGCTATTGCTTTTTATAGCTTTAAAGGTAAAAATATAATAAAAACCGTAATTCTGTTGCCTGTGATTGTCCCTATGGTCGCAGTCAGTATGGGGATACATGTTTCTTTTATTTACTTGGGGTTAGCTAATAATTGTATTGGTGTGATATTAATTCATCTTATTCCAGGTCTTCCATATGCAGTAAGAATACTATTAAATAGCTTTTTGTTAATTGGAGACGACATAGCAACGCAAGGAAAAAACTTAGGGGCAAATTCACTTCAGGTGCTATGGTATATCACATTGCCATTGATTATGCCTGGAGTTATCGCAGCCTCTACAATGGTATACATCATTTCATTTAGCCAATATTTCATAACTTTCTTAATCGGTGGCGGCAGAGTAGTAACGTTTTCCATGCTAATGTTTCCCCTAATACAAAGAGGCGAGCGCGTACTTGCTTCGACGTACAGCATTGTTTTTTTAGCATCAATTTTGTTAGTAGTTATAGTAGCAGATAAAGTAATTAAGGGATTCTTTAACGATTCTAATTTTTTAGTGTAGGTGATTAAAATGGCAGATATAAAATTAATAAGCGCGTACAAAAGATATGATACAGAGAGTGTTCTAAACGGGGTATCTATTCATGTAAATAATGGTGAATATATTTCACTTATTGGGGCATCAGGATGTGGAAAAACTACAACTTTAAAAATTATAGCAGGACTAATAAAGGCATGCAGTGGGCAAGTGCTCTTTAACAATGTCAATGCTTCTAAGCTTTCAGAAAATAAATCTAGAGCGGTAATAGTTGACCAAAATGTATTGTTATTTCCGCATATGACTGTAGAGAGAAATATTAATTTTGGGCTTAGAATCCGTAGAGTAAGCAAAGAAAAAATCAAAGAGAAAACAGAAAAACTCTTAGAAATGATACAGTTATCAGAGCATAAAAATAAATTTCCGTCAGAATTATCAGGGGGACAAATGCAAAGAGTTGCAATAGCTAGAGCAATGGCAATAGAGCCTGAAGTACTGCTTTTAGATGAGCCGTTTTCTAAGCTTGACGTTTCCCTCCGTGAAGATATGCGAAAATTCATCAAAGAAGTGCATGAAAACCACAAAATTACAATTATTATGGTTACACATGATAAAGAAGAAGCATTTTTAATGTCAGACCGCGTGGCATTTATGGATAATGGGAAAATAGAGCAATATGATACTCCAGAGAACATTTATAAACGACCGAACAGTATGAAGGTTGCAAGATTTTTTGGACATTGTAATTTTATAGAAGGAACAATTGAAAACAGTGTTTTCACATCAAAACTTGGGACTTACTCTGTTGATGAAAAAAAAGAAGGTAAAGTTACCATGCTTATACGTTCGGAGCAAATTAAAATTGTAAGAGAAGGTGAACAAAATGCAACTGGTATAGTGACCGACTATAGGTATGCTGGAGAAAAATCATATCTCAAATTAGATTCTAATGGAGTCACACTTGGAATTCATACAACAGAAGATATTAAATATAGACTACGAGACACAATTCATATTAAAATAGATTATAAGAAAGGAGTTTTGCTATGGTAGATATTAGGGCGAAAACAAAGCATTATTTAATGGAATTGAATTATCATATAACTTACGAGGATCGCGATTTACTTAAACTAAAGCATAGAAAAACGATGAAGGAAGTTGCGGTGGTTGTTGGTAAAATGCCTGAAGTAGATTTTATTAAGGAATTTGACATAAAAACTAAATACATATTTGCTATTGCTGAAGAAGAGGTGCTAGAGTTTGGAGTAGATAAAGTTGCAATTTACATAGAAGGCTTACCTAAGAATGTTTCATTGACTATTGTGGCGGATGATAGCTTAGAACATTGGATGAAAGACATATGGTTTTTCTTAAATAGATAGGAGGATTTTATGTTAGATACAAACTCAAGGAGATTTGTTCAACCTATAATAGACATGGTTGCAAGAAAACTTATTAAGCTAAAAATAAAACCAAAAACAATCACACTAGTCGCATTATTTGTTGGGGTGAGCAGTGCTGCGTTATACTTTTTCGGCGCTAACAAATATGTATGTGTTGGTATTTTGTGGCTTTCAGGGCTCCTAGATACATTAGATGGGACTATTGCTAGAATAACAAATGACAGCAGCCAGTTTGGTACGATTATGGATATAACTTTTGACCGTATTGTAGAAATATCTATTATATTGGTTTTGGCGTACAGTTATCCCGAAAGCATGTTTGTAATGTTGCTTTTATTAGCATCTATTATTTTATCAATGACTATTTTTTTAGCTGTAGGTGCAGTAAGTGCTAAAAAAAGCGAAAAATCATTTTATTACCAAGCTGGATTAATCGAGCGAACAGAAGGCTTTATTTTTTTAAGTTTAATGCTAATACTTCCGCAGTGGTTAAGCTTTATAGCAACTGTTTTTTTTCTGGCAATCATATTTACAGCAGGACAGAGGTTTTTTGAAGCATACAAGCATTTAGAGACTTAGAACTACTTTCATTAATAAAGGATGCGTTTTGTAGAGCATATCGAGAAAATCTGAAACGGTTTAGTCTGCATTTTAATAGAGCGAGATTTTAGCGCCGAATACTTGAATAAGTGGTGCATTTTTGTTATGCTGTAGAAAAACCATATTAATTAGACCTATTGGGAGACTTTTATCACAGTTGAGAGGAATGTACAAATGCTAAGATTATTTTTAACAAGACACGGAGAAACAGAGTGGAATGTACAAAGGATTTCACAAGGAAGAAAAGACTCTAAGCTGACAGAACTTGGCGTAGGGCAAGCTGAATTATTATATGGGAGGCTAAAAAATATAGATTTTAACAGAATATATTCAAGCATTAGTGGAAGGGCAGTAAAAACAGCGGAGATAGTTAGAGGAGACAAGGATACAGAAATAGTAAAATGCGAGAAACTAATGGAAATCTCAATGGGGGATTGGGAAGGAAAAAAATTTGATGACATAAAGAAACTCTACCCAGAGAGACTTAGTAATTTTTGGGAACACCCAGAACTATATACTACAGAAGACGGTGAAACATTTTACGATGTACAGGTGAGAGTAGTTGAATTTATTAACGATATAAGAAGAAAGCATGCAGACGGGGATTTTCTAATAGTGACTCATGGAATTACTTTGAAAGTAATTATGTCGTATTTTCAAGGAAAAAATATAAACGAGCTTTGGGAAGGTGCGTTTATGCAACAGACTTGCCTTAACGTAGTTGAAATAGAGAAAAATAAGAATGCGGTTGTTCGTATGTATGGAGATGTATCTCATTACTAAAATAGTTACTCAGGCATTTTTGTTGTTGAGATAGGAGAAAAGGTAACGGGCACGAATGTTTGTTCAAGACAGCGATTTGCATAAAAAAACATTGCAAATTTTCAAAATATAATGTACAATAAAAAACAAGATAATAATTTGCTTTGACGAGGAGAAGTAAATACAAAGTGAAATCTATAGCGAGCTAGAGATGGTGAGAGTCTAGCGTGAAACTTGTATTGAAAAACACCTTTGAGCAGCTAACCGAAATCTGTTGAAGAGAGTAGACTTAGCCGATTGTTCACCGTTATATGAACTAGGTATCGACAAACTTTTGTCCGTACTGATGAGAGAGCTTTTGCTAACTAGGGTGGTACCGCGGAGAACGTAACCCGTCCCTATACCAATTAATTTTGGTGTGTGGGCGGTTTTTTAGTACAAAAAAATAGGAGGAGCGAAAATGAAGAGAAACTATGTGAAAGAAGTAATGGAACTGGGCGAAACACATGAAAAACTGTTATTAAAAGGCTGGGTGTATAAAAAAAACAACATAGGGAAAGTTTGTTTTTTGCACCTAAGAGATAAAACAGGAGTTATTCAAGTAGTATCGGAAAGAGAATTGTGCAAAGATTTAAGATTAGAGACTGCCATAAGTGTTTATGGTAGAAGAAGTATTAATAAAAAAGCTGCTAACGGATTCGAAATTCAAGCAGAAAAAATTGAGATAATCGCAAGAGCAACTTATGACAAACTACCGTTTGTTATAAATAAAAAAGAAATTGAGGCAAACTTAGAAACGCAATTAAACCATCGTACTATTGCCTTAAGAGCACCTAAACAAAGAGCTATATTCAAAGTGCAGGGTGAAATAGTTGAATCATTTAGGAGGTTTTTAAGAGAAAAACAGTTTACAGAAATAAACACACCTAAGATAATTTCCTCTGGAACAGAAGGCGGTTCCGAAATGTTTGTGGTAAATTATTATGGCAAAAGAGCTTTTTTATCGCAAAGCCCTCAGTTTTATAAACAAATGATGGTCGGGGCTGGATTTGAGAGAGTTTTTGAAGTCGGACATGCATACCGTGCAGAACTGCATAATAGCTGGAGACACTTAAGTGAGTATGTAAGCTTAGATATTGAAATGGGGTTTATTGAAAGCGAAGAGGATGTAATGTGTTTAGAAGAAGAATGGCTAACTCGTTTATTTTCTCATATCAAAAAAACATGTGAAGCCGAACTAGAACTCTTAGGTGCGGAAATTGAAGAAGTGGGAAAAATACCGAGAATCACATTAGCTAGAGCGCAGGAAATACTAAAAAGTGAATTTCAGAAAAAATCACCTGAAGGAGATTTAGACTCAGAAGGTGAGAAGCTACTGGCAGAACATATAAAAAAGAAGTATACAAGCGATTTTGTTTTTATAACGAAGTACCCTGCGAAAAAAAGACCAGTATACACAATGCCAGACAAAAATGACAAGAGATTGACTAATAGCTTTGACTTGCTATACAAAGGGCTTGAAGTGACAACAGGTGGGCAAAGGATACATGAGCACGAATTGCTAAAAAAGAATATGATTGATTTTGAACTAGACACTAACGATTTTGGCTTTTATTTAAACACATTCAAATATGGAATGGTACCACATGGGGGTTTTGCAGTAGGGTTAGAGCGATTAACAATGCAGGTGTTAAATCTTAAAAACATTAGAGAAGCATCGCTTTTACCTAGAGATTTAAAAAGAATAACACCGTAGGAGGTAAAAAACGTGAATATTACTAAAACAGAAGTGTTGCACATATGCAAATTAGCAAAACTTAAACTTAGCGAAGAAGAACTTTGTAGGACTACTGCTGAGCTTGAAGAAATAATACAACATATGAAATGCATTGAAAAGTTTAGCTTCGAAGAGAAAGAAATAACAAAAGCAAATGTAAAAACTGCGCTATCAGATGGGAAAATCATATGCCAGAAAGAAAACATCACACAAATTGATGTAAAAACGCAGGTATTGCGCAAAGATGAAGTGAAGCCATTTTCTGATTATGAGAAACTATTTAGGAATACCAGAGACATGAAAGATGGATATATTAGAGTCCCCAAAATTATTGAGTAGGAGGAAAAATTATGCTTGGAGATATGGAATCAGCGTATGAAATTGTAAGAGGGATAAAGGAGAGAAGGTTTAAGGCAGAGGAGGTAATGGAGAAATATTTGAAGATTATAAGTGAGCAAGAGTCAAGAATAAATGCATTTATTACTCTAAGAGAAAAGGGATGTATGAGTGAAGCAAGAATGATTGATGCAAAAATTGCAAAAGGGGAAAGAGTTGGTAAGCTAGCAGGAGTACCTATTGCAATTAAAGATAATATTTGTACTGAAGGGATAAAAACAACCTGTGCGTCAAGAATGCTAGAAGACTACACGTCACCATACGATGCGACAGTTATTGAAAAACTTAAAGAAGAAGGTGCGATAATAATTGGCAAAACTAATATGGATGAATTTGCTATGGGATCATCCACAGAAAACTCGGCTTTTAAACAGACATCCAATCCATGGGAGCTAAGAAAAGTACCAGGTGGTTCATCGGGAGGTTCGGCGGCAGCAGTTGCATCTGGCTTCACACCACTAGCATTAGGCTCGGATACTGGAGGCTCGATAAGACAGCCTGCAGCTTTTTGTGGAGTGGTAGGACTGAAGCCGACTTATGGTATGGTTTCTAGGTTTGGGCTGATAGCTTTTGCATCATCACTTGACCAGGTTGGACCAATGGCAAAAAATGTTAAAGATTGCGCGCTCGCTCTTGAAATATTACAAGGTAATGACGAAAAAGATAGCACTAGTTGTAATATAAAGCTTACTGATAAATACTCATTAGAAAGCGAAAGCATAAAAAAACTCAGAGTTGGAGTACCAAAACAGTACTTTGAGGGTGAGCTAGACAGCGAAGTGAAAAATGCAATAATGAAGAGTATAAAAACACTAGAAAAAGCTGGTGTGAAAGTGGAAGAAGTTTCGCTACCTATAAACGAAGAAATACTCTCAGCATATTATATTATCTCATCTGCAGAAGCAAGCTCAAATTTAGCAAGATTTGATGGAATTAGATATGGATATAGAACTAGTGAATATAAGAATATTGAACAATTAATTACAAATACTAGAACAGAGGCATTTGGCAAAGAGGTAAAAAGGCGCATTTTGCTAGGGACTTATGTGCTTTCGGCAGGATACTATGATGCCTTTTATAACAAAGCACAAAAAATGAGGGAGTCGATAAAAGCTGGATATAGAGAAATTTTTTCTAAATACGATTTGATAATAAGCCCAGTTGCTCCAACTGTAGCTTTTGGGAAAGGGGAAAAAGTTCATAGCTCTGTGCAAATGTACTTGCAAGATCTGTATACAATAAGTGTAAATTTAGCAGGACTTCCTGCATTATCTATGAATTGTGGATTTAATAAAAAGAATTTACCTATAGGGTTACAAATAATAGGCTCTCATTTTAGTGAGGAGAAGATATTTCAACTTGCTTATTTGTTAGAATGTGAACTAGACTTAAGAAAGAAGGTGGCACTATGAGGTGGGAAACTGTTATAGGAATAGAAATACATGCAGAATTATTGACTAAATCTAAAATTTTTTGTGGATGTTCGACAGAATTTGGTAGCCGACCAAATACCAATACATGCCCAGTTTGCATTGGTCTACCAGGGGCTTTACCTGTTTTAAATGAAGAAGTGATTCAACTAGCACTAAAGGCTGGGTTGGCACTAAACTGTAAAGTCAACTATATAAATAAGATGGATAGAAAAAACTATTTTTACCCCGATTTACCTAGAGCATACCAAATTTCGCAATTTGATTTACCTATTTTATATGACGGATATGTAGAATTTGAAGTAGAAGATATAATTAAAAGAGTTAATATAAATCGAATTCATTTAGAAGAAGATGCAGGAAAACTTATTCATTTAGAGGATGAACCGTATACATGCATTGACTATAATCGTGGAGGGGTACCACTTATTGAACTTGTTACGGAGCCAGAGTTAAGATCACCGAAAGAAGCATTTGAGTTTGTAAAAACGATTAAAACAATATTTGAGTATGTTGAAGTTTCAGACTGTAAAATGGAGCAGGGGTCATTACGTTTTGATGCAAATATTTCAGTGAGAGAAAGAGGGCAAAAAGAATTAAACACAAAAGTAGAAATTAAGAATATGAACTCATTTAAAGAAATGCAAAAAGCTCTTGAAAAAGAAGAAAAAAGACAAATTGAACTATACGAATTTGGAGAAGGCGACAAAATAGTTCAAGAGACTAGAAGATGGGATAGTGCAAAAGGCAGAACGGTTTCTATGAGGGGTAAGGAAGAAGCACACGACTATAGATATTTTCCAGAGCCAGATCTAAAGCAAATTATCATAAGTGAAAATAACGTGATAAGCTTAAAGAAACAAATTCCAGAATTGCCAAACGAAAAATTAGAAAGACTTATATCGCAATACAGATTAAACAAAAAAGAAATGCAAATAGTAGTAGAAGATAAAAGACTGACACAGCTTTTTGAAGAAACTATTAAAAAAGGTGCAAGAGCAGACAAAGTCTTAAATTGGATTATTGGAGATTTGTTGAAATTAATGAAAATGGGCGATGCTAGTAAAAACATTCCAATTACTGCTACTACTTTAGCGGAATTAATTAAATCTATTGAAAATGGTGATATTAGCTTGAAAATTGGGAGAGAAGTCTTCGAGGAAATGTTTGAGACAAAAGGAAACCCAAAAGAAATAATAGCTAAAAGAGGATTAGTTCAGGTAAATAACGAGGAAGAATTAGAAAAAATAGTTGGTAAAGTTATTGAAAACAACCCTAAATCCGTAGCAGACTATAATGCTGGAAGAAAACAAGCAATTACCTTTTTAATGGGGCAGGTGATGAAAGAAACGAAGGGGCAGGCAAATCCTAAAACAGCAATGAATCTACTTAAGATTAGATTGCCGTAAAATCTCTTGACATGTATCGCTATCTGTTATACATTATATATAACAGATAATGAGACGAAAAACATAGGAGGTAGAAAAAATGCCAAAATACATTAGTTGGGCTTTGGTCGTCGTAGCAGTTGCAGTTGTAATTACCACCATTTATTCAATAGTAGATATGTTGTTACAATTTGATTTGGTGCCACTGTATATGCAAGTGCTTTGGATTGCTGCTATAACATGTATTATTTCGCTTTTTATTGTATTGGTAATTGAAAAAAATAAAAAAAGAAAGGAAGATGAAGATGATTTTAGTAAATACTAGTGAAATCGCAGGGAGAGAAGTAGTAGAAACGTTGGGGCTAGTAAAAGGGAGCACCATTAGAGCAAAGAACATAGGTAAGGACATAGTTGCCTCATTTAGACATCTAGTTGGGGGAGAGCTTACAGAGTATCAAGAGCTACTTATTGAAGCAAGACAAATAGCAACGGGCACGATGGTAAGAGATGCAGAAAAATTGGGTGCAGATGCAGTAATAAACATAAGGTTTTCTACTTCTCAAGTAATGACAGGAGCAGCAGAAATACTGATTTACGGAACAGCAGTAAAACTGAAGTAAAGAGAAGGGTTTTATCTTCCCTTTCCTGCTTAATAAAACAAGATAATCATCGTGATAGAAGAGAAAAGGTCAGACAGGGGACGGTTCTCTGTCTGGCATATCTTCCCTGTACGGTCCAGACAAAGAACCGTCCCCTGTCTGACCCCACTATATATAACAGGCAAGTGGATGAGAAAAATAAGGAGGTATTTGCGTGAAAAAAGTGACAGTTTGTATACTGATAGTATTAGCTGTGTCTTTATTGTCGGGGTGTCAAGTGTTTCAGAAGGATGCTGAGTTTGAGGTGAGTACTTTATCTGTAACTAAGGCAAATTTAACGCTAGAAGAATCCACCATAGTCGAGGCTACAGTAAAGAATAATATGGACAAGAGAGTTGCCGATGAAGTTATTCTTAAGATAAATGGAGAAGTGCATGAATCTGAAGAAGTCACGTTAGATGCAAAAGAAACTATTATAGTGTCCTTTACAGTTTCTTTTGAAGAAGAGGGGGAATATGAAGTAAGTGTAGCTAACCAAAAATCTACAATCACAGTGCTAAGGTCAGAACTAGCTATGGCTCCAGACTTGCTGAAATCGGCACCAGACTTCTTGATGCTTTTGAGTTTAGGAGAGTATGCTGTAGCAGCGGAACGATTTGATACGACCATGAAAAAGGCTCTTCCAGTAGAGAAATTAAGGGGTATATGGGAAGGTATTGTTAATGAGTATGGACTGTTGAAATGGCTAGGAGAAGGAATTGTGTTTGAAGAGCAAGGTTTCCAGATTGTCGAGGTGAAGATGAATTTTGGTAAAGGAGCATTAAAAGCGCGTGTCGTTTTTGACAATGATAACCTTATTGCGGGGCTTAATTTTTCTGTAGCAGAGACTAGCACGGAAATGTATGTACCACCTAACTATGTAAGCAAAGAAAAATTTTTTGAGAAAGAGTTAGTGTTTGGAGCTAAAGGATGGGAATTGTCAGGGACACTTACAATGCCGAAAGGGGAAGGTCCTTTTCCAACTCTAATATTGGTACATGGGTCTGGACCACAGGATCGAGATCAGAGTATTGGACCAAATAAACCATTTAAAGACCTTGCCTGGGGCTTAGCAAGTAAGAAAATAGCAGTTTTTAGATATGACAAACGGACAAAAGTACATGGACAAAAGATGGGAACTGATTTCACGGTTGAAGAAGAAGTTATTGAAGACGCATTGTTTGCCATGGACTTGCTGAGAAGGCAAGAAGGGATAGACCCAGAGGGGATCTTTTTGTTAGGACACAGCATGGGCGGGATGTTAGCGCCAGAAATAGCGAATCGTGACGGAAACGTTGCAGGAGTCCTAGTGTTAGCAGGACCCACAAGAACCTTGCTTGAACTGATTCTAGAGCAGACTGAGTACATATCATTAATAGATGGAAAAATTGATGAAGCAGAGCAAAAAAATCTTGAAGATATTAAGGGAACAGTTACTGCAATTGAGAATCGAGATTTCGTAGAAAATGAAATTGTTTTCGGAGCCCCAGCAGCTTATTGGTATGATTTGATTGAAAGAAAGCCTATTGATGAAGCGCTAAACCTTCATGTCCCGCTATTAGTACTTCAGGGAGGGCGAGATTATCAAGTAACTATAGAAGATTTTGAGGGATGGAAAGAAGGACTTTCAGAAAAAGAATATGTGGTTTTTAGTTTTTACCCAGATCTAAATCATCTTTTTATGGAGGGAGAAGACAAGTCAACACCTAAAGAATATCTAAAAAGTGGCAATGTATATACTCCAGTAATAATGGATATAGCGTATTGGATTTTGGCTTTTTGGTCGGGATCTTGAATCGAGGAAACGTGGTTGCTGCTTTTTAAGCAGCCCTAAAAGAGAGGAGAAATAAAAAATGTCAAAATATTTTAGTTGGGCGCTGGTAGTTGCGGCAGTCGCAGTTATCGTTACTACAATTTACTCTGTAGTTGAGGTACTATTGCAATTTGATTTAATTCCTATTTATACACAAATACTATGGATAGCTGTGATAACATGTATTATTTCACTAATAATTGTGTTGGTGATTGAAAAAAATAAAAAAAGAAAGGAAAATGAAGATGATTTTAGTAAATACTAGCGAAATTGCAGGTAGAGAAGTTGTAGAAACATTAGGATTAGTGAAGGGGAGTACTATTAGGGCAAAGAATATTGGGAAAGACATAGTCGCTTCATTTAGACATTTAGTTGGGGGAGAGCTTACAGAGTACCAAGAGTTACTGATGGAAGCGAGGCAAATAGCTACAGGTATGATGGTAAGAGATGCAGAAAAGCTTGGAGCAGATGCAGTGATAAACATAAGGTTTTCAACTTCGCAAGTAATGACAGGAGCAGCTGAGATATTGATCTATGGAACTGCGGTTAAGTTGAAGTAGAGTGTGGAGAGGGAGTTAAAGAGGCACAAAAAAGAGTGTGGTGGGAAAGTGAGAGGGACCAGACAGGGGACGGTTCTCTGTCTGGTCCAGACAGGGGATAGACCAGACAGAGAACCGTCCCCTGTCTGGCATTTTTCGAAAAAGCCGTGCTACTTTATACGATGGGAGGAAGATGCTAAGCATGGAAAATCAATTTGTACCTGGTTTATTAGTATTGACAATACTTGCATTTACCGGGGGACTCATTATTATTTTCGGTTATCTAATTAGATTTGAGAGAAGAGGCCATCTAATTAATGGCTACAAAGAAACTAATTACACCAATGCTGATAAGTACTTAGATAGAATTGGGATGACTTTACTGCTATCTGGGTTTGTCTTCTTGATTATAGGTGTTGCTGTGCTCATTTTTCGCATACATGAGTGGGTTTTTGCAAGTGCTACAATAATCTCAATCGGTTGTATGTTTACGAGCCTGTTTTACAATGAGCGGAGGTTTAGAATCAAAAAATAGAAAATCAAGAAAAAACACAATATGTATCTACTGTTTGTCAGACAAAGAACCGTCCCCTGTCCGAGTGCATAAAAGACAAAAGAAGGTGAAGAAATGTTGCTGCAATTAGAATTAGAATCAAACATACCAATATATAAACAAATCGCAAATCAAATTATTGTAGGGATTGCTAAAGGAGAATTAACAGAGGGTGAAGAGTTACCGTCAGTTAGACAAATGGCTTCTGATATTGGCATTAACATGCACACAGTTAATAAAGCATATGGCATTTTAAAACAGGCAGGCTGGGTTATTATACACAGAAAAAAAGGGGCATTAGTAAGCACGAGTCTAAAGTCGCAAGTGGATAATCACTTTGTAGAAATATTGAGGGATTCACTAGAAGCAAGTATTGCAGAAGCATTTTTAAAAGGGATAACAAAAGAGSAGTTTGTAAAGCTAATAGAAGAAAAATATTCAGAATTTAAGGTGGTCTAATAAAAATGAACCAAGAGGCATTTTACACGGCAATTATAATAGGTGCAGCTACAATACTACCGATACTAGTGATTGGCTATTTGTTGCCATCATTTAGCAGAAAATCGTTAATTTTTGGGGTATCTATTCCAGAAGAAGTGAGTTCAAGTGATGAAGTTAAAAAATTGAAAGGCTTATATTTTAAGTATTTAAGTATTGCTAACTTAGTTTCACTAGTTGCATCATATGGTTTATGGGAATTACTTGAAATGGAGTTGGTTAACATAAGCATGTTCGCTACAATCCTACTAGTTTTAGCGCTAAGTGTATCTTATTATTTAGTGCATATTAAAGGTAAGCAACTAAAGGCTGAAAAAGGCTGGAAAGTAGGAAAGAAACAGATTATTGTGGTAAACACTATAAGGAAAGAATCAACGACCAACTTCAATTTTTCGTGGTTCTGGTTGCCTGCTACCATGGTTATTGTTACTTTTATTGTAATAGCCATTGCATACCCCACCTTACCTGAGCAAATACCAGGCAAGTATGATTTTGAAGGGAATGTAACTAGATATGACGAAAAATCTGCATTAACTTTAAGTATTTTGCCATTGACAATGTTAGGTATGACAGTGATGTTTTACTTTATTTCGAAGATGATAGTTAAGGCAAAAGAAAATATTAATCCTAAATATCCAGAAATATCAGCAAAAAAGAATAGAATAGCAAAATATAGATGGGTTGTGTGTATGCTGATTTTAGCATGTTTTATGAATCTATTATTTATGGTGACACAATTTCACAGTTTTGGATGGCTAGGAATAAAAAATATTACTCCACTGGTGTTAATTCTTACATTTGGTCCAATAATACCAATCATATATGTGGCATTTATTACTGGGCAAAGCGGGAGTAGGGTGAAGATAAAAGAGGACATAGAAATTGAAGGTGTAATGCATAGCGACGATGATGATCAGTGGCTTATGGGTATGATATATTATAATAGAAACGACCCAAGTTTATGGGTTGAAAAAAGATTTGGTGTTGGATGGACAGTGAATGCAGGGCATTCAATCGGCATAGGGATTTATGTTTTAACAATTTTTCTTCTTGTGGGAATGCTGATAATTCCATTCATGCTGTAAAAGCAAAAGGAAATATCATTAGCAAATACTAACTAGATTGAAGGTCAAAGGATTCATTTGACAAAAGAGAAAAAAAAGAGTACTATTAACTTAATCAAAAACAACTTAAGTCAATACAAGTTAATACAGACACACATAATCTGAAATTGGATGTAACGATAGGAGGATGTGCGATATGTTTGTGGGAAGAAATTATGAAATTGATAAATTGAACGAGCTATATAATGAAAATAGATTTCACTGTATAGTTATGTACGGAAGGAGAAGAGTAGGTAAAACACGTTTGCTTACCGAGTTTTGTAAAGAAAAGAATAGGATTTTTTATGTTAGCGAAGAACATAATGATCTACTGTCACTTACGAAATTTTCCGCACAGATTTTAGAACATTTTGGGTTAAATGAATTTATGCCTAAATTTGATTCATGGGATGCAGCTTTTAAATTTATTGGGAAAAAGGCCGAAAATGAGAAGCTTGTACTTGTGCTTGATGAATTCCCGTACATGGTGTCATCTAACAAAAGAATGCTATCGATAATTCAAAATAATATAGACCATAATCTGATAGATACAAAACTATTCTTAATAATCTGTGGATCCTCAATTAGCTTTATTGAAAATGAAGTACTTTCGCATAAAAGCCCTTTGTTTGGCCGTAGAACTGCTCAGTTCCTGATAAATCCTTTAGATTTTTTTGATGCTATAAAGTTTTTTCCTAACTATACAAATGAAGATAAGATAAGAATTTATAGCGTTTTGGGTGGAGTCCCACAATATTTATTGCAGTTTAATGGACAAGCTTCTTTTGACTATAATATGGTGAAAAAGATGTATGATAAATCAGCATATTTATATTTGGAAACAGAATTACTATTAAAACAAGAATTAATTAATCCGATTGTTTATAAAAGTATAATTGAAGCAGTAGCAAGTGGCGCTAGCAAACTAAATGAAATCTCGACTAAAATTGGTGAAACAACATCAAAAACTTCTATATATATTAAATCATTGATTGAATTAAAAATAATTCAGAAAATCAAACCGATCACAGAAAAAGCAAATTCTAAAAAAACGATATATTTGATTAATGATAATTTCTACAAGTTTTATTATAAGCATGTTAGTAAGCATATCTCTGCTATCGAACAAGAAATGGGAGAGCATATCTATAATAATAGAGTTAAAGGCAAATTCTATGAGCACCAAGGGTCTGTATTTGAAGAGGTTTGCAAAGAATATTTAATTAGAAAAAATAAAAAATTTGAATTGCCATTTATAATCGATAAAATAGGTAAATGGTGGGGTGCAAATCCAATTAAGAAAAGACAAGAAGAAATTGATATTGTAGGCTTAGGTGACGGTGAAGTGTTACTTGCTGAATGCAAATATACCAGTGAAAAACTTGGTATTGAAGTCTATGAAAAACTTGTGGAAAGAGCTAATTTATTAACTAGAGGGAAATCGTATTACTACATATTTTCAAAGAGTGGGTTTAAGGATAATCTTTTGGATTTAGAAAAAACTATTGAAAACTTAAACTTAGTTACTTTAGATTTAATGATTAGTGAGTTTGCAGAATAGTTTTGATTTCGAAGCTCCGCGCGATGATGACATTGTGTAATATTAAAGTGTAAGACACTGGGGACGTTTCCGTCTGTCTTATTGCGGCTTTAAGCATTACCATTTTAATGAAAAACAAGACAGATGAAACGTCCCCGACGTCTTATTGTGGAGTTTTTGGTTTTCAGTCTTGCAGTATTTACTTGGGTTGTACATGTAGTTTTTGTCCTGCCATCAAAAGTGAATAGATGATAGATATCTTTAGCCTGAGGGGGATTTTATATTTGACGGTTTTGTGATATTATAGTATAGGAAATAAAACTAAACTATGAGGGCATCAAATGAAGAAAAAAATATCAAACTCAATAGCATTTGTGACAGTTTTTTGTGGATATTATGTATTACTACATTTCTTTGACAGCGGAACTTTATGTTTTTCAAAAAACGTTACTGGAATCCCTTGCCCTGGATGCGGATTAACAAGAGCTTTTGAGTCATTAATAAAGGGAGATGTAAAAAGCGCATTTTATTATCATCCATTGTTTGCGTTTATACCAATTACTGCAGTTTTAGCAGTGCTATTGAGATTTAGCAAAAGCGAAAAAATAAAAAAGAATGTCAATTATGTTCTTTGTTTTATTATTTTTTTATTTGTTATGCTATTTTTAATTAGACTTGTTCTGTATTTTCCAGATATAGAACCTTTGAATTTTTATCAAGAAGGAATCTTGCCTAGAATTTTTAGGTGGGCTTCCCAGCTATTTTAAAAAATGATTGTGTGAAAAAGGGAGGGAAATTGATGTATGAACAACGAAGTGTAGCTTCAGTAATTATTCTTACAATATTAACATGTGGTATTTATGGGCTCTACTGGCTTTATATTACCTCAAAAGATCTTGAAATGTTTTTGGGGGAAAGTGGGATGTCCCCAGGGTTAGAATTGTTTGTTATGATAATTTGTGCTCCATACGTGCTTTATTGGTATTATGACAAGTCTCAGAAAATAGCCGATGCATATGAAAAGGTAGGGATGCCAAGGAAAGATGATTCTTTAGCATGCCTAATCCTAGGTATTTTCGGTCTAGGGATTATATCTATGGCTATCATGCAATCAAATCTAAACACTATTTGGGTGAATGAGAGCAGAATGTAGTTGGTGAGCAGATGCTGACTTTAAGTCTTAAAAAGAAAGTGTCTGCACAAAACAGATAACCAAGATAAAATATGGAAATGGGGCGTAGCATGAAAAAGAAAGTCATAGTCTATACTTGGAAAACGTGCATTTTCTGCATTAGAGCTAAAAGACTGCTCAAGAATAAAGGAGAAGGGTAAAAATGTATACAGGAGGCGCTGCTGCAGCAGCTGTTGAAACGGCGAATGCAATTAAATCATCAGGAGCAATTATAACTCTTGAAGCCAATGAGTTTATGAAAATACTAGCGAAAACAAAAGAGCCTTTAGTTGTCACTGCTGAAGGTGGAGTATTTAAGAAAAACTTTAGATACATAACATCATACAAGGGACTGTTTTTTCACACAAAAGCACAAGACCCAATAAGACTACCAGAAGGAACTGAGTTAATTAGGGCATCGGCAATATCTATACCAGATTAAATGGGAGGAATGATAGTATGCAATTAGGACTTATACTAATCCTATTTAGAAAACGAAGAAAGTATAACTAGAGGGATGCTTGTAGATAATACATCACAGCATAAATCTAAAGGATTAGTAGTTCCCGAAAATATAAGGTTATACGCCTTGTTGCCTTACCCCAGAATTTAATCTAATTGAGATGATTTGGGATGAACTAAGAGGGAAATTCTTTAAAAACGCTATCTGCAGTTACGGATCGATTATGTGAAGGGTTTTTGTTTTTAGAAACTAATCATGAAATTGTCCAATCGACTACAGGGTGAGAATGGGTAATTTCTGCTTTTTACAAAGAAGAGTAGTATTAGTATGTTCTTTATACTTTTGGTTGGTTAGGGATAAAGAACATAACCCCTTTGCTACTTATATTTAGTGTTCTTCCGATTATACCAGTTATTTACGTTACGTTTATTACTGGACAAAGCGGAAGTAGAGTCAAGACAAACTGTATAGGAGGTCGTCAAAGTGAGCGGATTAACTGATTATCTATTTATTTTTTCAATACACGCATTTTCGGGGATGTTATTAGTAATTTTTGGCTATTTAATTAAAGTGAAGAGAAAAGGAAGTATAATTAATGGGTACAAGGAATCAAACTATAAAGATAGCGACAAATACTTAGACTGTATAGGAACGACTTTATTTTTGTTTGGATTCATATTTATCTTTGTAGCATTTTCTGTATTTGTAGTGAGACTTCCAGAATGGGTTCACGCAGGTATTCTTGTAGCTATTTTTGTTTGTTTGATTGTGAGTGCATTTCACTGTGAGCGCAAGTTTAGAGTGTGAAACAGTTCATCAATTATGTTATTTGCTTTAAAAAAACAATGCAGTAGGTTATAATTAATGAAAAGATACATATGCACTAACTATTATATTAAGAATTGAGGAATAACATGAAAAAGAAAGTTGTAGTTTATACTTGGAAAACGTGCATATTTTGTATTAGAGTAAAGCGCTTGCTCAAAAACAAAGGGGTAGAATTTGAAGAGATAGATATTGGGGATGATGTAAGAAAACTAGGTCAATTAGAGATAGAAACTGGATCTGGTACGGTACCGCAGATTTTTGTAGATGATAAATACATAGGTGGTTGTGACGATATTGTGAACTTACACCGTAGAGATAAATTTGACGTAGTTTTTAAGTGAGTTTAATGTGAAAATAGTAATTATCATAAAGATTGTTTAAATAGTACTTATAACATAAAAGTGCTATTTTTTTGCTTAAAACATTGGTATACTATAATTATAAAATAGTTTTAGAGAGGCGATAACTTATGAGAAAAGTAGAATTAATAGCAACAGCAACGTTTGGTTTAGAGGCGATTGTAGCAAGAGAGGTTAAGGCGTTAGGATATGAAGATGTAAAAGTAGAAAATGGAAGAGTGACTTTTAGTGCGGATATTTCTGCAATTTGTAGAACTAATCTGTGGCTAAGAACAGCAGATAGAGTGCTATTAAAAGTAGGCGAATTTAAAGCTATCACATTTGATGAATTATTTGAAAAAACTAAGGCGCTACCTTGGGGCGATATTATTCCTGAAAACGCAGAATTTCCTGTAACAGGTAAATCTATAAAATCGCAACTAGCAAGTGTCCCGAACTGTCAAGGTATAGTGAAGAAAGCTATAGTAGAAAAAATGAAGCAGAAATATAAGAATGAATGGTTTAATGAAAATGGAGATATGTACAAAATAGAAGTTGCGTTTCTAAAAGATATTGCAACACTAACAATTGACACAACTGGAGCAGGGTTACATAAAAGAGGATATAGAAAGCTGTCTAATAGAGCGCCTATGAAAGAAACTTTAGCTGCTGCAATGATACAACTGAGCTATTGGAATCCTGATAGGGTGTTAATGGATCCGTTTTGTGGATCGGGAACAATTGTTATTGAAGCAGGGTTAATAGGTAAGAATATAGCACCAGGTATGAACCGTAATTTTGTATCCGAAAAATGGGGCATAATTCCTAAGAGTGCTTGGACTGAAGCAAGAAAAGAAGCACATGACCTAGCAAACTTTGACAGGAAATTAAGAATATTTGGTTCTGATATTGATGGAGAGGTATTGAGTATAGCTAGGTATCATATTAAGGAAGCTTTTTTAGAAGATGATATTTTTGTGCAAAAACTTCCTATAAGCGAATTATCATCGCGTTTTGAGCATGGGATTACAATTGCAAATCCACCTTATGGAGAGCGAATTGGCGAAAAAGAAGAAATTGATAGATTATATACTGAAATGGGTAATGTATATAACAAATTAGACAGTTGGTCACATTATATTTTTACTGCAAGCAAGGAATTTGAGAAACTATTCGGGAAGAAAGCAGATAGAAAGCGGAAACTATATAATGGGAGGATTGAATGTACTTACTATCAGTACTATGGGCCTAGACCTGCAAAGCAAATAAAAGAGTAAGTTTGAATGGATTTTTATGCCAACAAAAAACTGAGTAGTTAATGATATCTTAGCAAACGAAATAAATGCAAGAAAAATTACTGAGTAAAGCAGTGACACGCCGAAAAACAAGCGTTAAATGACGAAAAATGGGCGGTGATAAAATGCAAGGAATATTTTCAAAAGAAAATATAGAGAAGATTCTTGATTACGTCAGTGATGCTGTTCAAATCATTGATAATAGAGGGAAGATAATTTATTGCAATAGAGCAGCTGCAAAACTAGATGGAGTAGATAGAAATGCTATATTGGGAAAACACGTACTTGAAATATATCCGTCATTAGATGAAGACATAAGTACATTGCTTAGAGTGATTAAAACGGGTAAAAAAATAGTTAATTTGCAGCAAATGTTTATCAATTATAAAGGAGAGAGTATCACTACAGTGAATTCTTCGTTTCCAATTAAAGAAGGAGAAAAAATTGTTGGCGCAATAGAAATATCATCTAATATTACTCAAATGAAAAAATTAACAGAAAGGGTAGTAGACCTGCAAACGCAGCTATACAATGGAGCAACTGAAAAACGCAAACAAACTAGAGGGACTGCTAAATACAACTTTTCAGACATAATAGGGAATAGTAAAGTGATGAGAGAAATTAAAGATAGAGCTATAAAAGTGTCTGAGAATTCATCTTCTATAATTATTTATGGAGATACAGGAACCGGAAAAGAACTAATTGTTCAATCGATACATAATTATAGTAGTAGATTCGCGAAGCCCTTTATAGTTCAGAACTGTGCATCTATTCCAAATACTTTACTAGAGAGCATTTTGTTTGGGACAGCCAAAGGAAGTTTTACAGGTGCAGAAGATAGAAAAGGCTTGTTTGAGCTTGCAAATGGGGGAACGCTTTTTTTGGACGAAGTTAATTCTATGCCACTGCCTCTTCAGGCCAAACTACTACGAGTGTTAGAAGACGGATATATTCGAAGGGTAGGAGACGTAAAAACATACGATATTGATGTAAGAATTATTACAGCAATGAATATGAACCCTAAAGAAGYTNTAGAAAAAAAATTGTTAAGGAAAGATCTTTATTATAGGTTGAATGTACTATCGATTAGAGTGCCTGATTTAATAGAAAGACGAGAAGATATATTTGATTTATCGTACTATTTCATTGAGAAATACAATAGTAAATTTGGAAAGCAAGTGCATAAAATTGAGAGGGAAGTAATGGAGCTTTTTCTTGCTTACGAGTGGCCGGGAAATGTGAGGGAATTACAGCATGTTATTGAAGGAGCAATGAATGTTGTCAATACAGATGTAATTACAAAGGCAGATTTGCCGTATTCTTTTTCTGAGAGAGAAGTAAGTATTAGTTTAGAAAAAAAGAAAGGTAGATCACTAAGGAAGAGTTTGGATGAACTAGAGAAAAGTTTAATTATGGATGCAATGGAATCTACACGCGGCAATGTGACAAATGCAGCAAAGCGTTTAGAAATTCCTAGGCAGACATTACAGTATAGAATAGAGAAGCTTGACATTTAACTGCTTGATTTTGGGCAGTTTTTTTGCTTATAAAGGGATGTACATTATAGGAATGCATAGAAAGCTTGAAAAGACTGTAAGTAGTAATAGCAGAGAATTGGCACGTATTTTGCAACAAGTATTTTAGGATGATAATTAAGGATATGGTGGAAAGACGGGGCCAAACGCAGTAAAAATTAGATGATTTTAATAAAATCAATACAAATCAAGGAGGAAAAAAAATGAAACCAGGATGTATTTATGGAGTACACAGATCTTTAGAACCTTTGAATGTTTTACCGCAACCAGCAACGAAAATTGACAACAGTATGGAAATTTATAACAATGAGATTTTAATTGACGTAAAGACTCTTAATATTGACTCTGCAAGCTTTACTCAAATTAAAGCTGAAGCAAATGGAGACGAAGGTAAAATCAAAGAAATAATGATGAAAATCGTAGAAGAAAAGGGTAAACATCAAAACCCAGTAACAGGATCGGGTGGAATGCTAATAGGAACTGTAGAAAAAATAGGATCTAAACTTTTGGGGAAAACTGATTTGAAAATTGGAGACATGATTGCAACTCTCGTTTCGCTATCATTAACACCACTTAGAATTGATAAAATTAATGAGATTAGAATTAATACTGATCAAGTAGATATAGAAGGAAAAGCTATTTTATTCGAAAGCGGTATTTACGCAGTGATACCTAAAGATTTACCTATGAATTTAGTTTTATCAGTTCTTGATGTTGCAGGAGCACCTGCCCAAACGGCTAAACTTGTGCAACCAGGTAATACAGTTGTTGTAATTGGCGGCGGAGGAAAATCTGGAATGCTGTGTTTGTACGAAGCGAAAAAACGCGCTGGAATCACTGGGAAAGTAATTTGTATTGGGAGACGTGAATCTTCACTAGTACATGCTAGTATGTTAAATTTGGCTGATGATTATATTATTGCTGACGCAACGGATGCGCTAGATGTAATGCAAAAAGTAAGCAAAGTAACAGATGGAGAAATGGCAGACATAGTTATAAACTGCGTAAACGTTAACAATACAGAAATGTCTAGTGTGCTGGCGGCTAAAAATGATGGCTTGATTTATTTCTTTAGCATGGCGACAAGCTTTACTAAGGCAGCCCTAGGAGCAGAGGGTGTAGGTAGTGATGCGACTATGATTATTGGAAATGGATATACGAAAGGGCATGCAGAAATTGCAATTCAAATAATGAGAGAAAATGAAGAATTAAGAAAAACTTACGAAGAGATTTATGCGTAATGTAAATCAAGGTTCCTGTCCCTTGGATTTACGCAAAATAGTATGGTGTGACGAAAATCTTGAAGATAATTTTTAAGGAGTGATAAAGTGAGTAATTATAAAGAAATAGAACTTTGGAAAGATGTCACCGAAAAACAATGGAACGACTGGCATTGGCAAGTTAGAAACAGAATTACAAGCATTGAAGACTTAAAAAAAGTTATTAATCTGACAAAAAACGAAGAAGAGGGCATTGAAAAGTGTTTAACGACGATTAGAATGGCAATAACGCCGTACTATGCTTCTTTAATGGATAAAGATGATCCAAAATGCCCAGTTAGAATGCAAGCTGTGCCAATAAAGAGTGAGCTTGAAAAAGGCAGTGCAGATATGGATGACCCTCTTCATGAAGATGCAGACTCACCTGTGGCGGGACTAACACATCGTTATCCAGATAGAGTATTATTACTTGTAACTGATATGTGTTCAATGTATTGTAGACATTGTACAAGAAGAAGGTTCGCAGGGCAAAACGATGCAAATATGGCAGTTGATAAAATAGATTTGGCAATAGAGTATATCGCTAAAACACCACAAATCAGAGACGTTCTACTATCAGGTGGGGATTGTCTGCTTGTATCTGACGACCGATTAGAGTACATCATCAAAAGACTTAGAGAGATTGAACATGTAGAAATTATAAGGTTAGGATCTAGAATTCCTGTGGTAATGCCTCAAAGGATAACACCTAAACTAGTGAGCATGCTCAAAAAATACCATCCAATTTGGCTAAATACACATTTTAACCATATGAAAGAAATGACGCCAGAAGCTAAAAAAGCATTAGAATTACTTGCAAATGCCGGTGTACCGTTAGGCAATCAATCAGTATTGTTAAAAGGTATTAACGATTGCGTACACGTAATGAAAGAACTAGTACACGGATTAGTAAAAGAAAGAGTAAGACCTTATTATATTTATCAATGTGATTTATCTATGGGAATAGAGCATTTTCGAACCTCGGTTTCCAAAGGAATAGAAATTATTGAAGGATTAAGAGGGCATACCTCGGGATTTGCTGTTCCTACATTTGTTGTAGATGCACCAGGTGGCGGGGGCAAGATTCCTGTAATGCCTAACTATGTTTTATCGCAATCACCAAACAAAGTTATCTTAAGAAACTACGAAGGAGTAATTTCTACTTACACCGAACCTAATGTATATGTAGATGAATGCGCCTGTGAAGTATGTTCTGGAGAGAAAAAGACAACGCTACATGGAGTTGCTGGGTTATTGCAAGGGAATCAAATTGCAATCGAACCTGCTGAGCTGGATAGACATAAAAGAAGTAAGTGATTGGGACGATGGCTTCGTGATGCCAGCCGTAAAATATAAAATACACACAAAAGGTCTTAGACTTTAACAATTCAAAAACTCCTTCGACATCAAAATCCTAAACTCGTGAACTCGCTGTGCTCAAACAGCACGAGTTTTAAACGGATTTTGATATCTCAATCGTTAAGAATTGTAAAAAAGTCTGCGAATGTTTGCTTAGTATTTTACATTTTACTAGACTTAGATTGATAGTGAGGTTATTATGAAATTAGTAGACTTAATATATAATAAATATAAAATAATATCTGTAGTAGGAATGTCTAAAAATGCTGGCAAAACAGTAACTCTAAATTATCTTATAGAAAAATTTGATGAGATTGGGGTTGTAATAGGAATAACATCGACAGGCAGAGATGGAGAAAAACTAGATCTTGTGACTAAAACAGAAAAGCCAACTATTTTTGTGTTGGAAAATACAATTATTGCCACAGCAAAAGAAACTTTGCTAAAAAGCAGTGCAAAGCTAGAGATATTAGAAATTACAAAGAGCAGAACTTCCTTAGGCGAGGTTGTAATTGCAAGAGTTAGAAGAAGTGGATACGTAGAAATTGCTGGTGCAGAAACGAACACTCAGTTAAAATTGATTGCAAATAAAATGATTGAATACGGTGCGGAGCTAGTTATACTAGATGGAGCGATTGACAGGAAAACAGCAGCCGCTCCAGAGATATCTGAAGCGGCCATCTTAGCCACTGGAGCAGCTTTAAACAGAGATATGAACAATGTAATAGATGAAACTTTGTTTCAAGTAGAATTGTATAGTTTAAAAAGCATAAAAAAAGATACTCTAAACTTTGAGTTAGGAGATGTCTTTAAGAATAAGCAATTTATTATTGTAGACTATGGTGGAAAGAGCGAGCGTATAAGTATTAAAACTGCTTTAAATTCGGGACGTATAATTGGGGCTAAGATAAAAGAAGGTACGAAGTACGTTGTACTAAGTGGGTCAATTGTTTACAAAACTTTTGAAGATATTATTTCTGTTGCGGAAAATTATAGAGAGGTAATATACATAATACAAGATGCAACTAAAATATTTCTTTCGAGTAGAGAGTGGAAAATGTTAAAGAGAAAAGGAATCGATATTAGAGTGGTAAATGGAATTAATCTATTAGCCGTAACACTAAATCCGTACTCTCCATATGGCTATAATTTTGACGCGAACGATTTTTTATTTGCTTTAAAAGAGAAAATGCCAACGGTTTTGGCAATAGATGTAGTCGAAGGGGAGAGAGAAGATGATTAGAAATGAATTTATAGACGAGCGCACAAAAAAAAGCATAGGCTTAGACGAGATAATGAATAACCTCTCTACACTTACTGATTATGGAGGCAAAGCCAAAACGAATATGAAGCCTTATGTTAGAGAAGATATAGAGGAACTTAGGCTTGCGCTCGAAGATTTAAATACTGTCAAGGAATTTTCTGAAAACCACAAAGAGATATTAAATGAATTAAGAGAGGCAATACATATAATTAAAGACGTCAGCGGCTCAATAAAGAGATTAAAAGGTAGAGAAGCTCTAAATGAAATAGACTTATTCGAGTTAAAAAGCCAGTTTATGGAGATTGAAAAGCTACGCGATTTGCTTATAGTAAGCAAAGAAATATATTTAGAAAGATTCAAACTAAACTCATCTAAACTTGAGATAGAATTGCTTGATCCTGAAAAGTCAGGGATTAAAACCTTTTACATGTATGACGCTTTTTCTGTGGATTTATCTGAAATTAGAAAAACAAAAAGAGAAATCGAGAAAAATATCAGCTTGATGAAAGAAAAAAGAAGAGAAGAAGTATTTGACGAGACAGGTTTAATGCCAAGCAAAAATGGAGAAAATAGAATAAGTATTAGCAAAAAAGTTGAAATAGAAAGATTAAGGAGCTGCGGTAAAGTTGCGATTAGTTCTGAGTCTTTTAGTAGTTTAGTGTTTAAAGTTAGAAATAGTAACAATTTAAATGCCTTGATAAATAAGTTAGATGATTTAGAGATTCAAGAGGAAAAAGAAGAATTTAAAATAAGAAAGATACTTGTAGAAAAATTAAGCAGGAATGTAGAAAAATTCGAAGAAAACATTGTAGCTGTTGGGGAGTTGGATTTGTTCATTGCAAAAGCTGGTTACGCAATTGAAATAGGCGCAATAAAGCCTATAATAGAGGATGGCAGTTCTATTGAAATTAAAAAGGGACGTCATATAAGTACTGAAATTGCGCTAAAATCAAAAGATTCGCAAATCACAGCAGTTGATATTAATTTGAGTAAGGGCGTTACGCTAATTACTGGCGCCAACATGGGTGGGAAGACTGTAAACCTTAAAATGGTTTCGCTTATTGTGTCACTCTCACAGCATGCGATGTTTGTGCCAGCGGAAAGCGCAAGAATAGGGTTGGTGAATTTTGTATATTTATCAGTAGGAGATGAACAATCAGAAAAACAAGGGCTTTCTACTTTTGGAGCAGAAATCTTTAATCTCAAAGAAGTTATAGCAAAATCAGAGGAAATGGGTTTAATCTTAATCGATGAGATTGCAAGGGGGACTAACCCGACTGAAGGGCAAGCAATTGCTAAGGCAATTATCCAGTATTTAAAGAATAAAAGTTCTATTACAATGATTACATCTCATTTTGACGGTCTATGTACAATTGAAGGAGTTAAGCATCTTCAAGTTAAGGGGTTAAGTGGAGCAGATATTGGTAAAATGAAAAGAGATGTCCGCGAAAATGCAAGGTACGAAATGATTTTCGAAAAATATATGGACTATAGCTTAGAAGAAGTAAAGAATGTAGGGTTAGTTCCAAGAGATGCACTATTAGTTGCTGAAATTATGGGTTTAAGTAAAGAAATAATTGATAGTGCAAATGAAATGAAGTAGAATGGATTTTGTTGCCATACTGTAGGGTTGTTGGGGACCCGCAAAATGGATCTTGCCAGTTTCAAAAAATAAAATTTGCATTACAAAAAAATATTGGAGGTTTAAAATGAAAAGTAAGTTAAACTTGGATTTTGATTTAGTAAAAAGAGCAAGAAGCGCAGCTAAAAAAATTGCGTTAGATGTGCAAGATTTCATTGATTTACACACGACGGTAACGGTGGAAAGAACTGTAGTAAGGCTTATTGGAATAGATGGAGTTGATGAAATTGGAACGCCGCTACCGAATGTGGTGGTTGATCATGTTAAAGAAAATGGGGGAATAGAAAGAGGGATAGCATTTTGGTTAGGGAATGCATCGGTGTATACAGGGAAAACGCCTCAAGAAATGGCTGAATCAGTTGCTTCTGGAGAACTGAATCTAACACGAGTTCCTATGCAAGATAAAGCAGACGTAAAAACAAAGATAGATGAATGGGCAGTTGTATCTGTTGAGAAAATCAGGCAGAAGAGACTCGAAAGAGAAAACACAATCGAAAGAATTGGAGAAGGCGAAAAGCCATATCTCTACGTAATAGTAGCAACAGGAAATGTATATGAAGATGCAATTCAAGCACAAGCAGCAGCGAGGCAAGGAGCAGATATTATTGCTGTTATTAGGTCAACTGCT
>NVVX01000041.1 GCA_002733545.1 Alkaliphilus sp.
AATCAAAAGAATGTTTAATTTTTAGGTGTCGAACCTAAAAATTAAAGGCACAATTCATCCTCCGAGATAAACAACGGAGGTTTTCTTGTGCCTGCCTCTGTAAATGCACATCAGAAACGTGTGCAATTTTCACACCTATTAATTCTGATGGCAAATTATTCAATCTAATTTTTACGTAATCAACCTCAATCCAGTTGTTTTGTACAAAACAATAAACAATACACGCTAGCATTAACAATATGATGCCACTCAGAGCCTTGCTACGTTTAATTTTTACCGCTATCATCTGTTAGCCCCCATACAAATATTAATTCTTGCTATCTGTCAGAATTGATCTATTCTTTAAGGTAAAATACCTCTAGTTTACCTGCAAGAACACACGAGGGGCGTGTTATCTGTCTTCCCCGAGCATAATGGAATGTCACACTTTTTCATGGCACAAATATTTCAGACACTTCTACAATTTTGTCTCCAATTAATATAATTTTAAACATAGACAGGCGCTCGTTGAAACGCTTTGGAAAAACTCTTCGGAAAAACTCTTCGGATACATTTACCTCTAAAGTAAAATGTTCCACCTAAAATCCTAATCTCCTTTAACATAGTTAAAATAATGGGTTAGAATAATTAAGAAGTTTTACATAAAAGGTTTTGAAATCGGAGCAAAACTGTTACAATATCATTAGACATAAAACCATACGATATTTTTCAGAAACGTCCCCACGACATACCCACGACATATTCCCGCGACATATTGTTTTCAGTGATTAGATTGAAAACTATTGATTTGACAAAGGGGTAGATATTTTCGTTGTTCCAAAAATCATCCTCATGACGGATAAACAATCAGACTTAAGCCTGTTTAAATTACAATAAATTAGAAGTAAAATTATGTTAAGAAAAAATGAGAAGGAGAGATAAAATGGATTTTGAGAAAATAATAGTAACAATATTGTACATTCATCAAACAATGGATATAGTTGGAGTGAAAGGTTATGTGAATAGACCCAAAATGATTAGTCCTGATACAATTGGATGGTCGATTCTCACTATATTTATGGGTTTGTATTATTTCGAATTACCCTACATTAATCTAGTTTTCATAGGGCTTTTCGGATTTGTGCTATACGGATTATATCATTTTCATTGGAAACTATATTTTTTTGGTGCAACAAATGAAAAAATAGTAGGATACAACAATTATTTTAAAGGAACACATAGAATACTGGCAGAATCATCAACAAGGCTAGTTCCTGACACTTATCATATAGTACATAGTCTTCTTTATCTTATTACCTTCATCACTCTGTGCATAGGTCTTTTTATTAGATAAGATGTGAATGCTAATAGTTCAATTGATATTTAGATTAAGAGGTTATGAATGTGATTTGCATATCGCTGTTTACAAGTTGACTTACTTAGAAAATTCCTTGACAAAGCACTAAGTATATATTACTATGTATGTATATAAATTCATACACAATAACATATAATATATTGCAAAGGAATGATTAACATGCTAAATAAAGACAATTTTATTTCGACAACATTCTTGCAGCAGAACGTATCAAAAACAATTGACAAAGTTAAAAATGAAGACATTATAGTAATAAGAAATAATAAGCTTGAAGCTGCTATTATTAGTATCGAAAAATACAATAAGTTATTAGAAGTAATGGAATGGGAAAAAACATGTAGTATTTTAGACAGTTATCCAATTGAGAATACTGATGAAGCTGAAGAAAAAGAAATTTCTGAAAAAATCACGAAAATGAAGAAAGAAAAACTTTATTCACCAGAAGAAATAGAGAACGTAGCAGAAAAAAGTGTAGAATATGATTAATGTACAATACTCAAAAACAGCTTTTAAGAAGATTAAGCAATTTGATAAAAGCACTAGAACAAGAATTATAGATGCGGTGTCGAAATTACCATATGGCGATGTGAAGAGACTTAAAAATGACACTAACTCTGCTATATACGGATTTTTTCAAGAAAGCAAATCAAGAACCGTCCATGCCTGCCTTTAAAAATCTTTCATGTACTAACTTTGCTTGATGAAAGAGAGAGATAGATCAAACTATAATAGAAAAAACTTGACATGCGCATTAACAAGGCGCATAATATATGTAAGGAGTGACAAAGATGACTTGCAGAGAAATACTAAGAATTCTACTATGTTGACCTAAGAAAGGAGGCTAATTATGCGTAAGCTTACTTATTTAGCAGTTTTTGAACCAACTAAAACAGGATACAGTATATATTTTCCAGATTTCCCAGGGTGCATAAGTTGTGCTGAAGGCTATGGAGAGGCACAAAAACAGGCCGAGGAAGTATTAGGTTTGCATATTTACGGTATGGAGAAAGATGGAGATGAAATACCTGTGCCATCTAAAAAACCACAAGTGGATCCCGAAACAGTAGATGGATATATAGTATCCTTGGTTACAGTTTTCCCAGACCTTGTAAGGAATGAGCTGGACAATAGGGCGGTGAAAACAAACTTGACTATACCTGCGTGGTTAAAGGAAACGGCAGAAGCACAGGGAGTAAATTATTCAAAAATTCTCCAAGTCGCTCTTATGGATTATCTTGGAGTTTCACAATACAAAGACTTAGAAAAATAAACATACAAACAACAGTAGGTGTATTTAATACTTAATAGGGAATTGAGTTGAAATCTCAAGCTGCCCCAGCAACCGTAATGCTGATGAAARTCACAAACCACTGCTTTTAGCGGGAAGGGTGATTTAAAAATGAAGCTAAGCCGGTAGACCTGCCACTGTTAGCGTAGTATCTCCTGGGAGCGAGAATAGACTATCGGTACATAACTGATTAGTTCATTCCTTTGGGATGGACTTTTTTAATGGAAGAAGGTATAAAATTGGCAAAAATAATGATTCAAGGAACAGGTTCTAGTGTAGGCAAATCTGTAATAACAGCTGCTTTACTTAGAATTTTTCATCAAGATGGATACAAAGTCGTGCCGTACAAATCTCAAAACATGTCAAATAATTCTTTTGTAACTGTTGAAGGAGACGAAATGGGAAGAGCGCAAGTTCTTCAAGCATATGCGGCAAAAGTTAGACCTCATTGTATTATGAACCCATTACTAATCAAACCATCTGGCGACACAAATGCGCAGTTAATTGTAAATGGGAAAGTTGCTGGCAATTTTTCTGCAAGTGAGTACGATAAAATGAAGCCTAAGTTTAGGAAAATGATCAAAGAACAAATTGAAGAGCTTGAAAGTCAATACGATATTATTGTAATAGAAGGTGCAGGAAGTCCAGCAGAGATTAACCTTAGAAAGAATGACATTGTCAACATGGGGCTTGCAACTATGATGGATTGCCCAGTTATACTAGTAGGTGATATTGATAAAGGGGGAGTCTTCGCATCTCTTTATGGAACAGTAAAACTTCTTGCGGCTGAAGAACAAGACTTAATTAAAGGCACAATAATTAACAAGTTTCGTGGAGACCTTAACCTTCTACTTCCAGGCATAAAGCAAATTGAAGAGCTAATTTCTAAAGAGAATTTAGGAGTTATCCCGTACTATTATTTTGAATTAGAAGAAGAAGATGGAGTGGCGATATATAAAAGAGAAATTACGAATGCTATTGATATTGCAGTAATTAGGTTGCCGCATCTGTCTAACCACTCTGATTTTGAAGCATTAAAATATGAGGAAGATGTATCTGTTAGATTTGTAACAAATGCAAATGAACTAGGTTCACCAGATATTCTGATTTTACCAGGCAGCAAAAACACGATTTTTGATTTAGAATGGATTAAAGAAATTGGTCTATTTGATAAGATTAACGAATTAAGTAATACGACTATTTTTGGACTATGTGGCGGATATCAGATGCTTGGAAAAGAGATTTTTGATGAACTACATATTGAAGGAAAGACGACCTATACTAAAGGGTTTAACAAAATACCAATGAAAACAGAGATGGAAGCTAAAAAAGTGACTGTGCAAGTTAGAGGAAATTTAATTAATAACACTAATACTAAAATACATGGATATGAAATTCATATGGGCAAATCGACATTTTATGAAGAAGTGGATAGTTTATTTGTAATGGATAATGGTAAGCTTGAAGGCTATATTTCAGAAGATGAAAAAACATATGGAACATATATTCATGGGGTATTTGATAGTCCAAGTTATAGGCAGTTTTTTCTAAATTCAATAAGAAGAAAAAAAGGCATTTCAGAAAAAGAAAGTGTTGATTACGAAACTATTAGAGAAGAAAACTTAGACAAGTTAGCAGATATAGTGAGAGAGAATGTAGACATAGATAAAATTTATAAAATAATGGGTGTGAGATGAATTATTTATTAGTACTAATCTTGGATGTTATTTTTGGTGATCCTAACTGGCTGCTTCATCCAGTACAAGCAGTGGGTATGCTAGTTAACAGGCTAGAATCATTTTTTAGAAAACGCTTAATCTTCATATCACTGAAACTAAGAGGATTGATATTAGTTATAATTGTTGTGGGGGCCGCATATATCGTACCTTACTTAGTATTGAACATTCCCTACATAAATGCATTTGCGTGGTATTATTTCGCGTGGACAGGTATTAGCTTAAACAGCCTGTATAAGCATTCTAATCGAGTTTTGAATGAATTAAATAATGATTTAAAAGCAGGCCAAAGAGCGCTTGGCATGATAGTCAGTAGAGAAACAAATAGTCTTAGCGAAACATCAGTTATAAAAGCAACAGTAGAAACTGTAGCAGAAAACACCAGTGATGGAATTATAGCACCATTATTTTACTTATTTATAGGTGGGGTACCTCTTATGATGATTTACAAGGCTGTAAATACTATGGATGCAATGATTGGATACAAGAGCGACAAGTATATTGATTTTGGATATTTTGCAGCTAAACTAGATGATTTAATGAATCTAATTCCTGCTAGGATAACGGCATTATTATTGATAATAAGCAGTTTTTTCTTAGGATTGGACTTTAAAGCAGCACTAAAAACAGTTTTTAAAGATGCTAAAAAACATGCAAGTCCTAATGCAGGATATCCTGAAAGCGCAGTTGCTGGTGCTCTCAACGTACAATTAGGAGGAGATAGTTATTATCATGGAAAGCTATATGATAAAGCAAGTTTAGGAGTCGCAACTAGGGAAATTGAAGTAGAAGATATTAAAAAAACGCAGAAGATGATGATAATGACTACCTTATTTGCGGTAGCACTCATGAGTTTTTTTGCGTTGTAAGGAGATGATAAAATGCATGGTGGAGATATTTATTCAAATGAGCATCCAAGTGGTAGAAATCTGATTGATTTTAGCTCAAATAGCAATCCTTATGGACCACCAAAAGGAGTGAAAGCCAATCTTGCTATGGCGCTTGAACATGCAAATAAGTATCCAGACATCCAGTATCGTTTATTAAAAAAAGAAATTCAAAAGCATAATAACTTAAAGAAAAAGAATATTGTATTGGGAAATGGAGCAGGTGAAATCCTTGATTTAGCAATTAGGAGAGTTGAATCTTTGTTGATTTTAAATCCTGCCTACTCTGAGTATGAAGAGAGTACTAACCGCTATGATATTGAGCTATTTCACTCGAAATATAAGCACTGCAATGTGGCAAGTGGTCCTAGTTTTTGTCAAATATACGACGTTAATGTAGAGGATAATAGAAAACTATATCAACTAGAAGTTGATGAAGAAGAATTTTGGAGCAAGTTTGATATAGCAGATGCGGTAGTGCTAGCGCATCCAAACAACCCTGATGGAAGTACGTTTCCTGTAGATAAAATGCAAGAAATAATTAATTTTACAAAGGAAAATAAGAAAAAACTAATTATTGACGAAACATTCTTCGATTACACGCATGGGCAGATGTCTTTTACATCATTTTTAGAAGAGGATATTGATTTAATAGTTATAAAAGCTATTACAAAGTTTTACGGATTACCTGGAATTAGGTTTGGATACGGACTCTGCAGTAACGAAAGTATTGCAGAAGAAATAGCTAAATATCAAAGACCATGGAATATTAATGCCTTTGCTGAGAATTTTGCAATTGTTTGCTTTGCTGATAAGGACTATAGTAAGAGCATGAATAGTATCAACAAAGAAGAAAGAGAATGGATGACAGATGAGTTAATTAAAATAAAAGAAATTAAGAGAGTATACATAAGCCAAGGAAACTATATTCTCTTGATGTTACAAAAAATAAAAGCAGAGGAGCTCAAGAGACAGTTAATTGGAAAAGGAATATTAATTAGAAATTGTGATAACTACAAAAATCTAGGCGAGTATCATATGAGAGTTGCAGTAAAAAAAAGAGAAGATAATATTAAACTTTTAACTGAAATGAAGAACATATTAGGATGAAGTAATTATTAAAAATCGAGAAAAGTTGAGGTAAATCAAAATGAAAACTAAACAACTTGTACTAACAGCTATTTTAATTGCTACTAGCTTTTTAGGGGCGTATATAAATTTTCCAGGCACGACAATCGCACTAGATTCAATGCCAGCATTTTTTGCGGCTTTAATGATTAACCCATTTATAGGATTAGTAGTTGGAGTATTTGGTCACTTTTTTACTGCGCTACTTCGAGGATTTCCAATGTCTTTGCCAGTTCATTTGATGATTATGTTAGGAATGGCAATAACTATGTTAGCTTTTGGCTATACATATAAAATGCTTAAAGCAACACAAAAAATTAAATTGGCAGTTGCGACAGTAGTAGGTGTTTTGTTTAATGCACCAGTATCATTACTTCTTGTATCATTCATAATAGGGTGGGGGATATTCGCAATGTTACCTATTTTACTAATGGGAGCATTTGTTAATATATTTATTGCAATTATTTTATTTCAACTACTAAAAGGACGTGTAAAAATTGATTAGAGAGAGAGTCAGAGACTTGACTTTGATAGAAATGGACGAAAAAATATTGGTTATTGCTGTTGACTCATGTGGAGGGGTGGGTCAGAAAGAAATGGATGAATTAAAAGTTGACCCATATTTCGTAGGGAGACTTACAGCGAGAGTCTGCATTATGGAAGTTTTATCTGCAGGGGCTAAAGTGCTAACTATTATAAATGGTGTTACGAATGAATTTGATACAACGGGCGAAAAAATATTTAAAGGAATTACAGATGAACTAATAGAAGCTAATATTGATAAAATTCCCGTTAATGGTAGTTCAGAAGAAAATTTTAAAACAGTTAATACAGGAGTAGTTATTACAGTTATTGGAGTGGTTGAAAAAGAGAATATTAAGGTTTCTAAAGATTTATCAGGGCTAAAAGTAGGGTTAGTAGGTTTGCCCAAAGTAGGAAGTGAAATAAAACTGCCATATGACCCTGATATTATCAGTTATAAAGACCTATACACACTTTTAACTAATGATAATGTTATAGAAATAATACCGATTGGCTCAAAGGGAATTATCGGCGAATTAAAACAAATTAATTGTGAAGTTGAGCTAAGTAAAAATGTTAAGATGGATATACACAAATCAGCTGGTCCAGCAACTTGCGTTTTGGTTTTTTATTGTGGTAAGCTGATAGATGGAGTAACAGAAATTGGAGATGTGCGTAGATGAAAATATATCTAATAAGGCATGGGGAAACATATGCGAACGTAGAGAAACGTTATGTAGGATTTACTGATTCTGAGTTAACGGAAAAAGGGGAAGAACAGATTAAGGAGTTAAAGAAGATTGTCGGAAATATGGAGGTGAAAAAAGCATACTGTAGCCCTTCGACAAGGACGAGAAAAACAGCAGAAATACTAGGGTATGACTGCGAAATAGATGCAAATTTAAGAGAGTTCAATTTTGGAATTTTAGAAGGAATGACCTATGATGAAATAATGAATGAGCAAGCAGAAGTAGGAAATCAATTATTTAGTAGTTGGAAAGACTATAAAATACCAGAGGGAGAATCTTTTGTAGAGCTAAGAGGTAGAGTGAAGACATTTATTAGTAGATTAGGTGAAGAAAACGTAGTTATTGTTACTCACGGTGGATGGATTAGAGCATTTTTAGAAGAAATTACAGAAGAAGAGATAGATATTTGGGATCTGGATATTTCAGTATCTTGCCTTATTGAGGTAGAAAAAACAGAAGATAAATTTAGTTGGAAGCTAATTTAGTGAAGATGGTAGTTAGGAGAAAAAGACATGAGCAAAGTGATAATGATAACAGGTGGAGTGAGAAGCGGTAAAAGCAAGTATGGGGAAAAACTCTTTTCTACTGATGATGTATTATACATAGCTACAAACTATTTTGTTGATGACGAAATGAAAAAGAGAATTGAAATACATAAAGAATTTAGAAATAAGAAATGGGGCCTTTTAGAGGAATACAAAGGTTTAGCTTCTGTAGTAAAGGACAGAGCAGAGAAAAATGTTTTTTTGGATTGTGTAACAGCGCTGGTAACGAATTACATATTTGAAGAAAATCCAGATGAACAGGCACCTGAGTATTTTGATAATGTGCTAAGTAAAATCAACAGAGAACTTACCACGCTAATTGAAACAATTAGAAAAGAGAATAAGAATATAATTTTTATAACTAACGAAGTAGGATTTGGTCTAGTGCCAGAACATAAACTAGGACGAGTTTTTAGGGATATTTCCGGGGCAATAAATGCGAGAATTGCAGAGTTATCTGATGAAGTCATTTTAATGGTTAGCGGGATACCGATCAAAATCAAAGGAGAATAAAATGCTACTTTTAATTCAGTTTTTTACTAGAATGCCTATAAACAGATCGTTACCTTGTACTAAGGATGATTTTAGAAAAGCAATGTGGTTTTTGCCGATTTTAGGTGGAATAATAGGAGCCACGCAAGCTTTAGTTTTTTATCTTGCAAATATGATATTTCCTATATCAATATCTATTTTGCTAGCAATGCTTACAGAGTATTTGATTACAGGTGGGCTACATATTGATGGACTCGCTGACACTTCGGATGCATTATTTTCAGGCAAGAAAAAAGATAAGGCATATAGTATTATGAAAGATAGTTCAATTGGAGCTTTCGGAGCAATGGCGATACTAATAAATTTGCTGTTTCAATATGAAGGATTACAAATTATTGAAACACCACAAATATTTATAATATTAGGGGTCGTAGCAAAAACTGCAATGCTATTGTTAGCCTATGACGGAAAATCGTATGGAGAAGGTATTGGAGAGGTAGTCACTAATAACATAACGTTTTCAGCAGTTATGTTTGCGATTTTAATAATGACTTTGTCTTTAGCAGATAGCAACTCGGTTATAGGGAGTAAAGGGTTTGTATTGACTCTTGCGTTACTACTGCTTACATTCATGTATAAAAAACTAAGCTACTCTATAATAGGAGGGCTAAACGGTGATCAGTATGGGTTTATTCATGAAGTTAGTAAGGTGGTTGCTCTTTTAGTTTTGCTAGCGTTTCTTTAAAAGAGAGACAAGGACGGAGACAGAGAACCGTCCCCTGTCTGAGCACTCGTTATCTCACTCTCGTCTTGGCATTGTATACAGATCCCTCAATAGTTGTTAAGATATGCCCGTTTAATACAGCATAATACATTATGGGCATATGTCAATAACTATTGAGGAGGAAATTTCTCTGAGGTAAAAAAATTAAAACAGTTCCTAAAAACTCTTGACATGATACTGATAATCAATTACAATATTGTTATTGATATTTGTTTGAAAGATTGAATATACATTAAAACAAATGGAATTAACTCTTATCTAATATTTGGAGGGATTTTTKTGGAAAACCTAGCTTACTGCGATAATCAACTAGAAGAACAAGTAACATATTTTGCACAGTATATTAAATGCTGTAAAGATAATAGCGAGAATTTGTTATTTCTAATTGATCGTATAGGAGCTACAATTGCAGGAGTTAAGCCAGCGGAGCTTCTTAACTTACCGAGAGAATACAACTGTAGTAGTATAAGTTGGGAAAACTGTAAAGACTGCATATTAAGAAATAGCAATATTAAGTTAAAGGTGATAGATAAATACAAAGGAAGAAGACATGTATTATTTTATCACGAAGAGTCTCTAAATCATGTTTTAGAGCAAGAGGAAACAATAGATTTACTTATTGAATTAGGATACCCAGTAAACTATACGCTTGAAGAGTATTTAGATTATTTAATTGCTAGGCTAAACAGCGATGAATTCCCACATGAAATAGGTATTTTTTTAGGGTATCCGCTAAAAGACGTAAAGGGTTACTTAGGAAAAAGTAATTTGAGGTTAATATATAGCAATGGTTGGCAGGTTTACGGTAGCGCGCATGTGTCACAAAGAAGGTTTGAAAGTTTTAAGGAAGCTAGATATAAGGTGAAAAGATACTTGAACACCTTACTAGAAAATAGATTACAAACAAACTAATAGAAAAATAGGAGGAGAAGGAATGAGCAAAGCAATTGTAATTTTTGGATCAACAATGGGGAATACAGAAACACTAGCTGCATCTGTAGTCGAAGGATTAAAAGAAGGTGGCAAAGAAGTAACGCTTAAAAATGTAACAGATGTTAAGGTGGAAGAGCTAAAAGATTATGAGTTAGTAGTTTTAGGTTGTTCTACATGGGGGTTAGGAGAGTTGCAAGATGACTTTATAGGCTTTTACGACACAATGAATGCAGATGCTATTAATGGAAAGAAAGCAGCTGTTTTTGGACCAGGAGATAGCGGAATGTATCCAGACAACTTTTGTGATGCAGTAACTATTATTGAGAAAAAACTAGAAGAATGTGGAGCAACAATAGTTGAAGATTGTTTAAAAGTCGATGGAGATGTTGACGATGCGTTAGATGAAGCTAAAACTTGGGGAGTTAATGTTGCAAAGAACGCTTAGGAAGCAGTAATAATAATAACGTTTAAAAAGATTTAATTCTTAGAAATTGGGATTAGATCTTTTTTTTGGTATAATAAATTAGTAAGATTATAGCAGTTGAGTTTTCTAGGGGAATACATATGATGATTAGACCATAGAAAGCCTGTAAATCACACCATCACTGCAAGATTTAGACAAAACATGCGCTGTTTATACTGTTTTTGTATTACACTGGCAATTACTTTGCAATATAATTATTCAGAAATTATGATCAACTCATTATAATTTTAGCTTTAAATTGCCTTAAGCTTTGCACCTTTAAAAAACACAATAAACCTTCATAAGTATTGATATATCAACAGTTATGTGATATAATAATGTTATTAAAATAAATTTTAAAGGGTGATTTTCATGTGGGCGCCAAATAGTTTTCAACAAATATCATTAAATGACAAAGTCAATAACATGCCAGAGTATCTAAGAAGGATTCTAATTAATAGCTGGGCGCATGTTTTTCAGAAAGTTATTTTTCCCGAGATTAACGAAGAACGTTTTTCCGTTCTTTATAGCGAAATAGGATCTAGACCTAATTCGCCAGTAAATGTTATCATTGGAGCGCTTATTTTAAAAGAATTATTCTCTCTTACCGATGAAGACTTGATTGGCTCAATCTTTTTTGATGATAGATTTCAATATGCTCTAAGGCTCACCAGTGAAGAAAGACCACCTATTTCTCATATGACATTTACTAATTTTAGAAGACGAATATATAAATATTATGAAGAAACTGGTATCGATTTAATCCAAGAGGAAATAGAAAATTTGGCTGGCATTATCAGCAAACACTTAAAAATTGATGGCAAAAAAGTAAGAGTAGATTCCTTAATGGTCTCATCTTCTTGCAAAAACCTATCGCGTATTGAATTAGTATATACCGTGAATGCTCTGTTTATTAAAGCATTAAAGGAATTAGCTGAGAATATTATACCTGAAGAATGCTTGCCTTACTTAGAAAAAGGTCATAAAAATGAAACAATTTATAGAAGCAGAGACACAGAAACAGAAACGAAACTAGAGTTTCTCCTAAAGCAATCTAAAGCGTTATATGATGTTGCAATAGAAGTTGGTAAAGAAGTTACAAATAGCGAAGAATTTAAAACTCTCAAAAGAATGCTTGGGGAACAAACGAAAGATGATGATGATTTTGATAATATAGAACCTAAAGGCGGCAAAGACATTTCGCCTAAAAGCTTGCAAAACCCAAGCGATCCGGATGCTACATATCGTTTTAAATACAAAAACAATATAGGCTATGTTGTGAATGTTATTGAGATTTTTAATGAAGAAAACAGTATTATAAAAAGCTACGATTTAAAACAAAACACCTATAGCGATCAAAAATTTAGTGAAGATACTATTGAAGTGCTTACTCGTACCGATAGTAGTTTTGCAGATGTTGATGATAGTAAAGAGGAACGAAGCAAACAGATAATTATCAAACAAAATAGTGACCAAAAACAAGAAACTAGAAACGATGGATTAGCAGAACATGATATCCATAAACCAGTAAACACGGATGATAATAAGTGGGAACAAAAGCAAAACATAAGGCAAAGTGAACAGTTAAATAATAAGCAAAGTGATGACAAAGAACAAAAAGTTAAAAATAACAGCTTAACAGAAGATGATTCTAGTTTAATACAATTGTTTACTGATGGCGCTTATTACTCCTATGAGTTAGCACAAATGGCACTAGATAACGACATACAATTAATACCTAGTGAATTAACAGGGAAAAAACTTGCTGAAAATAAAATGGGTTATTCTAGTTTCACTGTTGACAAGGAAGAAAATGTAATTACAGAATGCGCTAATAAAAAAGAACCTGTCAAATCCGAATATAACGAAGAAACAAGTACATATACTGCTAAATTTAGTAAAGACGATTGTACGAATTGTTCACATCACGCCAATTGTCGGATGACACAGCAGAGTAAATATAATTTGGTGAAGTTCACCCAAAAGCAGCATGAGATAGATAAACTGCGAGAAGAAATGCAAACAAAGGAATACATTAAGTCAATAAGTCAAAGAGCGGCTATTGAAGGAGTACCCTCTGTACTAAGGCGAAAGTATAAAATTGACAATATGCCAATCAGGGGATTAGTCTGCTCAAAAATCTGGTTAGGATTTAAAATTGCAGCATATAACACTAAAAAGTTGTTTAAAGGACTAAAAGTAGCGGGTGCGTAGCAAGTAAACAGCACAAAGCTACGTATTCCGTTAAGAAAACTCCATTTATTGTAAAATAGATAATTGCTTTTTTATTTTTTTTTCCGAGTACGTTTAAAAAGGTGGTTTTTATGGTCGAATCATACAATAAGTTACACTAAATAGAATTGATATAACTCATTATTTCATCTTCAACTATATTAAATTCATTGAGTATCTTTTTTTGTTTCGATGTTAACGGCGCCATAAGATGCTGTCCGTTATTTACCGTTACTATTTTAATTTTTTTTAACTCCCTAAATATTTTCTCTGTACTGCTATTATTTTTGGTGAAATAATCCTTTAATTTATATTCCATATATGATTTTATGATTAAACTAATAAAGCCTACAAATAATTTGCCTTCAGTTGTACTATCTTTATGTGTCCTAAGCCTTTTGAAATCAAGATAATTCTTTAAATTATCAAAATTTTTTTCCACTTTGTCTTTTCTTCTATAGAGACTTAATACTTCTTTTGAATCTTTATTTTTCAATGTGCTTATTAAAATAAAATATCCGTGTTTCCTAGCTAATTCGTCAATCTTTACACTGTTCTTTATATATTCAAATACACCATTTTCATTTAATTCTACGTCAAAATACTTACTATAAAATTTATACTGTCTCTTAGTTAATGCTTTCAATTGGCTAAGTTCGAATTCATATTTTTCTATTTTGCAATATAAATCTTTTTTCTGTATTCTTGCTTTATCTTCATCATAATAAATATGCACATCAGTTTTTACACCATAGGTATTTACAACATCTCTAACACAATATACTTCCATCTCTTTAATATAATTTGAATAACTAGAAATAGATGCTCCATACTTATCTAACAATTTATTTGAAGTTATTAATTTATTAGAAACGCACATAATAAAAGGATAATTTTGAGATTTCATATATATTATGTTATCTTTTGTGTAGAATCCTTTATCCATAACAAAATTCACATTATTTATATTAAGCTCATCATTATATAACATCATATATTTTAAATAAGACTTATCAAGTATACTGCCTGCATATTTTGTATAAAATATAGGAAGACCTGTATCTTCACCAAAATACATTCCTAAATTTATTTGAGAAAGCTTTTCTTTATCCCTATTATAACCACGCTCTACATCGTTTTGACTCTCAGAATAACTTGAAATACTGGTTACATCATAAGCTATATACTCACTTTCACCAATATGTTTAACCCATTCTTTATAAAATAGCATTTTATCATCATAAGTAATTTTGTCAAATATACCACTTGCATTACTAGAAGTAATCATATGATCATCTTTTATAAAATTCGAAGTACAAAAATCATCTAAATAGAACATTACACTACTATCTATGCACATATAATATGCTATAAGCTTAATACTTCTTGCTAATTTTATCCCAAAAGCATCTGTTAAAAAATCAGAAATGTTTAGTCTATCTAAAATAGAATTCGTTAAATATGTAGGACCAAAATCCAATATTGATTTTGGCAAAAAATTAATATTCGTATCCGGAAAAAAGTTATAATAATTATTATTTGGAATTAGCATACCGCTTTCTTCATCAAGTTTTCCTATAGCTGTTCTTTTATTTGTTGGTTTACCATTTTTATCTCTATAAGAAGATGTAGTAAAATAGACATATTTAGGACCATCTTTTTTAGTTTTTTTAAACGCAATTCCTTTTTTAGGTAAAGCTACTCTTAAATTTTTATTAAGCAACATAAAAACCCCCTCTGTATGGTATAAATTTACGAAGAATTTAGGTTATTATCAGAAAGTGAATCATTTTTGCTTGATGCCACAGAGAAATATGGCTATAGGGGTAAAAAAAAGGCTGAATCATTTATCAATGAAACAGCCCTGCTCTTTGCTGGAGGTGAATTAAGTGAAGAAGATCAAGATAAAGTTTTTAAGGCAATCACCGAGATTTACTGGCGATCAAAAGAAAAAAACAAAAAATATACTCCGAAAAAATATCGAGATACGGAAGAGTAATTTCTCAAAATCTCTCTAAGGGGGAGGAATGATTTGAACGATTACATTATTAACCGCTCAATAGGATACAACTTTTACGAAACTGCTTGTTTGCTCAATACTGACATTCATCTCTTAGCAGTTAAGCTAATGATTATGAATACAAATGGTTATCAATTGAATATACCAGTAGATTTTAAAAGTGATTTCCTAGGAAAACAGCTATAAAAAGTAAGTAAAAGATCCTACATCTCTGTCTTCATGAAGTATCGCAAAGCATAGGCTCAACTTCAATCCTTATCCTATGTAGAATCTTATTCGACTTCTATTAAATCTATTTGGCTAATCATCTTTCTAAAAGATTGCGCCTCACAGAAATAGGCCCTTTATTCCGGTACTTTCTTTCATTTATGATAGATCAATTAGACTCAAAAAACCCGTCAGGACAATGTCGGGTTTTTATCATTAATGCTATTCAATTAGCTTACAAATATACCAGTTAGCTCTTACGCCCACCTTAATGATTCTCACCTCTGCAAAACAAGTTTTCATCTCTGAAAGGCACTCCTTCATCTCAGACTCTGCATTCTTGATGAAATGAAAATAATCCCCACCTTCCAGCCATTCTATAATCGATGTCTGAAATGATCTTTCATTATTATAGTCATGAATAATAACATATTTTTTTGTGATACGACTCATTTCAGCGTACATCCGTTTCTTTTCTTCTTCCTCTAAGCCATGTGCTACATACGATGATATGGCGACATCAAAGCTTTTGTCCTTAAACGGCAATCCTTCAAGTGCATTTGCTTGAAGAAATTCTATCTCCTTATTTTCTGGTTTGCTCATGGCAATGTTCAACATTTTTATGGCCGGATCAATTCCTGTCACGCCCATACCTTTGTCTTTTAATACCGCACACAATGCACCAGTACCGCAGCCTACATCAATAATCGTATCAAACGAAGATATATTCATTTCACCCTTAACTCCTTCAATAATACCGGTATATCGACTTTTCTGATAATTATAAAACAGACCATAAATGGGTGCAATAAAATTAAATAACACACTACTTTTCTTTTCTTCCAAGTATAAACACCCCTTTGTCAGAGCTTTTCAGTTTCTCAAGTTTCAATTTGTTATTGTGAAATAATTTGATTATATCTTCTTTAGCTCCATCAAAAACCTGCCCTCCAAAAGAATAGGCCACTAATAGTTCCCCTTCCGGTTTTAAGACTCGTACAGCTTCTGATAAATAGATTGGTGCATTGGTTGTAACAATCAAATCGAAGGAATTATCCAAATAATCAAGTCTCATCCCATTTCCTAATCTGAATATGACATTCGCGYAGCTCTTTTGTTTTGCTTTTTTTCTCGAGATTCTGATCATTTCAGGACTTGAATCCACAGCTTCGATGATTGCATCTTTAAATTGTTTTKCAACCAGTATAGCAGCAAAACCTGTGCCGGTGCATATGTCCAATACCTTTTCTGGTTTATTCTTTATAAAATGTAATCCGTCTAAGAAGCTCATTTGATAATCCGTGCCACTTTTTTCTATTTTTTTATCATAAGTGCTACTGATTTTATTGGGGAAAATAGCCATGGCTTTTAGAAATAACTTTGATTCCATAATTTCAGGATGCTTAATAACCATCCTAATTAATGGTGGCATCAACATATTCTTTAGTCTAACTATATAACTCATAGTAGCCTCCGTTCTTGAAGACTTTACGCAACTACATCTTCGTTTTGCCCATTTGTTTTTTCATCATTTCCTCATTTTCAGGGGGTAGCCATGCCATTCCGAGATTTCGTCTAAGTAGTGACTCCATTATCAATCCTATAAAAATGAGTGCAATAAGGGTTAATACAAATCTTATGCCTGTAAAAGGAATTCCTAAAAATTTGATTTCAACCATCAGCTGTGGGATTTTAAGCGCTGCCCATGATCCTAAAAAAATGATCATGTTCGTTATGCTAGCCCCTTTTCGCAATAAAGTGGCTGTCATTGGGAATGCAACATACAGTGGTCCGGTTGGTAAAGTGCCAAGTGCTAATGAAATTAAGCCTCCTCTAATGCCTGACCCATTTCCTAACCACTTCTGTATTTTATCTTTTGGCACCCATATTTCCATAAGACCCATTAGGATAAAAACCGGGGGCATGATGAATGCCATTTCTTTAAAATAATCTAACGTGACTCTTGATGACTTATAAGCAATACTTGGATACCATATAGCTAATCCAATGAAAATGATAAGGATGATTATTGGGAATTTAAACTTTTTAACCTGTTTCATTATAGAATCACCCCCATAATAAGCGCAATAATCAGTGCCGCTAAAAATCCTAATCCATTTCGGAGTAATGTAAATTTCTTTCCTAATATTCTAATCTCCATAGGTGCTGTAACAAATCCCACCATAACAAGTGTTGTAACGAATGCTGATATCGTCACAACTGTCGCTCCTGACCGTACGAGCGATCCTGCCAAGGGAAAGGCCACAAGTGAAGGAATTAAAGTTATGGCACCTAAAACTGCTGCTAAGATCGTTGCCATAAAACCAGCTTCAGCACCCACCAAACCTGAAATGGTTTCCGGTGTTAGAATCCCCAAAGTTAATCCCACGATGCCAAGCACCGTCAGCAAACTAGGTGCAGATTTCAAAAGAGCCTTTCCTGCCACTTTGAATGCTTTCAAGGTTTTATCTTTGCTTTTCATAAAAGAAACGATTAAGCTGATGCCCAAAAGGCTGTAGATTGTTATAATGGTCGCCATAATCTCTCACTCCTATTCTATTGCTTTAATTTGAACGCCCATGAGCCTTGCTCCTGTAATGCTTTCCATGGAAATCTGGGCAGGTTCTGTTATGAAGACTTGATTCTCTTTAAGCAAAGCTATTTCATTATTCTTTTTTATAGTGACCTCACCTTTTACCACATAAAATAAAACATAACTGTCCATTTGGCATTCCGGTATTTTACCGTTTTCTTCCAGCACAATAACTCTAGTCTTAAACATCTCATTTTGAAAAAACACATTGACCATTCTCTTCTCATAACCTTCTGCTTCCAAATCCATCATATCGAATATTTTCATTTTTTATCACCCTACCTTTTCTTTGTTTTGCCATAATCAATGGCTTCTTTAGGACATATCAACGTACAATTTAAGCACTGATGGCACAAGCTTGAATCAATGCTAGCTTTTTTGTCTTCTGCGAATACTACAACAGCTCCTGAAGGACATGTCTTTTCACACAATTTGCATCCAACACATTTCATCGGATCAACTTTTCGTGAAAAATAGGCGAATCGCCCTGTTAGACTCTGCAAAACACCAAAGGGGCATATTTTATTGTGAAAAACTTCCGGTTTATATCTAAACGTTACCAACACTGAAATAATCAGTAAATAAAGCAATACAGAAACGTCCACTCCAACTACTTTTTTAAGTAGCATCCTGGCAGCAGCTGAACCTAGCAATAATACCCACGCTAACCACCCCGATGCCATCCATTTTGGCGTATTCTTCAATTTTATATTCAATTTCATCGTCAATTTTTCTGTTCCAATCATCGCTGTATTCATTGGACAAATCCATCCACAATAAATTCTGCCAAAAAACAATGCTGCAATCAGACTTATGCCAAATATCCCAAGCCAAAGCATTGGTGTACCTTTCATCATAACCCCTACAAACAGGACTAAAAAAATGATTCGTATATAATTAATTTTAAATTGTTCCATGCTCATCCTCCAATCCTTTGCTGATATCAAGGTCTTCATAACGTTCAATCAGCCTTGTAATACGTGCTTTTCTAGCTTTTAAAATCATAACCCATTGAGCTAACTCCTGTTTGCCATTCTCAGTAATCATATACACTCTTCGCTTTGGTCCCGGGCCACCTTCTTCCCAATATGACGTTACCCATGCATCATTTTCCATTTTCCGAAGGGTCCGATAAAGCGTACTGACATTGAGTTCATCTTCTTTAAATCCAAAATAAGCCAATTGTTCGATTAATCCATAACCATACCCAGCCTCATCGTGTAAGAGAAGCAAAAGGCATACTTCCAAAAATCTTTCCATTTTATGATGTTTGCTATTACAGAATAAAGCATGATCTTCTTTCATAAAATTATCACCTCATAATCATCTATGTTCTTTATGCATATAGTTAATATGAATATAGTATAGTCCTATTTTCAACTTTTGTCAATATCGAATATTTATCCTAACTATAACGTTGATCTGCTCAATTGGTTTTCTGTTTTTGTATGAATTTTAACAACTAATTTCTATAAAATAATTCAAAAGTCTTGATTAATTTAATTAAGTGTTTTATAATCTAATTTAGATAGTACTTAATTAGATATCATTAAGTTACGGAGGTTATCATGTCTGAATTAATTGAAATAATGAAAGCTTTATCTGAAGAAACAAGATACAACTTAGTTAAACTCCTTCTTCAACATGATTTCTGTGTTGGAGCGCTTGCTAAAAGACTCGATATGTCTGAATCTGCAGTGTCCCAACACTTAAAAATCCTTAGAAATACTGAGATTGTTAAAGGAGAAAAAAGAGGATATTTTACCCATTATTATGTGGATCGAGATTTGCTAAGAAAAGTAGCAAAAGAAATTGTTGARYTRASYGARTTAGAAAAAATTGAAACRGARTGTWCAAAAWCMGGYWCTAAGAATCATTCATGTTGYMGAARGGAGRYGAARAARAATGTGTAAATCAAAYTGTGATCATCCTGARTTRCGRCCWRAARRCGGTAAATGCAGTGATGAACTCATTGAAAAATGTCACGGTAAGGATAAGAATCGCCCTTGCAATGAAAATGATAAAGAAAACGCATAAAAAATTTGACTCTGAAATGAACAGAGTTCAAGAATGAGTTCTGTTCATTTCAAGTCATAGTTTTTTGTGCATCTCTTTATGATATGAAAAAATAGACTCGGGAAAAGAGAGCAAAAGAACTGCTCAAACAATTCTCTTTGGATGATACAGACGATCGACCATTTAAAGCTTATTCAAAAGGTATGAAGAGAAAGCTGACTATAGTAACCGGCATCATTCATAATCAATAAATACTATTTTTAGATGAGCCGACTACTGGCATCAATGTTGAGAGCGCAAGACAAATCCGAAGAGTGATCAAAGAGCTCAATTGTCGATTTTCGAATTAAACTAGGGCTAAATTGCAAATTAAATTAGACACATTTTGCGTGCAAATACATAGATTTTTCGAATTGCAGCAGGAGCCTCAATTGAAATTTTCGAATTACAGTAGGATTACTGTTAGCCACTACTGAAAATTTGATTTGCATATAAATAACAATCATGATAATATAAATTTAGAAATGTAAAAAGAGCAGAGTTGTTCTGCCCTTTGATGTAGTCTTTGTCTTCTTTTTAGGCATGTCTGCAAGATGCATGTATGCTTTTTAGATGTACTAAATGATTGAAACCTGAAAACCTACAAGCATTAACTCTACCAGAGAGCATCTCTTTAATCCAATCCGATTTTTGATAGTAGGATTAAGTGAAGCGTTTGTAGAGAACAACTTTTTACCATGATAAGTGG